>CAYLQE010000004.1:0-90877 GCA_964385835.1 uncultured Muribaculaceae bacterium | reverse complement strand
ACTCTTTACGAGCCCAAAGGATATACTCGGCGGAATAAGTAAAATATTTACAGGACAAATTTGGTGGCGGATTTGTTTTCTCCCATGTAATGCAGTTCAATATCTTAAAGCCTAATTCTGTCAAGCATCGAGCTACTGAGAAAATATTATGATAAGTGCCACTTATCCAAATTGTTCCATTGCTTTTCATCTTATCGCGACAAGCAGCAATCCATGATTTATCAAACAGATAATCTTTCTCATATCCGTTAGACTTATCCCATTCACCCTTATTGACAGAAACCATTTTACCGCTTTGAACGCTTATTCCTCCGTTTGATAAATGATATGGAGGATCTGCGAAAATCATATCAAACTTAAAATCAAAAGAATTCAGAAGTTCGATACAATCCCCTTTCAAAAGGGTAAAATCCCTATTTCCCGATTTGTAGTATGTAGTTAACATCAATGAAATGTTGCTGTTGACACAATTTCAAAAATATTTCTATGTTTCTTTAATCTTTTCAAGAGATTCTTGAACATATAAGCGTCATGTCTATTGGTCTTTTCTTGAACCATCAATAGCTTTGCAATCAATATCAGGAATTTAACACTATATTCACCTTTTCCAGCTAATTTGCTGTATTTCTGGGCTTCATTATTTACTTCAGCCAACAAATTCTCCGGGGACAATAAAAGGTCATGTTCTTTTTTCGATTTTAAAGGAGCTGTCCGGCTCCATTGTTCAAGTAAACTATCTAGCAATAGGTCCGTCTCATGGGGTTCACTATAATGTTTAATCAACATATCTACAGCCCAATGAATATGCTTAGGAGTACGGATACGACTCCATCTTTCTCCTTCTTTCTGACGATATCTTAGCAGAATATCAAAGTCAGACAATGTCCCTTTGTATATTCCTAAAATATAGGTGCCATTAATTGGAATTACACATAGCGGTTCTTGTCCATTACATATCATTGAAACATTCTGGTTTGGCATAATTCTTACTCATTTTAGTTTTTTGGAAATAATATCGTTCTCAAGATCCGCAATGTTATACAAGTGTTCCAATACATCAAATGTTTCTTTCAGATTATTCTTTGCACTGTGCCAGCCGCAACCATCTGTAAACCAAACAAATTTAAAATATCCCAATTCTTGAGTTTCCATGGTGATAGTCTTGTAACTACGTGCCGTCTCATTCAATTTGGAACCACTGCTAGTATAAAAGTTTGTTTCTATTCCATAAATGGTATTCTCTCCTTTTACAACAAAATCAAATCTTTTCTCTGCACCACCATTATTGGAAATCGAAGACAGATCTATTCCCCATTTGGACTCTATTTCATGGATATACATTTCCTTGAAATAATTAACGCCTTTCACAAGCCCAGCTTTATAAAGAAAGCTCTCTACAAGATTCTCCATAAGATGACCACCACGATTTTTGCGTCCATTGGAGTCAAGTCCCGTTTCTATTCCGGTTACGTAATCAACAAGGTTGTTGACAATATGATTCTCCATCAGATCAAAAAGGCCAGTCTTTCGCATGAATTTGACATAGTCTTCATTCGTGCAATTTGGTTTGTCAAAATGAAAATCAATCTGCCCCTCTTCATCCATAGCCATAATATCGAGCTCACGCTTGGCTAAAAGAATAGGAATACATCTTAGCGTTTCCGGATATTGTTCCAGAATATTTCTGAATTCATACTCTATATTTCTGGAACCAATAAGCGAATTCAAGATATTGAGTGGAATTTTAATGGTTTCCACATTATTGAAAACCTTATCGAAATCAACGTAATATTTATAATCGGCAATAGAAGGTCTAAAACCAGCTAGCCAAGTATCAAAGTTTCTCATATCAGTAAGCATTGGCAACGTTGGAAATCATTATTTCGGAAATCGCTCCACGCCCATTTCCGTTTGAATTTATCATCCTCGCAGCAGAAACTCTTTTAATGGAAAATCTTTTGTAAAGATGATCAAAGAAATCATCTCCACTATTTACATTTTGCGGATCTGAATTACTTGCCACAAATAAAGATTTGTGTGTTGCTATCTGCTCGCAAAAATCACGTAAGCGCGTCTGTTCAGCATCATCAAAACCTTCTTTTGCATAAGAAGTAAATGCAGAAGTCTCTGTTAAAGGACGATATGGCGGATCAAAATAATACAGGACATTATCATCTGCATATCTACCTGTTTGTGCAAAATCACCACAAAGAATCTCGACTCGTTGTAGAATAGCAGAATCCGCCCTCAATGTCTCCGCATCGCAAATTTTGGGATTAGCATATTTCCCATGTGGAACATTGAACTTTCCCTTAGAGTTTACACGATACAGTCCATTAAAGCAAGTTCGATTTAGGAAAATAAATAATGCAGCAGTCTCAAGCTCTGAGTTATTTTTTTCATTATAACGTTCACGTTGAGATAAATAATAATCTTTTCGTGCAACGTCATCAAGCGCAAGATATTCAGTTTGTATTCGAGTCAATTCAAGAATTAATTTTTCTACATCGGATTTTATTACACGATATGTACAAATTAACTCTTCATTTATATCATTGATTACAGCTTTTGTTATGTTAGGATATTCTTGTAGAATCCAGAACATAACAGATCCTCCACCAACAAATGGTTCGACATAAACCACTTCTCCCCGTTGTGACAAATCTCGAGGTAGGGTATTCTTTATATCATCAAGAAGTTGAGTTTTTCCGCCAACCCACTTGATAAATGGCTTTGCCGGATATGTACCTAATCTTTTCATCTAACTTCAAATATCACTATCAAGAGAATTCTCGCAGCATTGTGCAAAAATAGTGATAACGTTTCATTTCCCCAACAAAATTAAGGAAAGAAAACAAGAATACTATAAATAGCACTAAAATATGACAAACTTAAATGACATCCCAAAACTCTGTATACAACATAATAAATGTGATGGATGTCGAACTGCGAAAGTAGGAAGAAATCTGTTCCGTTGCTCCTTTCTTTACTGCATCTTATTCTTCAGGCAAATCATTAGTTGGGAATGGTATTGCACCATATCTACCTTGAATATAATTTTTCTGGTAGTTTGAATCTGTTCGTGGAGAATGATTCAAATGTTGTTTTGCATCAAGCATTGTATACAAATCAGACGACTCTTTCTTATCTTTCTCGATAAATATTATTTGGTCTCTTCTGAAAAGTTCTTTAGAGAGTAAGTGAGTGTCATGTGTTGTAAATATGAGTTGTGCCCCAGAGGTATTAATATCAGTATTGTTGAACATCTCAACTATCTTCCAAGAAATAAGGGGGTGCATCTGAGAATCAAGCTCATCAATACACAAGCACCTGCCATCTTTCAATGATTCATATATGTGTCCTGCAAGATTAAAGAACTTGTTCGTTCCCGCTGATTCATTACCTTCAAGTTCGAACTGTCTGGTTGTTGCAATGTTACCATCTTCATCGTAGACATTGTGAACGGTTGAAATTTCAATGTAGGTCTCATTCTTTATTTTTGCAATGATTTCTGCAGGAAGTTCCTGAGGAAATGTCATGTTTGACATATCAACCTTTTCTGCTTTAATATCCTCGAAACCAAAATTCATCTGACGAATCAAGTCAAGAACCCCTTCTCTATATTCGCTACTTTCATAGATATTACGACTCGTTCGTTTATAATAGTTAGAATCATTAATACCAGAGAGTACGATAACCTTAGTTCTGAACCATTCAATAACTCTGTTTGATATCTCTCCTCCGAGTTGCCCCACAAGCGATAGGAATAGTCTATTTTTGTTTAGATTTACATCTTTATATTTCTCCCCTTCTACAAAAAAAATAGAATCTGGAATTATTTCTGTTCCTGTTCTTGTGAATAAGTGTTTTTTTGATTTTCTAGGGAATTTGGCATCTAACCATTCCTCAACAATGGAATCTTCATTGTACTTAAATCCATATTCAAACTGAGATCGGTCTTCCGGGTCAATGAAGGACACTTCAAATTTCGTAGGTCTTGCTTCTTTTGTTGATAATAGAAATGGCTCATACGGAAGAGGTTCATTATCATTTAGTCTGACTGAATGCAAAACAATATTCCTCATCTGTCCGATAGCCCTAAGAAAATTGGTTTTACCGCTAGAATTAGCGCCATAAAATGCAATGCTATTAAGATACTTTTTATCTTGAACAGTAGAATAGCCTCTATTCACGAGATCCTTTATAGCATTCGAAGCACATAGGTCAAGAGACTTTTCTTCACCAATGGATCTATAGTTTTCAACAGTAAATCTAATAAGCATAACTATTGGCCTTATCGTTTTGAGACCGCAAAGGTACAATAATTTTAGATATTTTTCAAGAAATTGAGGCAAACACTCAATTTACCGACATATTGTCATATGAGCTAACCCGCAATAAACAGACAAAATGTCATATAATTGAGTAAATATGAAATATTTTATGTCTAAAATACTCTATTTTAAAGAAAATATAATAAGAAAATGAGCAACTACCTCAATTAGCATTATATTTGTATCAACAAAAGCATCCATATATGTTGTATGGTGTATGTATTACGAGAACTTGGAATAGTTCTCACTAAGGAACCCTGACAAGGACAGGATAGAATACTATGGCAACGAAAGTAACTTCGAAAGCTGTTGCTACCAAAGCATCAAAAGCTCTCCAAGATGGTCGTTCTAGTGCAAGGACCAAGAGTATTGCTGGTAGCGCTCTCTCACAAAGAGAGAAACCTTCGACGAGAAGGAACAAGTAATTCGTTTTGGATGTGCCCCAAGCATTATGTTTGGGGCTTATTCAAGAACTTTCGCAAATGTTGTATATGCCATAACAATTAATTGAGATGAGTAAGACACCGATACCACCTGATGTAAAACGTAATTTATGGTTTAACGCTCATGGGAGATGTGAGTTCCGTGGTTGTAATAAACGCCTATATGTTAGTGGGGTAACTATGGAGAAGTGTAATATTTCAAACTACGCTCATATCATAGGTGACTCGAAAAATGGCCCACGTGGAAATGAGAGATCAGAAGAACTCGCAAAAGACCCTTCCAACCTTATTCTTTTATGTCCAGAGTGCCATAAACTTATTGATAGCAAGTTAGGTGAAGAACGGTATACGGTGGAGATACTAAAAGCAATGAAGAAAGAGCATGAGGAGAGAATCGACTTGCTTACAGGCATTCGTCCAGAACTCAAAAGTTTAGTCGTTGCATATGGTCCGAAGATAGGAGCCGACACTCCTTTCTTTCACGAAGAAGTGCTGAACAACGCTATATTACCTGAAAGATATCCTGTATATCCGACACCTGTTGAGATACAGTTAAAAAACATGGTTTTAGGGGAGGAAACAGAGACATATTGGCTTGTGGAACAGAATCAAATTGAAATGCTATGTAAAGATAAGGTAATAAAAGCGTTGGATACTGGAGTTTGTTCTCACATCTCTCTTTTCCCATTTGGCCCACAACCTCTACTGGTAAAAATAGGTACAGTTTTGAATGACAAATACAATGTTCAAGTTTATCAGAAACATCGAGAGCCTGACACATGGAGGTGGTTAGATAATGCTGGTATTAATAACATAATTGTAGAAGAACCTCAAGATAAAGGTAAGGAACCTATTCTTGTCATAGCATTAAGTGCAAATGCAATAAGAAAAAGAGTCGCTCAACGCTTTGGGGACAATGCTAGTATCTGGACTATAACATGTGATGAGCCAGGGAATGATATGATGAAGTCAAAGGCGCAACTTGAACAATTCCGAGTTGTTACACGGAAGACAATGGACGATATCAAAACCAATGCTTTGGGATTTGATACTATTCGAGTGTTTATGGCGGCTCCCGCTTCTTGTGCAGTGGAGCTCGGCCGCATCAGAATGCCTAAAGCTGATTTGAAATGGTTGATATATGATTACCGCATGCAGGAAAATACAGATATAGAAACAATAACGATCGATTAAATATGAGAAATTTAACATTTGAGCAAAAGGATGAGTTCAAGTATATCATTGAGACTTTGGGAGAGTCTCTTGATATCACTCAAACCCAGTATGATAATTTAACCAATAGCTACAAAGCGGTAGGAGAATATTTAGAAAACGATTCCACACTTTCCATTTACAAACCAACGGTTACGCCACAAGGTTCACTTCGTCTAGGCACAATTATACAACCTATTAATCCACAAGATGATTTGGATGTTGATTTAGTTTTTAGACTACAGGAAAAACCCGCTTATTGGACACAGAAAAGGTTAAAGGATCACATAGGCAATCGAATAAAATCTAATGGTAGATATTCAACAATGTTGAAGGAAAAAGACGGAGGCAGAAGATGTTGGACCTTGCAGTATAGAGATAATGCTGATAATCCAAAGGAGAGATATCATATGGATATCCTTCCTGCAGTAGCGGATAAGGAATACAGTAGTATAATGACAAAACTATTTGCAGAAGGATATTCTGATAGATCTGTAGATCAGATATCAATTCGCATTACAGACAAATATGCCGAAGACTATTCAACATCAACAAATATTGCTAATTGGCTAAAGAGCAACCCTGATGGGTATGCGCTGTGGTTCGCAAGTAGATGTCAAACTACAAAACAAACGAAATTGCTTGCGGAGGCAGTTGTGCCATTCGACAAATACACAAAAGACAAAACTGTTCTTCAAAGGATTGTGCAAATACTCAAAAGACATCGGGATATGATGTTCAGAAATGACAAGGATGATAGGCCCATTTCTATTATTATAACAACTCTTGCCGCGAAAGCATATAATGGAGAGCAAAATATCGTTGATGGCCTTTTAAATGTAGCCATTAATATCAAAAGAGGTATTTCTGTAGGGAAGAACGGAGAGGATTGGGTCGGAAATCCAGTTAATGCTGAAGAGAACTTTGCGGATAAATGGCCTTCACATCCCAAACGGAAGGAAAACTTCTACAAGTGGGTTGACGCTCTTCAACGTGATTTAAAAAGCATAATAAATGGTCGAAACAGGACTGAGATATTTGATTCTATCCGCCAAACTTTTGGGCAGGACACATCTTATCGTATTACGGAGTTACTATCAGAAAGAAGGAATACAAATTTGACAAGAGGTGCGTCATTACTAAGTTCTTCAGGAGTTGTCGGTGCTTCTGGCAAAAGTTTGAACACAACAAATACATTTTATGGTAGGAAATAGAAAAATAACTCCAATTCAGCAGTTGAATGCTCTAAAACATGAATTTCCCTTGTCAAAAGGTAAAGTTTCTAACGGTACAATGGTATGGTATGGCTCTTTTCAGCCATCCGCATTATCTGATACCTACAATCTGAAAATAGTATATGCTTTGGGTGGTCCCCCCAAAGCATATATTGACTCACCTAAGCCATTAAGATTGGCAACAGGAGCAAAAATTTTGCCACACACTTTTGACTATCATGACGGCAAACAACGGTTATGTTTATATTTACCACACGAATGGAACTCATCTATGCTCTTATCTACCACTATAGTACATTGGGCCGTTCAATGGATGTATTATTATGAAATATGGGCATCTACAGGGAAATGGCTAGGTGGAGGACATGGAAATTGGGACGTTGATCAAAGTGAGAATATTTTTTAAAACTATACTTAATGAACATTGTAAAATCTTTTAGTATTCAAATTGAAATTTATACTCTGTGTTGATTCATATAAACTCAGAAAGGATATTTCTGTGTTTGCGTTAATTTCAAAAAAAATATTTCCCTCTGTATCCTTTTCTTGACATCTCTACTACTCGTTAGGCATAAAATATACACCTTATTCGGTAGGCATCTTACTCCTAATCCAGTCTGCGCCCCATCCCAGCGAAGTCCACAATCAAAATTGCCACATCCTGTTGAAATAGTGACAAGCTACCTACAACGCATTTTTTACCTTCGGTAGGTCTTCAATTTGACGGGCTAACATCACAAAGCAGCTAGCTATAAATCTGTTCCGCTCATCAGCCCATTTATCCACCCGAATATCGGAGGTTTATAGGTTCAAAGTCTATCTTGTGGTTGCGAAAAGGTTGCGCTACTCTACTGACACGTTCTATATCCTTTTGCCATCTGTTCAATTTCCTGCTCCTTTTCTTAAATCATACCGGCCTTGTCTTCAAATTTGAGCTGATATTCAGATCTGTTTTTGTATTTCATATTCCTGAAAAATCCGTCCATACTCATAGCAGTTCTTACCAAACTTAGCCGAGCACATTACACATTCACAGCCACTTTTCTTTTGATACGGTGTCCGACCGGACAAAGATATTCAAGATGAACAAAATATAATATTTATTTCACCCATGAAATGCAGACTATAGCGTAATTGATATAAGCGTTTCGGTCTTCCTGTACTTGTGGATATTTGATATTAAAACGTCGGTCAACGGTAATACTCACAAACATCCGCAAAAGTAATGAAATTTGTCCGAACGAACCATATTCGCATCAATACTATTTATTATCAAGAATTTAAGCATTATATTTATGCTACAACAGCATTAACATTCCTCTTCGGAGAGGAGTTCGGCGACAAGGGAGTTTGCAGTATCGTAGCCGTATCCGCGGCCGAGAGCGAAACGCAGCAGTTTGAGCCTGATCTGAGAGTCGCCATGCAACTGCCGCGCCTTTGCCTGCAAAGCCTTGCGCAGCTTGTCATCCGCCTTGCTACCGTCTATTTCGGCAAGAGCGTCGTCTATCAGATCCCGTGGCACTCCCTTGCCTGACAGGGCCATCCTGATCTTCATAGGCCCCCAGCCCCTTATAGAGGCCTTGTCACGTGCGAATGCCAAGGCATAGCGGGATTCATCCACGAACTTCTCGGCGACCAGCGTATCCACAGCCCTGCGCGCCGCATCTTTGTCTTCCAGGCGCTTGAAAGCCTTGTCGTAAACATCGCGGCGGCAGTATTCCCTCATGGAGCACAGTCGCCGGAGATAATCCAGAGTCTTGGTATAATCAGGCTCCAATTTCACATTATCCTTGAAACCGGATCGCACGGTATCAGAATGCAACAAACCGGAATCTGACTGCGACTGGCCAGTGCCATAATGCGACAAACCTGAGCCCTTATGGGCCGAATATTTGTCCTGATCCGGCTGAACCGGTTCACGGAGAGACGAATCAATATGTGCGAAATCCTGCGGCATATCATCAGCAGATTTAAGAAATAGTTTTGAAAGGCTTGCCGGATGTGACAGTTGCGGATTGTCGTGACAGTCCCGGCATCCTATAAAGGATTGCGGTAACAGCCGGAATGCCAAGTAATGCGGCTACACAGCCGGAGAGGACAGCGGCAGCAACTGTCTGACCAGCCAAGAAGGCACCTGCATTACCTATGCCAAGTAATACGGCTGAAACTGTCTGGCTGATACGTAATGCGGCAGCACAGTCAGGGAGCACGGAAATTGCCGTCAGGATGTAATATGAAAAAAGAATGCCCATTTCAGACAGAGTCTAAAAATAGAACCCGGCTGAAACATACAGGCCTATGCCGCCTGTCCTGCTGCCCTTGTTGAGACTGGACCAGTGCAGATTGGCCTTGATAGGGCCGACGACAGTCTCCATGGAATATTCCAGCGCGCATCCGTATACCGAATGCCTGTCGAAGAATGCCGCAGCCGATGACACGTCGTATGGTCCCCAGAGCTTGTCATTGTGCAGTGCGAGCTGGGGCTGCAGCGCAAGATACTGCTTTTCATAAACCTTGAATCGGAAACCGGTACCCAGAAGGAGCATGGCATTGCCAAGGCAATATGCGTTGTTTATGCAGTTGAACGCCTTCTGGTGCGGAACATAACGGCCCGGCATGTCGCCGCCCACAATGTTGCGGAAATAGAAAGGTATGTTCTCAAGGTCCGGAGACAAAAGCCAGCGTAAGTTTGAGGAGAATATGAAAGTGAAATAATCCGCCGGTGTCACGGCCGTCCTTGAATCGAACGTTATCGCATGGTAATTATAGGCCGCGAAGTCGCCGTAATCCTTCATATTGCTCTGGAACTGCCATGAATACTCCAGATTTATCTGGGAACCTTGCGTAGGGAAATACGAGCCGCCTTTCATATTGTCCATCTCGCCTCTGACAAACAGGCCGGTATGGTTCGTATATTTGCCTACAAGCTCGGGATTCGCAGTAATCTCAGAGCACTCGCCCACCCTTACCGCGCTGTTGCGCAGGCCCGCGCTCAGGTCGAACTTGTTCCACTGGAAATCAGTGAAATATATCTCCTGACGGGAAGAAAAGCTTTTCATACTGAACGGACTGTCCGCGAAACTCATCAGCGACGTACTGATATAGCGCAGGTCAGCCGACACCGCGAACCTCGGAAAATGAGGCAGGTTGAAGCTGTACTCCAGACGGGCGTAAGGGTTCGCAGAAAGCTTGAGGTCGCAGTCCACCCTCGACCCATACAGCGAATGGGCAAAGAAACCCACATTTATAGCGGCGCTCACCATTTCTTCCGTGTCGAAGCGCACTCCCAGGCCGAACTTGTGTAGAGGGCCTTTCTCGCAATTGAGCTGCAAAACATATTCGGGGCCTTTCCCCAGCAGCTTGTAGCTGACGTTCCGGAAAGTGTTGGTGGCGAACATGCGGGCCACATTGTCGTCAAGGATAGCCTTGTTGATAAGGTCGTGCTGCGCTATGTCGAATTTCTCCAGCAGGACCTCCTTTTCCTTGTCGGTAATGCCGGAGAAGACTATGTCGCTGATTTTCACGTCATCGGTCATAAGGGACTTCGCCGCCGGAGCATGGCGTTCAAGCGAATGTTTATGCCCGATCCTGTTCTTCAGTGCCGCAAGCGCCTCGCTGTGCGCGAAGGCCTCCTTGTAGCCGTTGTTGATCAGTTTCCTTACATTGTCCTCGCTGAAGCTGAGAGAGGTAAGGCCTTCGAGATCCGGTTTCAGCAGCACATCCGGTATTTTCAGTGTCTCTTCCAGGCGTGTCTTGCCGCTCAGGTCGATAGTCAGGGACACCACATCCATGAGATTGTAGGCATCGTCGTATTTGATGCTTGGCGAATCCACGGAAACGCCTATCACGATATCGGCGCCCAGGGCCTTCGCCACATCAGCCGGAAAGTTGTCCATCATGCCGCCGTCCACAAGAAAACGTCCGTTCTTGCGGATAGGGGCGAACACGACAGGAATGCTCATCGTAGTGCGCAGGGCTTCGCCCAGACTGCCGTTCACCCACACAAGCCCTTTTCCCTCGATAAGGTCCGTAGCCACGCATGCGAAAGGAATCGGGAGGTCGCAGAAACGCATATTGTCAGAATATCCCACGGTAAGGCTGTTGATGAGGTTGCCGACATTCTGGCCTGTGATATAGGCCGAAGGCATGCTTCTCTTGAAATGGCCGTTCTCGAAATCGAATGGAATGCTGAGCGCGTATTTTTCCTTGTACTTGCGCTTCTGGTATGTGATGAATTCATCGGGAATCTTGTCCGACATCATTATAGGCCAGTCCATTCCGGATATAAGCGTATCTATCTGGTCCGTGGTATATCCGAGTGAGAAAAGACTGCCTATCAGACCGCCCATACTTGTGCCCAGCACCATGTCCACGGGCATATCGATCTCCTCCAGATATTTCAGCACGCCGACATGGGCGGTACCCTTGGCACCGCCTCCGCCAAGCACAAGCGCCACGACGGGGCGTTTACGGTGTATCTTTTTCATCCGCGCACGGAATTCGTCCCATGCGCCGCGGTTGCTGACTGTCATGGCATCGCCGAGCTCCTTGACCTGGGCCGAAGCGAGGAGGCAGAGCATGACTGCTGTCAACATTGTGAACAATCTTTTCATAATCCTTTTTCTAATAGGCTGTTAAAGCCGTTTCATAATCAAGCGGCGCTAATGTCTGTCTTTACCGGCCAGCATACCGCATGCAGCCAGGATATCCTCACCGCGCGAAGCCCTGATCGTGGCCGTTATTCCGTTGGAATTCAGCCTCTGGCGGAAACTGTCCATGACAGGGGCTGACGAAGTCTCATACGGAAAATCCGGAATCTTGTGGAAACGTATCAGGTTGACGCGGCATTCCATGCCCCTGAGCAGGCGGCACAGAGCATCGGCATGGCGCTTGCTGTCGTTGAAGCCGGCGAACATCGTGTATTCGAAACTTATGCGGCGCTGTCCTGCCCAGTCGTACTGCCTTAGCAGTTCAACGACCTTCAGGATATCGAAGCCCCCCTGTACCGGCATTACGGACAGCCTTTCATCAGGGAACGGGTTGTGGAGCGATATGGCGACATGACACCTGTGCTCGTCAAGCAGACGCTTCAGCATAGGCAGGACGCCTATCGAAGATACGGTGATACGCTTCGGACTCCATGCGAAACCCCAGTCCGCAGTCATGCAGGTGAGCACGGCGGAGAGCGTTCCGTAATTGTCCAGCGGCTCCCCCATGCCCATGAACACGCAATTTGTGAGGGCATCGCTCTCAGGAATGGCGATAAGCTGGGAAAGGATCTGAGCGGCGTCCAGATTGCCGTGGAAGCCCATGCGTCCCGTCATGCAGAAGCGGCAGGACATCTTGCAGCCGGCCTGGCTACTGACACAGAGTGTGGCGCGGCCCTCATCCGGGATCATAACCGCCTCCACAGCCGATTCCTCCGTCCTGTCCCCTACCGTACAGATTACAGGGAAAAGGTATTTCACCGTCCCGTCCGAAGATCTTATATATTCAGATGGTGCGATAAGGCCGACTTCGTATTCGGCCGACAGCCTTTCCCGCGCGGCCTTGGACAGATCGGTCATCTCATCTATGCTCCCCGCTTTCTTTTTATACAGCCAGCGGGCGATCTGGCCCGCTGTAAAACGCGGCAGTCCCATTTGCAGTACGACGGTCTGCAGCTGCTCCGGAGTCATTCCCAAAAGTTTCTTTTTCATATCGCGAAAATCCAATTGCCGCCCATATTCCGCATGACGGGCATTTGGCCACTGCAAAGGTAATGTTTTTTACTTTTCCGCAAAACTTGCCAGCAACCCGTCAATCACATGACCGACCGGTATATTCTTCGCCCGCAAATCCTGAATGATCTCTTTGCTGCGCTGAGACAATGAAAAGCTCATTATCACACGCGGCCTGCCAGCTTCCATAGCCTTCCGGCCCGCCCCTTCCCTTTTACCACCTCTTGCCATATCCTTTATTTTTTTTCACAAATATAATGGAATTATCCTTGATTTTATGATAACATATCAAAATACATAATGAGACAATAAGACCGCCATCGGCCTTGCCACCGGACTTACCATTCCCAAAGAACTGCAATTTCCAGAGATTGTATATCTCCAGAGAGTTTCAGTCAGCAAAGAGTTTCAATTCCAGAGGCCTTCAATTCTTGGAGAGTTTTAATTTCCAAAAACCTAAATTCCAGAGAGTTACAGCCGCCAAAGAGTTTCAATTCCAGAGACCTTCAATTCCTGGAGAGTTTCAATTTCCAAAGATTGTAAGTTCCAGAGAGTTACAGCCTCCAAAGAATTTCAGCCCCCAAAGAGTTATTCTGACTTTGTAGTCATACTTTCTGCTACAATGCGAAGTACATCCGCAGCGCTTCCTCGATAATCTGGGTTTTGGTGCATCCCCGTTCCGCAGCTAGGCTGACGACACGCTCCAGCAATTCGTTGTTCAGACGGAAACTTGCGGTTGTCGCATTCTTGGACTTGCGTCCGGAACCCTCGCGTTTGCCGCCCCATTTGTTTTCTTTTTCCATAATAGTTTGTATATTTGCGCTAAACCTACCAAAAGGAGGGTGGGTGGTGTCCCACCCTCGGTCTGGAGTTTAGAGTGCAATTTCAAAGCTCACTCTAATTTTCCAAATTTTAAAAGTGACTTTGAAACTCATGGCTTTTAAAATTTTGGTAGGTTTTTCTTTTCTCTCCGAGCCGAAAAGTTTTGCTCACTCAAGGCGTTGTTCTAACCCTTTCGCAATACAAATATACGGAAATATTTGATTCCGTAAAATCATTTCAAAATCCAAGCAATTATTATTCAAAACCTTAAACAACCCCAAGCGTTATTTCACCGCTCGCGGAGAGCTACACGCTCATAATCCTGTCATACGTAGCCATGCTGTCCAGCACCTGGCCATATCTATCTCGGCTTTTATTCTTTTTGCATCATAATGTATTATTTATTCTGATATTTAACAAATATTTATTATATTTGCATTAGCCTAACAAGAGGATATTCAACATGAGGTGAGGTCATAGTAAAAAAGTCATAAGTCTACCTGATGAAGTAGCCGACATATAAAGCATGCCACGCGAATATGACGAGACATGACAGGATGATAGCCGAAATAATAAAGGCGCTGAAACACCGAGGGGCAGAAAGCCCTGATGAAGAAGAAGTTTAATTTTAACCCCAGCCATTGGAACAGATAGTAGAACCCACAACATATGCACAGACAAACAATGATTGAATTGCGTGAGCGCCTCCTGCATGCTCGCAGCAACAAGGAAAAAAACCAGATTCTTGACGAGTTGCACAAGCTGTACACAGAGAATCCGGAAGATGCCAAGGACTTCCTCAACAGTACCGCCGTAGAGTTCGGAGCCGCGGCCCACAGCATGGCGGCAAAAAAGGAACTTGCCAAGATCCTGAAAATCGTGCCGGGAAACTATATCGCCAAAGAGTATTTCGGAAAGTCCGGCGCATGGTTCAGCCAGCGCCTGAACGGCCACGTCATCAACAACAGCCGGGCGTACTTCTCGCACGATGACTTGCTGAAGATTCAGGATGCCATTCAGGACATCGGCCGCAAACTCGCGGACTTCCGTTTCTCCGATGACGTAATAAATCATATCTGATTCTTTCCTCCATCCGTTGAGGCTGTCCGCCTGCTCACCATCATTGAACGTATCAGCGACTGACACGGCACGACACTTGCATTACACACCCACAAAAACACACCCACCATGAAACGAATCATCATCGCTATCGCTATCGCATGCGCAGCCATCACGGCCAACGCGCAGACCGGCCTCAACGCATCGACCATAAACTTCACGTCCCCGGAGCCGCAAAGGGCAACTGAGAGGATCGCCGCCGTGAGACTCGGCAATATCTGGATATGCAGGACTTACCTCAATTATGGATTGCTTACATATACCCAATATGGCGTTCCGTTTACAATGAACCTGGGCGAAACGAAGTCTCAGGCCCTGTCAACAATGCGCGATCTGCTGGGGATGTTCGACCTCGAGGACGGGCAAAGCAGGACATTTACTGTTGACTACCTTTTTGAATACCGGGCGACAAAGGCAGGCAAGAACCATATACGCATCAAGGAGAGAGGATGCCGTGGCCACATAGCACTCACCCGGAACGAATGCCGGCGGCTCATCGCCAGGCTGGAGGCGTACGACCCGGAACGATAAGGACACGCCACGGCCGAGACCGAAAGGAACCGGAACCGACAACAACAAAAAAAGGACACCCCGCCGGATGTCCTTTTCTTTTGACGTCTTCTGTCATGTCGTTTTATATCAACCTCACGTTGAGGCTGTCCGCTTGCCCGTTGAGGCTGGCACTATCCTTTCAGCTTCAAGCCCTTCGCATTCGCAGGGGATACTATCGGCCGGCCCAGCTGCTTCTCCAGCTCATCGCGTGCGGTCTTGGCCACATGTCCGCCGCTCCTGGCCACACTTGCATTCTGCTCGAACGTTGCCGGGTTGCGCTGCTGCGACAGCTCCGTCGCCGCCACTTCCGCCAGCGTGTTCAGAGCGCTTTCCATACGCGTCATGTTGTCGCGCAGGTTTTCCTTCTTCAGCCCCTTGTATTGCTTGTACTGCTTTGTGGTAAATCCGGACCATTCGCGCGTGATGATATCCGTCAGCGTGGCATACTGGCTGTCTTTGACCCCTGTACGCTTCCATTCGTCCGTCAGGGCCTTCCGGGCTTCCTTGCCCTTCATGCGCTCCTGGATCCAGCCCTCGCTGTATCCCAGCTGACGATAATATTCGAATCCCCTGTCAATAGCCAGCTCCGGGTCCTGAATCTCATCCAGACGCTCCGACGCAACACGGGCCATCCACTGCTTGAACGGCTCTGCCTTCGGTGACGGGATAGACTGGATCAGACGGAACAGCTGCTCCTGGTCGGCAACATCGGTAAGGCGCATTTTGCCGTCTGCAGCCTGCATTTTGAAAGTGCTACAATTTGTAGCGGTTTCATTTCCTTCCTTCTTGAGTCGCGTCTTCAACACGCGCCAATATTTTGACGGGTCCTGGCTCTCGGTCAGCGCCCAGATAACATCGACCACGGAGAAATACCATTTCTCGGCATCCTGGTCCCAGGCAGTCCTTATCTGCCTGTCATTGAATAATTGCATTGCCTGTTTCTGTGACATAATCTTATCGTGATGAATCACAATTCAAATCTACTAATATATTGTATCAGTACCAAAATTTACTGAGAATTTTCTCAGTATTTCAGTTGACTACAAATTGTAGTCGGCTCAACTCTTCGAGTAAGTTGAATATTTCACTCTCCGACCACATAGACAGCGCCGGCACACGCGGCATAAAGCGGACACAAAAGGCAAATGTTTGCCCGTTTGCGTTCATGCGTAGGCAGTATAAAAATATTAATCGTGTTTCCGTGCGGCTTATTTAATGATTTCTGAGGTTTGCACTGCCTTCTGTAACAAAAATACATAATTTTTATTAACTTTGTCTCTGCAAAAAGTGGATAGTTACTCACTGTTAAACAAAATTTACTATGGCTAAAGAATTGGCAAACACAAACGGCACCGACCTGCAGGCAGCGAAGCTCAAGGCGCTTCAGGCCACGATGGACAAGATTGAGAAAGATTATGGAAAGGGTACCATCATGAAACTCGGCGACGCTCCGAAATTCGATGTCGACGTCATTCCTTCCGGCTCGCTTTCGCTGGATCACGCCCTTGGAATCGGCGGATATCCGCGCGGCAGGGTCGTTGAGATCTATGGTCCGGAATCCTCAGGAAAGACCACTCTGGCTATCCACGCCATCGCAGAGGCACAGAAGGCCGGCGGAATTGCAGCGATCATCGATGCGGAGCATGCGTTCGACCGCACCTACGCCAAGAACCTGGGCGTGAACCTCGACACGCTGCTTATATCGCAGCCTGACAACGGCGAGCAGGCCCTCGAGATCGCAGACAACCTGATCCGAAGCGGCGCCATTGACATCATCGTCATCGACTCAGTGGCAGCCCTCACCCCTAAGGCCGAGATCGAAGGCGAGATGGGCGACAGCAAGATGGGTCTCCAGGCGCGTCTGATGAGCCAGGCCCTGCGCAAACTTACAGGCAACATTTCAAAAACGAATACCTGCTGCATCTTCATCAACCAGCTGCGCGAGAAACTCGGAGTACTCTTCGGCAATCCGGAGACAACGACAGGCGGCAACGCCCTCAAATTCTACGCGTCCGTGCGTATTGACGTGCGCCGCACGACCCAGATCAAGGACGGCGACGAGGCTCTCGGCAACCGTGTCAAGGTGAAGATCGTGAAAAACAAGATGGCTCCGCCTTTCAAGAAAGCTGAGTTCGATATCGTATTCGGCGAGGGCATCAGCCGCATCGGAGAGATCATCGACCTGGGTACCGAACTCGAGATCATCAAGAAGAGCGGCAGCTGGTTCAGCTACAACGACTCTAAACTCGCACAAGGCCGCGAGGCTGTCAAGCAACTTCTGCAGGACAACGTTGAACTCTGCAACGAGATCGACGCCAAGATACGCGAGAAACTCGCCCAAAGCAACGACTAAGGCAACGAACAGAGCAACGTTCAGGACAAAGAACAAAACAACACGGGACATCAGTCCCCTTGCAACATCCGCCGGCCGAAATTCTTCCGCCGGCGGATTGCGTATAAACTCACGCATAGAAATTACAAGTCTTGCGAGTCACTGTTCTTTATCCTGACGGCATAACACGCAAGTATATATAAAAGGGTATTATTTTACTTTATATTGTACCAGTTCTAAAAGTCAGTACATAAATCATCAAGATTTAATATTGTCAAGACTGTTTATAAGATCTTTTTCGATAAAGCTCCATTCTTCGAGATACTGATTCCACGCACCATCATTCTGGGAGGATATTGTAAGCGAGTCCTCATTCGAGCAGACAATACAGTTGATATAATCATGGATTCCATTGTCAATCATATTCTGGATCATCGATATATAGTACTCTTTACCCCTGCTGTCAATCTCATCTTTTATCTTCTTGGTCAAAACAGTCTTGAGTTCAGGGAACATCGCAGTCTTAAAATAACTATAAGCATGATCCCTTCTTGCCGTATTGTCTATCGGCATCCATTCTTGATCAATTTCGTCCCAATACATATATTTCCCGTTCTTAACACAGATGTATTTAGGATGTATGACCTCTTCCTTACCCACACAACGAACAGGCTCGCCGTCACTGTCTTTCTCCATTATATGCATATCCTCGGTTATTTCACGCCAGCCGAAAAGATTGCCGCAAACCCAACAGAACAAAGCTTCGTTCTGCATCTCAGGCTTGAGCTTGAAGTCTTTTTTACGCATATCTTCAAATATCTGACGGTCAAAATGCGGATTGAATCCCATTGAGCCGCTTTGCATCGCATCACGCAAAAAGACGCCATACTCACTTTCAACGGTCACGTCGTCAAATGCATCAATACAGTAAGGAATAATTGACATATCTTCCCTATAGAATATGATTTTCTGCTTCATAGAATCGGAGCCGGAATGAATATACTCTTTTTTAATGTTGTTATTCCTCAGAAATTCGTTGTCAGCTTCCAGCCTTGACTTAAGGATCTCTCCGTCTGGTCCGACCCTGTTATAAATGGAAATCATATAGTTCTGCACCAGCATTGAGGTCGGCATCTTATTGCCGTGGGTCTTGCTGAGCTGTCCGCGGTCATTGAGCTTCAACAGACGGCTTGATTTTTCATTGATCTCCTTTTTCAGACGTATGTAATCATCATCGGACAATTCATCAAGGACATCAACAATCAACTTGTTACGATATTGTTCCGCCTGGTACAGTCCGCTCACATAATTGAGGATAGCATCACTCAGGTCATCAAGTTTTATATCATAGAGAGAACAAGTTTTTGTGAATACGGTAACCCAAACATCATCAGGATTGAATGCCATATTCACACGCTCCTTGTATGACAAATCGTATTCGAACATAAGATTGTTCTCTGACGGATTCTGTTTCGATGTCAATTCCAAAGAATATGAATTCTTAAGAGCTGTAAGTGTATCATTTATTGCCTGTACGCGTGTGAGAAGCGCATCTATCGTCGCCAAAACGGAAGAGAATGTATTATAGGCGATAACACGACGTTTGCTTTCCAATTTCAGCACCTTGATCTTTTTTACTTCACGCTCTATATTCTCGAGATGTACCTGTTTTCCATTCTTGGTTGTAAAAAACTTCTCCCGGTATTCCTGATATGCCTTGAATGTTTTTGTCTCAAGTTTGTCTACCAAAGCAGCAATCTCTTTTTCTTTCGATATTCGCTCATCGTCCATCTCCGTCTTATATTTCTCGCAAAGCATTCTCAACGTATGTAGGAATGCCAAAGCATTGCCGACACCGGCTTCATGTTTCAGCATATCAGATACCGTCGTTTGCAAGTGCGCATTAATTTCTTTTGAACGGACGGCATTGGTTTTTTCATCAGGGAAATCATTAGGAAGTTCGTCAAGATCTTTTGCTACAGCAACCTTGACATCGGCTATACTGGTCCTTACATCAAGAGCAATTCCTTTGACCTTTTTTGCGATCTTTTCCGGCGCATATATTGCATCGATAAGCATATTATATTCATCGCCGTCTTCGCGGATGTACTCCTGTTCCGTCCAGTTCTGTGCTTTCTGCTGTATATCGGCACTGCAACTCTGCATCTTTCGGATGAGTTCAATCGCTGCCATATATCCGTATATTTCCGCCAACAGTTTCCCTTTATATACAACCTGACATGCTCCCAAACCCTGGACCCAACCCAACTTCGAAGAAATATTGAATAGGCCGCCGTATCTCCAATGTATAGAAGACCGACTGCTCATAATTTTGCTGCCCATTTCACTGCCAGCCACATACATGCAGGTACCAACGACTTCGCATAGTTCTGAAATGTTGTCGACACGTTTTCCGTTTTCCATTTCATTGTCAATCACAAAGAACTCATCGAAAATAGACTGTTTTAATTCTGTTTTCCTGCCATTGAGCGTCAACGGTATAGGATTATCATACGATGCACTCATAAGGTAATCAAGGTCAAGAATAGCGGAATAAGCATTTGCGACAATACGCGGAGTCTTATTTGCAGACGGGTCCATTGTACGGAATATGCCATGCAGTATTCCGTATCCTATTATCTTCACCTTATCCTGATATTTGTCGCGCAACATGCTGGCAATATTTAAAAATGAACCGCTTCCCGTACCGCCGGCTAAAGACATTGCAATATGAATATCGACTCCATATAAGCCCATACCTCCCGGGATATTCGTAACCTGAGTATAGCAATCAGCAATACGGCGCTCTATACTATTAATAATCATTTCAGTATAGAATCGTCCTGTCGTACGCAGCTGGTTTGTGCCATAACCTACCAGATTAGTGATATATTTTGCATTACCCGGAAACATCCACTGATAGTCACCTTCCTTAATGCGGTTTTGGTATAACTGCCTTGGGTTGTTTATATTGTTAATCGTAACAAAATCCTCATGCATGGATGTCGGAAGATTAGGGTCTTCCGACAAATCGAAATCAATCGCCACAAATGCTATCTGGGACGGAATATTCTTTTCTCCAAATACTTCTTCGAACATTTTCTTTGTCTGGGAGATCGCTTTTATGCCGGTGCCTCCGAGACCGACATAAATAGATGGTCTGATTCTTTCCATAAGTTATTGTTTTAAGTTGTTTTTTATTGATTTTTCGGGGGGGTGCATTCCGCACCATACGTACATTGATATTCGTCACTATGTACGTGTTGTACAAGAGGGACTATTCCCGTCTGTCTTAGATGGTTGCTTGAGCAGATAGTACTCGTATGTACCAGATCTAAAAATTAGACACAAGATTTTTAAAATTTATAATAAAGTAATCTATTTGCCGGCTTCAGTGAAGTAGTCTCTTTGGCTGATACGCAAAAGAAATGTCTTTATATCACATTCTTCGCCAGGTGAAACATACAATGCCATGATTTCGCCATTCTGTCCGGCAGTCAGGATTTC
Organism: uncultured Muribaculaceae bacterium; assembly: GCA_964385835.1. Lineage (GTDB taxonomy): Bacteria > Bacteroidota > Bacteroidia > Bacteroidales > UBA932 > Cryptobacteroides. The sequence goes on along the minus strand of CAYLQE010000004.1, from coordinate 69,601 downwards.
CTCTTTATCTGAACCAGACAATTTATAAGACAATAGTTTATCGCCTACCTTAACTTTATCTCCCTCTGTAACGAACATTTTAACAATCGTACCTGACTGCGGCAAATGGTAATACTGGCTCATTATATTCTGTGCACAATAATAGTATCCGTCCCATATTTCACTCTTGTTGATCCTGCTGGAACAAGAACGGATGTATTGTATATATTCATCTATTGATGGATATTGCGTTCTGTGCAGACGGTACATTACGCCCATCAAATCATTCTCGAATGCATCTACATCCAACAATTTTTTCTTATGCAAAATTTTCGCTTCCTCAAAGTATTGAAGGACCTGCTGGAAAAAACTGTTGTTTCTAAGATATTGCAAGCGCTCATTCTGAATCGCCTCCATACCGGTAGAATCCGTTACCGCCCATCTTTCTTTTATCTGCCTGTAGTCCTGGAAATTCTTATTATTCGGGTTGAACTCGTATTCAGGATCGTTTTCTTCCCATATCTTATATTCGTAGCGTTCAATATTTTCAACATCCTCATACGTTTCACCGAAACGCTGGCACAAAGCGAATGTGTGTTGATAACGGGCAAGAACAAACGCCTGATTTTCACTTATGCTCATCATATCATTAGAATCTGCCATCCTATCATTGGCTTCCGCCATCCTGTCATTAGCAATAGACATCATAACCGTCAGGTAAGTCATTACCACGGTTGAAAGGACTGAGAACAATGTGGATATGAATTGCATTTCCTTTGTATCATACTTATCGTATAACACTTTTATCCTGGTTCTAATATATGTAACTATATTTAGCATTCCTTCTGTTCATTAATTTAATTTTAATAATACGTATCAAATAAAACCGCGGTCCTAAGAAGCCGCACTTCCGAGGTATTGGTGATAAACAGCGCATTTATTCCACCCCATCCGTCATCATTTATCTCGCAACGTATGCAGTCATCATATTTGTGAGTCTGAACAAGCCTTACTCCTAGAGATTTCACGAAGTCCATCTCCCAATCCTCACCATCGGGAAGAACATAGCAAATCCGTACGCGGGCATTGAAATAAAGACAATCTTTTTGCAGATCCATTAGCTCTTCCATACTGTCAGAATTTACAATTCCCTGAATGCTTGAAGATTATTGAAACATTGTGCAATCGTCAAACTTAAGGCTCATTATCTGCAACAGAACGAAACTGTAGACATTATCCGACGGCAAATAAGTATCAAAGCCGTAACCAACCCTCTGGCGTATTTTATTGGTATGTTGCTGATAGTATGGGGCAATAACGTATGTGGACGGCATAATTACACCTGTGCTCAGAGGATTGATGTGCATAAATACATCAGACTGCCTCTTTACATTTTCCATTGATATGCTATTGTCACCGCGTGAAGCCACTTTTCTTGCAATATCACTATAGGCATCCGATACGATATGTTCAGTAATGTTGAATGACTGCAAGCGCGGATGATTGGCCAACAGCGATATTATCTTGTTTCTTATATTTTCCTGATAAGCGTTCAGATAATCCTCTGTATTACGATGCCGGTCCAGATTCTCGGAATAGTCAATCTCAAAATTCGGATCGTTCTTTATCGAATTTTCAAAGAAATTATCCAGAACAGCTTTATCCAGCAAAGTTGTATAAGGCACCGCCGATTGCAAGTCTATATTTCTTTCCGCCTCACTTAAGTCAGTATACCAAGAACGCAAGTTATTGATACGCGATATCATATTTGTATACCGCTGCTGAACTGCGGATTGCAACTTAATCAATGCAACCACCCACTTCTGAGCGACCTGGGTATTGAACTGGAAACCGTCGATCTCTTTTTGTTTGGCGGAAATATCTTTATTGCAAAGGGAGATCTGCCGTTCATGCTCGTTCTTACTTTCCTTCCATATACGCCATGCCTTGCATCCCTTATAAAACAAGACGCCGATAATCACCACTATTACAACATAATGAATCCGATGGATACTAAAATCAATCGGTAATGAAATGAGCGGTTTATCTGCGAAATAGTTCCTAATGGACAGACAGATTTTTTCAATATAATCTATCAAATCGCGAAATAAATCCACGTGCTGAAGATGTGCAATCTTATGTGCTACAAATTTATACAGGCGTACCGAGAGCAGGATGCCGACAGTATACCCTGCCATCTTGTAAATCAACTTCCTCTTGAATGACTTGAATTCATCATACTCCTCATCAAGATCGTCCTGCTCATTTTTAATCTTTTTTCTAAGAATATCCTGTTCTTCTTTAGTTTTCTCGCAGGTTCTGTCTATATATTTCTGACAATCGCTATGGTTCGACAATACTTGCTTGAGATGTTCGAGATATACCATGGCAGCTGTTCTCTTCTGTCTTATTTCCTGCAGGTTATTCTTTTCGGTCTGCAAAGCCGCGAGAGCAATATGATAGCGGATATTGACATCTGTATCATCCAGATGCAGAACAGGTACTTCCTTTGCTTGCTTAATTACCGATTCTACAGATTCGATTTCAGTAAGAATGCATGCAAAGTTGAAAAGGCACTCCTTCTCGATATAAGAATACGGGATATAGCAATATCCCTGCTCACCCCATGATGTACCCCATGAATTACGTACGAGGAAACAGCCTATCTTATCATCGAAACCGACAATAACCATCGCATGACATAAATGTTTATCTGAGTGGGAATCATTATTTCTCGCTTCTTCGATTTCATCATCAGCAGGCATAGGGACAAATCCCTGTGACACATCCGAGAAACTCCGGCAAAGAGTAAAACTTGCAGCGACAGGATACCCGTCCTCAAGAGCCGATTTAATGTCTGCGACATTGTGCGAAACATTTACGGCTTTCCTCAGCAAACGCTTCCTTGCATCATCGTATGCCTCTGCTGACGGTTCTTTATCATAAACATTCTCATCATACCTGCACAATGATTCCACTGCGATTCCATACTGGCATAAAGAGTCTAATGCAGGTTTGAATTTCGAGCCGCAATCTGTGTTCTCTGAATTATCCGGATCGAGTTTCCTTGCATTGTAATATAAGAATGCCTCGCTAAGATCATATTCCTGGCAGCGGCTGTTGCTCCGCATGACATATTCGAAAATGGATGTCAAAGCAAAGGCCAGACATGAACCTTGCGCTCCCTGGTCATGTATTCCGCGGAAATTTCCCCGCAGATCCAGGCTTTCAGCATGCACTTCATGAGGCACATACGTTTCCTGCAACGGTTCTTCTTCCGTATTAGGCAGCAGGCGATATCTCCGGTCATCGATATGATAATATCCGTCCTCCTGAAATGACGTTACATTTTCCGCCAATTGCTGTTTTTCAAGCTCTGCCCGGCATGTATCCAAAGCCTCTTGAAGTTCAAGTATCTGGGATTCGGTATTTATAAGCCGGTTATTCAGGTTTTTGAGATCACTTAAAGGATTAACGGGCGGCGTATCCTCATCCGTCCAATAAAAATGAGATTTGTCGTGCTCTATAAAATAATCGATAGCTTCTGCAAAAAGGCTGTTCAAGTCAGGACTGTCCGCATCAAATATCATCTGGTGGAAAAGGTCGCACCGGGTCTGCAACAATGCCGCCAATATGGCAGTCCTGACCGGCATTGACTTGTTCTCGTGAAGTATCTCTTCACATTTATCGATAATGGCATTCCCTTCGTAGCTGATAAATTTTTCTGCCTCGACAATATTCCGGCTTTCACTGCTGTCATGTTTGTGTTTATCCAAGAACTCCGACAAAACATGCTCTTTGTTATGAAGTATCTGACGCACTTTGGCAAACACCTCATTGACGCTGACCTTGTCATCCATAACGGACGATATGTTCATAGAGTGCAGCATTGTCTGACAGAACAGATATTCTATGAACTTATATTTGTCCAATGACAACGCGGATACCCCGAATGACACAAGGTCGGAATCAGTCATTGTATCCGGATACAGTTCGTCATAGTGATTCACATATTGTGACAACAGCAGAGCAAGCGTGTCGGCCAGCGACTTGCCGGTAAGATCCAAAGGCATTCCGTTCTGGAACGAATTCTGAAACAGCACAAGATGTTCATTATTCAATACATTGTTTTTTTCTTTGAATCGCGCAAATGCCGATGCCTGCTTCTTACCCGAAAGTTTCTCGACATTCTTTTCCAGAGGGGATATCATTTCCGCGACATCGCTGCAATAGCCTATAAAAGACAGCTTGTTTGGTGTCCTTGCATCCTTTATGGCTTTATATAAGGCATCGAGCTGCCTGAAAGCCGGTTCTTTATAGAACGGGAAATGGATACACACATACAGACAGTTGTGCGAGCCTCTGTTCACACCGCCCAGAATGTCATTGAATATATTTAACCGGTATATTTCGGTCAGATTGATATTCTTTATATCATTGTCGGCCCATGCGACATCAACATAATTGTCCAACCCGTCCAACTCGGCCGACGGTGCGGAAGAATTAATCGACAACTTTTGTAGCTTGGGTACGGATTGTTCCAAATCAAGCAGATAGTAGTGCATACATGATACGGCAGAGCCCCCGTATCTATATGAGGCCCTGCCTATATCCTGTATTAACTGTTCAAACTCTTTTCCAATAAAAATATGAGCACAACAGTTCATAGATTATAAAGTTTTAATATTTTTCAACCGATTTATAAGATCGTTTTCGATAAAGTTCCATTCCTCAAGATACTGATTCCACTCCCCTCCGTTCTGGGCAGATATTGTAGACGAGTTCTTGTTGGTGCAGACAACGCAATTTATATAATCATGGATTCCATTGTCAATCATATTCTGCACCATAGATACATAATGGACATCACCTCTACTACCAATTTCAGATTTTATCTTTTGGGTCAGAACCGTCTTAAGTTCAGGGAATATCACAGTCTTGAAATAGTTATAGGCATGATCCCTTCTTGCCGTATTGTCTATCGGCTTCCATTTCTGGTCTTTACCCGGAGCACCGTTCTCATCCCAATACATATATTTTCCGTTCTTGACACGGATATATTTAGGATGTGTAACCTCTTCCTTGCCTGTACAACGGATAGGCTCCCCGTCACGGTCTTTTTCCATTATATGCATGTCTTCAGTTATCTCTCTCCAGCCAAACAGATTGCCGCAGACCCAATAGAGCATTGCTTCATTCTGCATCTCCGGTTTGAGCTTGAAATCTTTCTTACGCATATCCTCGAATATCTGAAGATCGAAATGAGGGTTGAATCCTGTCGAACCGCTTTGCATCGAATCACGTAAAAAGACACCATACTCGCTTTCAACGGTAAGGTCATCGAATGCGTCTATGCAATACGGTATTATCGCCATATCCGCCCTGTAGAATATAATCTTCTGCTTCATGGAGTCAAAGTCGGAATGAATGTATTCTTTTTTTCCATCATCACTCCGCAAGAATTCAGTATCAGATTCCAATCTTGATTTGACAGGTTCGCCGTCAGGCCCAATCTTGCTGTAAATAGAAATCAGAAAATTCTGCACAAGCATTGAAGTCGGCAGCTTATTGCCATTGCTCTCGCTGATCTGTCCGCGATCATTAAGCCTGAGCAGACGGCTTGATTTTTCATTGATCTCTTTTTTCAGACGCTCGTAATCTTTATCCGACAATTCATTAAGGACATCGATAATCAACTTGTCACGATATTGTTTCGCCTGATCCAATCCGCTCGCATAATTGAGGATAGCATCACTCATATCATCAAGTCTTATATCATATAAAGAACAAGTTTTTGTGAATGCGGTAACCACGACATCATTCTGATTGAATGCCATATTCACACGCTCCTTGTATGACAGATCGTATTCGAACACAAGACTGTTCTCTGAGGAATTCTGTTTCGATGTCAAGTCCAACGAATAAGAATTCTTAAGAGCAGTAAGTGTATCATTTATTGCCTGTACGCGTATGAGAAGGGCATCTATTGTCGCCAAAACGGAAAAGTAAATATTATAGGCGATCATACGGCGTTTGCTTTCCAATTTCAGCACCTTGATCTTTTTTACTTCACGCTCTATATTGTCGAGATGTTCCTGTTTTCCATTCTTGGTTGTAAAAAACTTCTCCCGGTATTCCTGATATGCCTTGAATGTTTTTGTCTCAAGTTTATCTACCAAAGCAGCAATCTCTTTTTCTTTCGATATTCGCTCCGCATCCATCTCCGCCTTATATTTCTCGCAAAGCACTTTCAAGGTCTGCAGGAATGTTAAAGCATTGCCGACACCGGATTCATGTTTCAGCATATCAGATACCGTTGTATGCAGATGGTCGTTGAGATCCTTTAAACGAGCATCATTATTCTTTTCATTCGGAAAATCATTAGGAAGTTTGTCGAATTCTTTCTCAACTGCGGCCTTGATGTCAGGGAGGCTATCCTTCACGTCAAGAGCAATTCCTTTGACCTTTGTGATCTTTTCCGGCGCATATATTGCATCGATAAGCATATTATATTCATCGCCGTCTTCGCGGATTTGCTCCTGTTCCGTCCAGCTCTGTGCTTTCTGCTGCATATCGGCACTGCAACTCTGCATCTTGCGGATGAGTTCAATCGCTGCCTTGTATCCGTATATTTCCGCCAGCAGCTTTCCTTTATATACAACCTGACATGCTCCCAAACCCTGGGCCCAGCCCAACTTCGGAGAAATATTGAAATTGCCATTCTTCCAGAGCGTATTTGACTGTCCACTCTGTACTGTGCTGCCCATTTCACTGCCTGCTACATACATGCAGGTACCAACGACTTCGCATAGTTTTGAAATGTTGTCGACCCGTTTCCCGTTTTCCGTTTCATTGTCTACGACAAAGAACTCATCGAAAATAGGACGCTTCAGCTCTGTTTTCTTGCCATTGAGAGTCAGAGGTATAGGATTCTCGACAGACGCCCCCATAAGATAATCGAGGTCGAGAATAGCGGAATAGGCATTCGATACAACGCGAGGAGTCTTGTTCGTAGTCGGATCCATGGTACGGAAGACACCGTGCAGTATTCCGTATCCTATTATCTTCACCTTATCCTGATATTTGTCGCGCAACATGCTGGCAACATTAAGGAACGAACCGCATCCTGTACCTCCGGCCAAAGACATGGCAATATGGACATCGACCGAATGAGTCTTATCCACTCTGATATCCATATCTCCTTGGATATTCGTGACCTGGGTATAGCAATCAGCAATACGACGTTCGATATTATTGATAATCATCTCGGTATAAAATCGTCCTGTCGTACGCACCTGACTTGCGCCATCGCTTATCAGATCACCGACAAATTTGGAATTACCCGGAAACATCCACTGAAAATGTCCTGCTTTACGGCGCACGTCATATAGCTGCCTTGGGCTGCTTGTGTTTTTAATCATGAGGAAGTCCTCATGCATTGATGTAGGAAGATTCTGATCCTCTGACAGATCGAAATCAATCGCCGCAAATGCAATTTGGGACGGGATATTCTTTTCTCCGTATGCATCCTCGAACATTTTCTTTGTCTTGGAAATTGACTTTATGCCGGTGCCTCCGAGGCCGACATAGATAGATGGTCTAATTGTTGCCATAAATTATTGTTTTTAAGTTGTTTCAATATTTACTTTCCTATTGCTGTCATCTTGTATAAGGAACGTTTCCCTTCGCACGGCTTCATCCGGAAGCATATAGTCCCCGCGAGTAGACAGGCGGATTACATCCCGCGAACCGCATAAAATTGTGAGTTCACTGCTCCAAAACTCATTTACCTCGACATATACATTACCAACGAATATCTTATGCAGCAAAGAAATTCGTTTGGGCCTATTTGTACATACTATTTTATAACAGTTTCCCACACGATGCGATACCTCGCCGGTATCATTATAATCGAATGATATACGCGAAAACTTAAGTTTGGGATTGACAATGCGGGAAACTATAATCCATAGTATAAAAAGGGCAGCGGTTACTATTACTGACCACATCAATCTTTTTGCCAGCGGATTCATTACTTCGATTTTCTGGACATTGAAACCGTTCTGCAGGTCAATCTGTTCGATACGATCAAGGCCTCCATTATCTACCGGATTCAATAACAGTGTATAACATCCTTCCGGCATATCGCGGTTGATTTCTATACCAACCGTTATTTCACTGTCGTCTTTGTTTATTGACATTCTGTTCTTTTTGCAGAGGACTCCGTTTTTATATAAAATGATTTTGTCGGTAGGCAAAAAATAGCCTTCGGCATTTTTCAGCACGAGTTCAAATACGACGCTACCTGTGAAAAGTTTTTTGGCATCATCATTGAAATCCAGTACAAGGGTATGCTCCATCTTTACCGGAGTATATTTATCCCACCCAAAATCGGCATAAGATATGGTATTGCCCCAGTCCGCAATCTCCGGTTGCGCCTGGTCACATGACGAAATCATCAGCGCCGGCAACAGCATGAGTGAATAGATTGTTTTTTTCATCGCTTCAGCTTTATAGTAAGGACTTTCTCTATCTTATTAATAAGAACCAGATCAACGGTATTTCTTTTCAGGAATATTTTTTGATTGTATCCACTCTGTATCTCATCCTGGTTCAGCAACTCAATGGTTAAAGGAACATGAACAGTATCTTCATCACAAAGTAAAGTTCTAAGTTCTTGCGTTGTGTACGGCAATCTGATATTGATTTTGCCGTCTTCTATCTCTGCAGAACAGTCGACAGATACCTTGGCTCCAGGCAATGATTTTACGGATACTTTTACCCCGTTAGCCAGCTTCAAGGATTTTTTTGAATTATCGAACTGTATATAAACGCCATCTTCGATATCATCCTTTATATTGAAGTTAACGGCCTTTGAGGGATACAAATCTATGAAATCAGGAATTTTGCCGGTAGGGAAAACAAGATCGCTGCATTCTTTATTCTCAATCAAGTTCGCTATTTTCTTATCATTTGCGGCATCCGACACCATAAAATATATCAGGTATGCGTTATTGTCACGCGCATACACCTGCCAAGAAGACAACAATTGCAGCCAGGCAAGTTGTCCATTTACATTGTCCTGGCCGTCTGTCAGCAAAATCAGCAGATTGTTGCACCTTGGGTCGATATATTTGTTTTTGGCATAACTGAACGGAGCTACGATATTCGTTTTTGTCGCTTCTGCTCCTTCACTGAGCCATCTGTCTTTAACTCCATTGATTTTACGCATAAGTTTAGACTTGCCCTCTACTGTCGCCTGCTCCTCCCAACAATCATCACAACAAACTTTATCATTAAATGGTATAACTATAAGTCTGGTACTTGGATCCGTAATGTTTTCAATATCCGTTCTAAGAAATGCGGCAACCTTCTCCCAGACATTATTGTCCTCGTTATGTATCTCGATTTCATCCTTAACCACAATTCCAATCATTGACTTCGTAACATCCAACAAATATATTCGCTTGTCTATACTGGCATCCGGCGTCTGGGCCAATGACTGCAACATCAGAGCGGCAAACAATAAAACGCATACAATTCTTTTCATTGTATTCAATTGCTTGTAATTAGATTGTCCATTTAAAACTGGTTCATAATCTCCGCCGCTTTATCTGACAAAACGTTCAGATATTCATCCAGCTTCCCGTCTTCCTCGGTCGCTTCATTGAATGTATCCAACAAATCATTTCCAAACGACTCAATACGGCCGGCAACCGCTCCAAAAAGATCACTTACCTTTGCTTCTGACTTGCTCATACATTTATAATACGAGTATTTAACCTTATATTTCGCCAATGTCATCTTGTCCGATGAGGTCAGTTCCTTCTGAAATTTCTGGTAATATATCTCTGAATATTCATAAAAAATCTCATCCTTTTCAGCCCAATCGCTTTCCGTATACGATGAAGAGTTCTGACTTACCTCAAGCATAAACTTCGCATACTTTTCCATATACGCCTCCTTTGACATAGGAGCACAGGCTACAGCCGCCAAAGAAATCAGAATTAACATTACTTTAGTTTTCATTTTGTTATTGTTTTAGTTGTTATTTAATATTTTCTATTGCTGCCGGGAGTATAGCCGGTTTTATACTTGAACTTTATTCCGCTCATTTCTTCCGCTTCTTTTATCGCATCCCGGTATAATTCCAATGTTTGGACGGCATTAAGCAGGAAATATCCGGTAACCAGATAGTTTTCCTTATCAAGCTGCTTGTACAGATAAAAGGAGGGAACCAGTCTTTCTGCAATCTTCCGGGAGCAAACGGATTCGAAATTATCATAAAAGATATCCAGTTCAGGATCGGAAAGCAAACTCTGATCGCAAGCGGCTCTCATATCATTGGCAAGAATATTGACAACCAGTTTCGGAGCATCCTCTCGAGCTGCAACTTTCCCGGAATCGATACTGTTACAGTTCTTTCCGATACCGATATAGGCGCTGTACAACTCATCCGCTTTTTTCCCTTCATTCGATTTCTTCTCTTCGTAAGAATAGACCAATTTTTCCAGATTCCCGTTCCCCACTACCTTCCAACCTGCTTTTTCGAGTTCCTTTACCTTTGCCTTTATCGCCTTATCATGTTCAGGCTGCGATACTGCGAAAGATATAATCGTGACAAAAGCAAGCGCACAAAGTAACGGATATATTATCTTATACAGATTCATCACAAATATTCATAACAGTTTATTGGTTATCCATTGAATCTTAGTTAGTCTTATACTCTATTCCAGCCACACCTTCTGCCTCCTCTATAGCAACGTTGAATATTCACTAAGAAAGTGCATTCAATATATCTTGTATCCGAGCTATATGACTTATAGTCTCATAGTCTATGTCTATTCCAGCCACACCTTCTGCCTCCTCTATAGCAATGCTGATTATTCTACTTGCCAGCCTATGGTATATAAGAAAATATCCTATTACACGATATTGATCTTTTCCTTCTTTTCGGTACAAATAGAAAGATGGTATCAATTCCACTGCTATTTCTTTTGAATAAATAGATCTGTAGTTATCAATGAACAAATCCAGTTTGGTGGCATCATAAAACTCCGGAAAATGGCGTTTCAGCAAGTCCGCCCCAATATCGCAACATCCAGCCGCTTCATTCCGAGCGGCGACTTTACCCGATTCAATATTGTCACAACAGACAATCCCTTTATACTCAAGCATCTTATAGGTATTATCCCTTCTTTTTTCTATATGTTTAGAGACAGCTGTAGTTAAGTCTTCATCCCCAACTACTTTCCAACCGCCTTTTTTAAATTCCTCAACTTGTGCCTTTACTGCCTTTTCCTGTTCGGACAGAGATGAATTGCAAGACGTTACAGTCGCAATTGCAACCAGGCATAACATCAATTTAAAAATTTCTTTCATATGTCTTTTCATGTTAATCATATTTAGCCCAACAATATACCTTTCAAACAATCATTATCACTCATCATAATACCTGCCGCCATGTTCCTTAATGATAGAGGCCACTCTGACAGGATCGGAACAATCGCTCCAGATCTCGATTTTATAGCATTGTTCCCAACCGAAACGGGCACAACTGCCCCACCATCCATAAAAATACACTTTGTTTGAATCGCAGTAATCACCGTACATCTCACGATAAAGGTGATTCCTGACATCTTGAAAATCCTCCTCGCTTTTCAAAACATACGTACTTCTCTTTGTTGCCAGAATCATTATAATTAATTGTTGTTCAATAATATAATATCACTCATATATGTATCTCTTATTAAGAGGGACACATTATTTTTTATCAAATTATAATTCAAAGAGATACGTAATGGCAGAATTGCATTTTGCTAAACAAAAAGGCCGTTTTGCTAAACAAATTGACATGTTTTGCCAAACATCTTGCCTTGTTTTTTCAGAAAAAGAATTAATTTAATGTGGTTAAATACAATAATTTGTGTATCTTTGTCAGGAATATGTATGTCCCTCTTAATAAGAGGGGATAAAAATAGCTAAACAATCCGTCCGCTGCAGATAGCTTTACTGCCCCTTTCGCAGGCAGCTCTCCAAGCCTTGCACAATCAATTTTACAACCCTTTCAGAATCAGGCTGTTCGCACGGTCGATGACGGAGGTGTCGAGAGATGCGAGGTAGATCTGCGTGGTGGCCTCCGAGTCGTGGCCCATACCCTCCGAAATAACGGAAACGGGAATGTTCTTAGAGCGGGCGACGGATGCCCAGCTGTGACGGGCCACATACATCGTAAGAGGGACATCGAGGCCGGCAAGCTCAGCTATCTTTTTCAACGAACGGTTGATCTGCTGCATTATGCAGCGGTAGCGGTTCATGACGCTGCCGGACGGGGTGCCAAGTATGGGCAGCATATAGGGGCTTTCATTCCTTACGCGCCTGCATCCGGTACCGCTTTCGTATTTGGCGACTATCGCCTGCATGCATGTCTCCCACTTTATCGTAAGCTGCTGTCCTGTCTTGCGGCGGCGGTAGATCAGGACTCCGCTCCTGAGGTCGGTCTTGCGCAGGTACGCCATGTCGATGAATGACATTCCGCGGGTATAGAAAGAGAACAGGAACATATCCCTTGCAAAGTCCAGTGCGGGGTCCCGTGACAGGTCGAGCGCCTTTATCCGCTTGATAGCGGTGAATGATATGGCACGCTTTACGGTCTTGTCCACGCCTGTATATACATGCCTGAACGGATGATTCTGCTCTGTCAGTTCCTGTTCGACGGCACGGTTGTATACCGCCCTGATGATACGCATATAAAAGGATACCGTATTCCGGGAAACGCCGCTGCTGTTCAGAAAAGCCTCGTACCGCATCATCAGGTCGGAATCCAGCTCGTCAAAAAGCAGATCCTCGTTGTCCATAAAGCGTTCAAGGCTTTTCATCGCCGTATAGTAATTCTCGGCGGTGCGGTACTTGTTCAATGTCCTCAGCTTGCCGATGCTGCGCCGCATGAAGCTGAAGAATGACTGTTCCCGCGACTGCGCCGTAAATGCGGTGACGATATCATCAGCCGTGTACCGCCTGTTCTGCCTGTCGAGCTTCCTGATTACCGTGTTCAGGCATTTCAGGTCCAGATCTATCTGCTCCCGTATCTTAAGAAGCGCGCCGCTCCTGTCGCTGCCGCCACCGCCTGCCGCAAGCGTTCCGCCTGCTTCATCCCATTCGTCTTCAAAAACCCTGTACTCCGTCTTCAGCTGACGAACCGAGCGCTGATGGATAATCTGATAATAAACCGTTCCCGCCTTCCATTCCATTGCCGAAGGACGCCATTTCACCTTTACTGTTGCCATACGAACTTTTCATTTTGATCACGATATAATTTATCGCCTTAATTTGAAATCCGTTCATACGGCAGGCAGCAGACAAAAGAAAATCCGGCAATCGCGACATCACCGGATCCAAAGGCAGTATTATTCACATGCCGTTATTTCTTCATCGCCTTCCTGTAGCAGCTGCGGCACAGAGGCTCGTACACATCCTTCTCGCCGAGGACCACAAGGTCATCGCTTTTGCTCAGACGGTGCGAGTAAGCTGCGGGAGAGCCGCATTTCACGCAGATCGCATGAACTTTCAGGACATCCTCCGCAATTGCCATGAGGGCAGGCATCGGATTGAAAGGCTTGCCCATGAAATCCATGTCAAGGCCGGCGCATACCACACGTATCCCGTGGTCCGCCAGCTCGTTGCACACGTCAACCAGGTTCTCGCCGAAGAACTGCGCCTCGTCCACACCCACCACCTGCGTGCCGTCATCGATACATTCCAGCATCATGGCGGCATCCTGGATAGGCGTGCTCACTATGCTGTGGGCGTCGTGGCTCACGACATGGTCTTCTGAATAGCGCACATCTATGCAGGGCTTGAAGATCCTGACATTCATATTCGCGAACTGGGCGCGGCGCAGACGGCGTATAAGCTCTTCCGTCTTGCCCGAAAACATGCTGCCGCATATTACTTCTATAGAGCCTGAATTCTTACTTCTTTCGAGAAACATGATCCGATATTTAGATTTACACAAATATAGCAAAAATCAGGGCGCGGCAAAAATACATTTTGATAATTTTTCCGCATTTTCACCATATATGATTCCGGCATCGACCAGAGCCTGCACGGAAAGCGATGACGCAGGATTATGGGTGCGGAAAAGCACTATGGCCTTAGCGACGGACGCAGTCCTTATATAAGGATGCAGGCGCAGCGAGTCCGCAGGCAGGGTCCACAGCGGATACGGCTCGCACTCACCCACTTCGATAAGGTCTTTCAGCGCATCGTATTTCTCCCTGTCGAAGCGGTATATGTCCATCAGCTGCTCGGGAAAGCTGTAACCGTGGAGCTGGGAGCGGTACTCCACCATCTTACGCGCGAAATACCCGCCTATACCCGGCAGCGTGTCGAATGCGGCGGAATCCGCCTTGTTGATATCCAGTTTCGGAATATCTATGTATTTTTCCAGCCTCGCATACACGCTGTCCGACACGACATAGCTCGCCGCAAAGTCTTCTTTGCGGCGGAACCGCCCTCCCTTGCTGCGGTAGTTCTCTATGCTTGCCGCCTGCTTCTCGCTGAACCCGAGACGCTGCAGGTCATCCGTGCTGACGGTATTGGGATCGAAGCGGAAACTTTCCACCCGCCGTCCTCCCGCCGCGCTGCGTATCTTTTTCGCCGCTTCGCTGTGGCTGCCGCTGCGGCGGCTGTATGTGCCGTCCGCAGGATGCCCGTTGCCTCCCCTGGAAACCTGTGCTCCGGACATATTTCCGTTACGGCCGGAAGCAAGCTCTTTCCCGGCAAGCGCGCCTGTCCGGGATTCCTTCCCTGCCCCTGTCCTTGCCGCATATCCGTACCCGTCACCGGCGGAAACATCCGCGGCGCCGGAGAGCGCCGCCTCACCTCCGGCAGGATACACATAGACGGTATCCGGACAATCCGCATTCGCGACAATGCGCGTGACTGCGGCATAATGCACGAGAAGGGCTGTCTGATAGCCCAAAACACCGAAAACCAGCGCGATCGCACCGGTTACAAAAGATTTGCTGACTTTTTTCATTTACGAACCTCTGACGATTATGACAATCTCTCCCTTGGGTTCGTTGGCGGTAAAATGAGCTGTCACGCCAGCAATGGTGCCGCGCACGACCTGTTCGAATTTTTTGGAAATCTCGCGGGCTACGGCGCACTCTCTCTCCGCGCCGAAATGCTCCGCCATCTGTGCAAGAGTCTTGACCAGACGGTATGGCGACTCATAGAAAATCATTGTCCTGTGCTCCTGCTCGAGACTCGTGAGCAAAGTCCGGCGCCCTTTCTTCTGCGGCAGGAAACCTTCGAAACAAAACCTGTCGCACGGAAATCCGCTATCGACAAGCGCCGGAATAAGCGCCGTCGCGCCCGGAAGGGTCTGCACCTCGATACCGGCCGCCACACACTCGCGCACCAGCAGAAAGCCGGGATCCGAAATGCCCGGAGTGCCCGCATCGCTGATAAGGGCCACATTCTCCCCCGCCATGATACGGTCACGCACCAGCGCCACTTTCTGGTGTTCGTTAAACTTGTGGTGGCTCTGCAGGGGTCTGTGTATATCGAAATGCTTCAGAAGTACAGAAGAAGTCCTCGTATCCTCCGCCAGTATCAGATCCGCGCCTTTCAGAACCTCTACGGCCCTGAAAGTCATATCATCAAGATTACCGATAGGCGTGGGAACTATATAAAGACGTCCTGGCATAAGATCATTCGAGCGGTAAGCGGGGTTCGAACCCGTGACCTTCGGCTTGGGAAGCCAACGCTCTGCCAACTGAGCTATTACCGCAACATTTTTCTATTTCTTGAGCAGGCTGAGAACGCTCTCGAGCTGCGAAGACACCGAAGATACGGTCTGCGTGCTGGCAGTACCTTTCTGGAGCGAATCGCTTACCTTGTCGAGGTTCATGTTGCCGAGGGCCGAAAGGCCGCTGACAACGCCTGAAAGATTGTTCTGGTTGATATTCGGGTTCCCGGCCATCAGCCCCTTTCCGAAATCGAGCTGGGACTGGTTGCTCTCGCTGCGCAGTGAAGAAAGCGAATTGGCGAGAGTGGCAAGGCTCAGGATGTTCTGGACATTGGAAAGATCCAGCTTGCCGGAGCTAAGGTACTGGGAAGCGAGGGAAGACAGCACTGTTCCGGCCTGGCGTCCGTTCGTGAAGTCAAGCGAGTTTGAAGATGACTTCTGGAAAAGCGAACATGATGAAAGCAGGAGAACTGATGCGGCTGCCGCGATAATCGATTTGATGTTCATTGTCATTATTTTATTTATCAGCCGCTAAATTAGCAATTAGTAGCCGATATTGCAAATTTTTATACGCTTACTGCCGTCCGCGGCCCTTTTATTTTGTAAAAAAGGAGAAATGGACGTTGCCGTAATGGCGCTCCTTTACAAAATTGGGATGTTCCTTGAAACTGTGGCCGTCGCCGTGCTCGAGTATGAAATAGCACCCAGGATAAAGGATGTCCCGCTCCAGAACCTTGTCAGGCAGCGAAGACAGTCCGTCCAGCGCATAAGGCGGATCGGCGAAGACTATATCGTACCTGCGGGTGCAGAGATTGAGGAAGTCGAACACATTGCAATGGACGGCGGTATGGTTGTCAAGCCCCAGCAGTGCGGCCGCCTTGCGTATGAACTGCACGTTGTCCGGATTCATCTCTACACAGTCCACAAGTGCCGCGCCGCGGCTCGCGAACTCGAAGCCGATGGAACCTGTGCCTCCGAACAGGTCCAGGACCTTAAGGTCCGGAAACTCGTATTCGTTGTCCAGGATGTTGAACAGCCCTTCCTTTGCGAAGTCGGTGGTAGGCCGCGCCTTGTACCCTTTCGGAGGATTGAGGCACTTGCCTTTCCTGGAGCCGCCTATAATCCTCATCGCAGCACCTCCACCCTTTTGAAATAATTATACATGGAATTCGTGTTCTCCCTGCCGATATCGCCGGCAAAATAAATGGTGGACAGCTGCGGATTCAGCTGAAGGCTCTTCAATGTAAGGAAGATATAATACTGGGCGGTGATAAAGTCATCGGCCCTGAACACATTGCAGAACTGGAGGCTCTCGCCATAGGCGATCACGAGCGAAAGTTCGCCGCCGGCATAATGGGCGATGATCCTGTTATGCTCGCCTATCTTGAACAGGGACATTATCATGTCATATATGACGGGACGGTCCTTTCCCGCATATATGAACACAGCCTTGTACGACGGGATTTCAAGAAAAGAAAGCGGCTCCCCTTCTTCAAGGGGAACCACCTTAGAAATTATATCACCTGCGGATTCCGGAGTGAAAAACTCCGAAGGCACGAGAGTGAATCTGGATTTCATTACTCCCAGTTGCCTGCGTTGTTGTTAGGAGATGTGATGCTGCCGACCATAAGGCCTTCATAGCGTCCCTGATCCCTGCGTGAGGCGTCGAGATTGATGCGGAGCTGGTTATCCATGCCGACAAGGAGTTTCTTGTAAGGCATGCTGGCCTCGAAAAGAGGTACAGGCACACCGGAAACCTGCTTGATGACGGTCTCCATAAGTACAGGCTCGCCGCAGAACGGAATCACGAAAATGGAATCGATGCTGAAGTCAGGACGGTTTGTGAAAAGAGTGTCTTTCACAGGAACCTGGGTCTTGACGGAGAATACGAGCCTCTGGCCTTCGTTTGCAAGCGCGAGCATCTGGGCAGGGGTAATCTTCGGATTCTTCTTTTTGAGCTGTTTGGTGTTCTCCACAGCGACAGAGTCGTCACGCGAGCCGATCATAAGGTCGATCTGGAGCTGGCCTGCCTCATAGAAAGTCTTGAGAGAGTCGAAAGTGGAAGCGTAATGACCGGTCTCCGCCTTGAAAGCAGTCTGGATCGTGCGGATATCTTTCAGACGCTGGATAGCCACTGCCTCGCGGCGCGCCTTCTCGTTGTTGAATTTGACCGGCTTCATCACGTTCACGACGATAAGGTAGCTGAGGGCCACGATTATCACCGGAAATACACACCAGGTAAGGATTTTGTAAATAGGTTTCATATTCTGTTTTAAATTTTTGATACGAAATTATCACGGCAAATATATGAATTTCATTCAGCAAATGCAATATAATTTGTAAATTTGCCGATGAAAAACGCAATTACAATGTACAAGGCCATACAATCCTCGGAGCGCGTCGGAATTTTCACACACTCGAATCCGGACGGAGACGCGCTCGGCAGCACCATAGGCATGATAGGCTATCTTATGCAGAACGGCAAGGATTTCCGCCTCTTCCTTCCCTCCGAACCCGGAGAGGGCCTCAGTTTCATGATAACGCCGGAAGTACGCGAAAAAACCTATACATGGAACGACAACAGGGCCGGAAAGCTGCAGAAGGAGGTGGACGGCTGCGACCTGATAATCTGCATGGACTTCAACAATCCGGAGAGAGCCGGAGGCTACGCTTCCCTTCTGAGCGGGGCCGGGGCGGGAAAAATCCTTGTGGACCACCATATCGCGCCGGCCGCGGAGATGTTCGACATCATCCACAGCGTTCCCGGTGCCTCCAGCACCTGCGAACTGGTCTATTATATTCTGAAAGGTATGCCTGACATAGACGGGGATGCCGCGAGGATGAGCGGGCTGACGCGCAGGTCACTGCTCACCGGAATGACGACGGACACCAACAATTTCGCGAACTCGACCACTCCGGAGACCTTCAGGATGGCGGCCGAGCTGACAGAGGCGGGCACCGACAGGGAGGAGATTTTGCAGAACCTGTATTTCAGCTATCCCAAACGCCGTATCGAGGCCCAGGGATATATTCTGGACCGCGTGATGAAGATAACTCCGGACGGCGTGGCGTACATGATTGTGGACCGCCGCATCCAGAAAACGTTCAACCTGCAGGAGGGAGACACCGAGGGTTTCGTGAACATCCCTCTGTCCATCAAGGAGGTGAAGCTGAGCATACTGCTCAAGCGCGAGATGCACAGCGACAGGATAAGGGTGTCCATACGCAGCAAGAAAGGCGTATCCGCCCGCGACCTCGCGGTAAGATACTTCCATGGAGGAGGCCACGAGCAGGCTTCGGGAGGCCGGCTGACGATAGGCGAAGACCTGAAAAAGTTCTCCAGACTGTCCAAATATGTAGAAAAATCAACGCATGAGTTCTTTGCGGAACAATAATTGCTATTTTTTGAGTATATTTGCAGGATTATGAAAAAACCGATTGGAATAACCGCCCTTTTCGCCGTCACGGCTGTCATGCTGGGCAGCGCGCTCTCATGCGCGAAAACCGTATCCGATTCCGACGCCCTTAATTCCAGAAGGGCGTTCAACGCGTGGATACATGTCCACTATCCGGAGCTTGAGGGCATGGCGAAGAGCAACGGCGTATATGTGCTCGAAGACATTCCCGGAGACGGTGAGGAAATAGCTGTAAACAACTATATCTATTACAATTACGAGGTGCGCAACCTGTATGACAGCACGCTCATCGCGTACAACAGCGGCATTCTGGCACAGGACAAGAGGGTATACGACAAGAACAACTATTACGGTCCCGCATGGGTGTATTTCGGCGAGAACGATTCGAACGCGGCCTTCAAGGAGACGGTCCTCTGCAAGGAGATGGATGCCATGAGGATGGGCGGAAGCCGCACGGTGATAATTCCGGACTGGGTATTCGCCAGCTCGAAGATTTTCGATTCGGAGCAGGGCTACCTGGACAACAACGCGAGCGGAAACAGCGTGATATACAGGATCGAGCCCGTGAAAATGACCGATGACATCGTGCAGTTCCAGATAGACACTACTGAAATCTATCTCAGGAGCAAAGGCATCAACCCGCGCGACATAGACACGACGGACTGCAAGGGCCTCTATTTCTTCCGCGACAGGCTCAGGGAGGCCAGACGCGGCGTGGAGGCGGAGATGGACGTCACGTTCCCGAAAGACACTACCATATACATTGAATATATAGGCCGCCTCCTGAACGGCAAGGTGTTCGACACCAACATTCAGGACACGGCAATCAAATACGGTCTGGGTACAAGAAGCAAGAAGTATTCACCTTCGAAGATCACATGGTCAAGCGACAGCACCGAAATCAAGATGGGAGGCAACGGCATCATCAAGGGATTCGGCATGACTCTCTGGAAGATGCATCCTTTCGAGTCGGCGACAGGCGTATTCATATCCGGATGGGGCTATGACGCGTCAGGCTCAGGCAGCACGATTCCGTCTTACGCTCCCCTGGTCTTCGAAATTGATATAGTGGAGGCACCGGAATAGAATGTCAAGAACAGGAAATCCCCTTGAATTAGGGACAAGGAACATAAGTTCACTTCTTAAAGATTATGCAGTTCCCGCAATCATTGCGATGACTGCATCTTCTTTGTATAACATGGTCGACAGCATTTTCATCGGCAACGGCATCGGAGCCCTGGCGATAAGCGGGCTGGGCGTATGCTTTCCGCTGATGAACCTTTCGACGGCGTTCGGCACGCTGGTCGGAGTGGGCTGCTCGACGATACTATCCATCTACCTTGGGCAGAAGAACTACGAAGGCGCGAATGCCGTGCTCGGCAACCTCGTCATTCTCAACATACTTGTGGGCCTGCTGTTCATGGCGGTGTGCCTGACATGGATAGATCCGATACTCGGGTTTTTCGGAGCTACGGAGAACACCATACAGTACGCCAGGGAGTACATGGAGATCATCCTTTACGGTAATGTGATCACTCACCTGTATTTCGGCCTTAACTCCGCCATGCGAAGCAGCGGAAACCCGCGTATCGCGATGGGCCTTACCATTTTCACTGTCATTTTCAACACGATACTCGATCCCCTGTTCATTTTTTACTGGGACATGGGAGTGCGCGGAGCCGCGATAGCCACCGTCATAGCGCAGGCCGCCGCACTGGCAATAATAACCGTGAAATTCCATAAGAGGGGCAACATCGTAAGGCTGCGTTTCCGCAAGCTGCGCTTCAATCCGGGACTTGCGGGGGAAAGCCTCGCCATCGGCATGGGCCCCTTCCTCATGAACAGTGCGGCGTGCATCGTGAACCTGTTTATAAACCAGCAGCTTATCAAATACATAGGAGACCTTGGAATCGGCGCGTTCGGCATCATACACCGTATCAGCTTCCTTTTCCTCATGATAGTGATGGGATTCAACCAGGGCATGCAGCCTATTGTCGGATACAATTACGGGGCGAAGCATTATCCGCGAGTCAAGGAAGCATATCTGCTTACCGTGAAATGGGGCGTGGCCGTAACGACTACAGGATTCCTCGCCAGCGTGCTTATGCCGGAGCTCATGTGCAGGATGTTCACCCAGGACGCGGAACTGCTCTCGCTTGCCGCAAAGGGCCTGAGGACTATCAACATAGTGTTCCCTCTGGTCGGTTTCCAGATGGTGAGCACGAACCTTTTCCAAAGCCTCGGCATGGTGAAGAAATCCATTTTCCTTTCACTTAGCCGCCAGCTTCTGTTTCTGGTACCCCTGCTGTACGCCATGCCGATGCTGCTGGGCGGCGACGGAATATGGCTCTGCCATCCATGCTCCGACCTTATCTCGTCCATTATCACGTTCGTGATGATTGTAAGGCTCATGAAAAAATTCAACATGCTGAAGGAAGGGGAATCCGCCGAAATACTTGGCAGCAATGTCTGACCTGCCATGAATTTCTGTACATTCCTGATAATACTGCAGGTGATGCTCAGGCAGCTGAGCTTCGGCCCTACCCGCGACCTGGCGGTCCTGTCCAATGACAGTTGTCCGGCCGTGGAGGAGATCGACCGCGAGGTGGAGAAATACATGGCCAGGTACGGCTTCGCCGGCGCACAGCTGGCAGTCATGAAAAACGATGCCCTCGTATATGCGAAA
The DNA here is from genome assembly GCA_964385835.1 of uncultured Muribaculaceae bacterium. Lineage (GTDB taxonomy): Bacteria > Bacteroidota > Bacteroidia > Bacteroidales > UBA932 > Cryptobacteroides. The sequence continues at coordinate 47,766 of CAYLQE010000004.1, read as the reverse complement.
GGATACGGCTGGGCAGACGTGCAGGCACAGGAGGCGATGGATGCCGGCCACAGGCTCCGCATAGCATCGGTAAGCAAGCTCGTTACGGCGGTAGGCATCATGCGCATGCGTGAAATGGGGATGCTGAAGCTCTCGGACAGGGTGTTCGGACCGGACGGCATACTGGACGACAGGGAAATCACATGCCTTATACGGGACAAGAGGATGTACTGCATTACCGTGGAGCACCTGCTGCGGCATCAGGCCGGATTCACGGCACGCCGCGGAGACCCGATGTTCCTGACCGGCTGCACGGACGGCATGACCGCTCTCCGCAGGGCCCTGGGAAGGCCTTTGGCATTCTGCCCCGGAGAGTCGCAGGAATATTCCAACGTCGGATATTATCTGCTTAGCCTGATTATAGAGAAACTCGGAGGAGACGGTTACGAGCGCTGGATGAAACACAATGTGCTGATTCCCATGCAGTGCTACAATTTCGACATTGCCGGGAACTATCTGCGGGACCGTCTGCCGCGCGAGGCGCGCTATTACATGCACGAGGGTTCTCAGCCAAAATGCGACTTCCACGGCAACGGGGAAATGGTGGAAGGCTGCTACGGAGCGAACAATGTCACCGGACTTTCGGGGGCCGGGGCATGGGTGGCGTCCGCCCCTGAGCTGTGCCGCTTCACGGCCGGGATAGACCTTGACTGGGGCATTCCGGATTTCCTGAGCGCCGCCAGCATAGCCAGGATGACGGAATATTTCGACGAGCATACCTTTTCGCTCGGCTGGAATGACACGAACCAATACGGGGTATGGACACGCACAGGCAGTTTCGGAGGCACGACGGCTATCATCAGGAATTACCGCGAGGATGCGGAGTGCTGGGTGCTTGTCACCAATACGAGCACATACCTCGGGCCGCGCATCGCGTCCAGGAGTTCCGCGCTGATCGACAATTTGAGAAATTTCTCCGCCAAACTGCCTTCAAAAAACCTTTTCTACAAATAAATTTCTTATCTTTGCCAAGATATGGCTTCCGGAATTCAGAAGCCGTTTTGAAACTAACAACCAACAAACAATATGAACAACAAACCAACAATCATCGAATTTACAGAGCACTACACTCGCAAATTCGCAAAGAACACTTTCCTGCGCGAGAAGGTGAACGGACAGTGGGTAGAAACCACATTTGAGAAAACACGCACAGAGGCTTACCGCGCCGCAGCGGGCCTTATGGCGCTCGGCCTGCAGAAAGGCGAGAAAGTGGCGTTGCTCTCGGAGGGCCGCAATTACTGGATCATAGGAGAGCTCGGCATCCTTTATGCCGGCGGCGTCAACGTTCCTCTGTCCCAGAAACTGGAAGAGGCGAACGACCTTCTTTTCCGTATCAGGCATTCGGACGCCAAATATGTGATGGTATCCGCAGGACAGCTCAAGAAAATCCGCACTGTCGTCGCACAGGTTCCGGAAGTACAGAAAGTAATCGTTTTCGACGAGCTCGACTCATACCTTGAGAACGAGATCTCCATGAAGGAAGTAATGGAGATGGGCGACAAGTTCCTCGCCGACAATCCTGGCGCGCTGGAGCAGCGCTATAAATCAATACGTCCTGACGACTATGCGAACATCAGCTATACGTCAGGTACCACGGCGGACCCTAAGGGCATTCTGCTGACACACCGCAACTACACGGCTAACATCGAGCAGGCGCATACGGTAATCAGCATCCCTGAGGACTGGGTGATGCTTATCGTGCTGCCTCTGGACCACTGCTTCGCGCATGTGGCCGGCTTCTACATGATGATGTCATGCGGAGCGTCCCTCGCTACAGTTCCGGTAGGCAAGACCCCTATGGAGGCCCTCAGGAACATCCCTATGGCAATCAGGGAGGTACGTCCGCACATCATGCTCTCCGTTCCTGCAATCAGCAAGAACTTCAAGAAGAACTTCGACACGGCTATCAAGAAAAAAGGTCCGAAGATCGAGAAACTTTACAACAACGCCCTCAAGCTGGCTATCGGATACAATAAGGAGGTATACAACAAGGGAGGTTTCCTCCAGTTGTGGAAAAAACCTCTCATGGCCCTGTATGACAAGCTCATATTCAGCAAGGTACGCGAGGGTCTGGGCGGCCGCATGCAGTTCTTCGTGGGCGGCGGCGCGCTTCTTGACATCGACCTGCAGCGCTACTACTACGCTATCGGCCTGCCTATATTCCAGGGCTACGGCCTGTCGGAGGCTACTCCTATCATCTGCGCCAACAGCCCGGGCAAATACGTGATGGGCTCATCAGGACGTCTCGTGCGCCCTATGGAGTGCAAGATCTGCGATGCGAACGGCAAAGAGGTGCCTCACGGAGAGCGCGGCGAGATCTGCGTCAAGGGCGAGAACGTGATGGCCGGCTACTGGAAGAATCCTGTAACTACAGCGGAGACTGTCGTTGACGGCTGGCTGCACACGGGCGACATGGGCTATATCTGGCCTGAGGACCCTGATATCCTCTATGTGGTGGGACGTTTCAAATCCCTGCTTATCAGCGAGGACGGCGAGAAATACTCTCCTGAGCTCATCGAGGAGTCTATCCAGGAGAACTCCAAATACATCGACAACGTTATCCTGCACAACAGCCAGGACCCTTACACCATCGCGCTCCTTGTTCCTAACCGCGACAACCTTAAGGAGTATGCGCAGGGCCTCGGTCTCGATCCGGCATCGCAGAAAGGCAAGGAGGCCATGCTGAACAAGATCCAGGATGAAGTGAACGCATACCGCAAGGGAGGCTCGAAATACGGAGCGTTCCCTGAGCGCTGGCTTCCTGCGGCGATCTGCGTGCTCCCAGAGCCTTTCACCGAGGCCAACCACATGGTGAACAGCACCATGAAGGTGGTACGCGGCAAGGTAGAGAAAGCATACGGGGACCGCATGGCATTCGCCTACACCGTCGAGGGCAAGAACATCGTCAACAAGATGAACCTCGATTCGTTGAACAACTGGTAATATACGGCAGACAATGCATATCGGCGTAGCAGGCAATATAGGTGCGGGAAAAACGACTCTGACACGGATGCTGGCGGAGCATTACGGATGGATACCGAAATACGAATCGGTGACCTATAACCCATACCTTGAAGACTACTACGCCGATATCAAACGCTGGTCATACAATCTGGAGACTTATTTCCTGGCCCAGCGTTTCCGTGACCTGGTGGAGATAGCGAGCTCGGACAAAGTGATCATACAGGACCGCACCCTTATGGAGGGCGTGAATATCTTCGTGACCAACAATGTCCGCATGGGCAACCTCTCGCAACGGGATTACGACACATACATGCAGCTGTACAACCTTATGATGAGCATGGTCAGCCAGCCTGACCTGCTCATTTATCTGCGCAGCGGCATAGAAGGCATAGTGCGCAAGATACAGAAGCGCGGACGCGAATACGAGCAGTCGCTGAGCGTGGAATACCTCGGCAACCTGAACGGACTTTATGAGGACTGGATCGCCTCGTACAAGGGAAAAGTCATAATCTTCAATGTCGACGACATGGATTATGAGAACGATCCTGAGGATTTTGCCCATATTACGGACAGAATCGACGCCGAACTCTTCGGCCTGTTTTAGAAGTTGTCTTAAATCATCATTCAGGTTCAGGCTACAGCTTCAGACAGTTTCCCAGAATATTAACATGGAGTCGCTTCCGGACTCCGTCAACGGATATAATATGAAAAAAATGTTTCTCAGCGGCCTTATTCTGTTAGGGCTAAGTATGCCGTATGCCTATGGCGAGGCGCCGAAGACTGCTCCCGCCGGCAAGAAAGCGAAAGAGGCGGCATCGGACACTCTGAAAGTAAAAACCGGATGGAGCTGGAGCGCGCTGCCATGCCTGTCATTCTCATCGGATCTCGGCTTCCAGGTAGGCGCTTTCGGACACTTCTACTACCACGGCGACGGCAGCCACTATCCGCAGCCCATACATGATATCGGCTGGGAAGGCTCATGGTTCACGCACGGACGTACGCGCGCATACCTTTCATACGACTCGAAATTCCTGATTCCCAAGACACGTTTCAACGGCTCCGTGACATATGTCAACGATCCTTTGTACGCATTCTACGGATTCAACGGTGCCGCACAGCTTTACAACAAGCCGAGGGGAGCCTCCGAATACGGACTGAACCGCAATATGGTCCGCGTGCTGGCCGACTTCCAGGGCGAGATCCTGCCGAACTTCCAATGGGCGGCAGGCGTGGCATACTGGGGATTCTGGACAAAGAGCATACAGGGACGTTTCGCCGAAAAATATTTCGATGAAACAGACGGCACGGCTGTCGACAATACGCTTTACAGGCAGTATGTAGACGCTGGACTTATCCGTCAGAACGAGAAAGACGGCGGCCACAACATAGAGCTGAAAGCCGGTCTGGTATATGACTCGCGCGACCAGGAGGCGGCTCCCAACAAAGGCATCTGGGCGGAGGCATACGTGTACGGCTCCCCTAACCTCTTCAAGAGCGGCGGATCATACATGAAGCTCGCGGCCCACATGCGCCAGTACATCACGCTTCCGGTACACTGGGCCAATGACGGCGGAATGGTGTTCGCATATCATCTCGCATATCAGGGCAAACTGGCCGGAGACGTGCCGTTCTACGTGCAGCAGAACATCAATACGCTGATCCTGCGGCAGATGATCTCAGAGGGCCTGGGTTCCAGCAACTCGGTAAGGGGCATGCTGGCGAACCGCATAATCGCGGACGGAGTGGCGTGGCTCAATGCCGATCTCCGTATAAAGGTGGTGTCCTTCAAGCTGTGGAAACAGTTCTTCTACGTAGGAATATGCCCGTTCTATGACATGGGCATGACGGTCCAGCCTTACAGGGCTGACGAGCATTTCGCCTTTGTGCGCGCGACAGAGAATCCGGATCTTACGAGGGAAGAATACAACAGGATGGTATACACTCCGGTACACAACATAGGTCTCGGCGTAAAGATCGGCTGGAACGAGAACTTCATCGCATCGGTTGAGGTCGCGAAATGTCTCAATGACCTCCTGCCTGGTACCAAAGGGCGCAATATGGGCGACAAGCTCTGGGTATCGATCGGCGTAGGATACGCTTTCTGATTTTCAAATGGCGCTTTTCAGAAGCGCCATTTGCTTATCTGGCCGTCAAGGAACTGCCATTTGCCGGTATAGGCTTCTTTCAGCCTTGATACGGCCTCGTCGAATGAAAGTGTCTCATCGTGGGAGGTATTGCGTGAACCGATAGGCCACATGTCATGGTTGACAGCCTCCGATGCGCGTATACCGGCAGCTGTCCTGTCCACGAAGTCAGGAATTGTAGCGAGGTCGTCCCTGAGGGCCATCCAACGTTCCTGCATCAGTTTCTTGAATTCCCTGTCCTGCATCAGCCGGCCGTAATAATGGCCGTGGCTGCTGCTCTGGTACATGAAGTTGTAGCCGGTTCTGCGCGCGGCAGGATCGGAAAGATACATGAGCGGGTCTTTTATGAAAGTGCCGTAATCATAGTCCCAAACAGGACCGGCCACCATCTTTCCGCCCTTGTCCCTGTGCATGAAAACGCTTTTCGGAACGCATGCGTCATTGTTCTGGACAAGCTCCACGACGAAATAATAGTCTATGAACGAACGGAGGTCCATGTACCGCTCGAATTCACGGGCCGCGAACCTTTCGTCCTCATACAGTGACGCCTCCATGTCATTTATATAATCCTGCATATAGGCGAACTGGGCGGCGTCCACCTCATCGGGGTCCTTGAACTGAAGAGGCAGGTTCCTGTATGCCGTGCGGAACTTGTATGTCTCGTCATAGTAGCTGTCTATCTCGAAAAGATAGCCGGCATCAGTCTCGCCGGGCTCAGGAGGAGTCACGTCAACCCTGTTCTTGCTGACCCTGATCTGCTCGCACAGGTAATAGTTGCCCATGTGCACGCCGTTAAGGAACAGCTCCACGAACCTGCCTGACGGAGTATAAGCCAGAGAGGTCCTGCGCGAGATCTCGAAGGCCACTTCGTTCCTCATAAGTGTTCTGTCCACATAGTTCGCCAGCAGACACCAGCGCTTGTGGGCTTTCATGCCGAGAATCTCCGATTTAGCGTCCAGTTTCACGGAATATGGCTTCTTGGCGTGCAGCCATGTGTTGTTTCCACGCCCTTTGATGCTGATGTCTCCTGCGTACGATACCGACAGGTCGGGATTGTATATCGTCATCATGCTGCCGCCGATCCAGGTCTCCCTGTCATTTATCTCAGCACCGTCACGGGTGTCCACGCACACTATGGGAAGTCCGGTATCTATCTTGTTGACCTCAGATGACATGACGGTAAAGGAGGCGGAGTATTGGCCAATGTCTCCTGCGGCGCCGGCACACCTGACGTTCATGGTGACTTCTTCGCTGTATTCTGCACAGAGGCCGCTGTCCCTGAGGGTAAGGATATATTCGCCTGCCTGCCCTGCCGGGGCATAAGAGTACGTGAAATTCCGTGCGTTTCCAAGTTCTACGGACAATATGCGGAGGCCGGCAGGTGCAAGACGGAAAAGCAGCGAAGAGGTATTGCCCCTGACGAGACGGAGGGTATCCGGGCCAAGCAGGGACACTCCGCGTTCAAGCGGATGATGCACCGTTCTGGAAATGTCGATACGAGTCTTTCCGGCATTGCTTACGAAGGCATCGTACGTCTCCTGCGTACAGTATAGGTCGCATTTTTCCTGTGCCGCGCCCCGGCCCCACATATTGTTCAGCAGCGCGTCATCCGTAACACCGCCGATCGTGAAATAATAGCCAAGGTCCGCCTCGGCAAGCGCGACGCAGTTCATGAACATGCCTTTGAAGACTGTGCCCGAAGAAGTATCGGCAGACTTCATCTGTACCTTACGCAATGCCCTGCACCCGCTGAACATAAAGCCGAAATCCGTCACGGAGGATCCGGTGAAATTATTGATATGCACTTCCCTGAGTGCGGGACTGTTCTCGAAAAGATACTCCACGGTCTCCATGTTGGAGCCGCTGAGCTGAGGCAGGTCGAGGACCTCGAAGCCGCTGCGGGCGAACGCACGTGTGAAGTCCTTCACCCTTGCATCGCAGAATCCTGTGAGATCAATATCCTTAAGAGCCGTGAAATTGCGGAATACCCCGGCCGAGTTCTCGTTGAAATCTATGCCTGGAGCTGGAGTGTAAAGGATTATTTCCGTGCCGTCGAGCCTTGCATACACCGGATGCGGCGACAGGGCATCGCTTACCGTTTCATATTCGCCAGGAGGCATGCCGGAAGCATCAGTCACAAGCCTGAATGCCGTAACAGTATCGTCATCTTCGATACACGATGAAATATTGCCGTCCACCATCTTCTTGACAGTAAGGTTGAACAGGTCGCCGCGGGCGAGAATGGCGTTCGGCTCGGGTTCAGGAACAGGCTCCGGTCCCGGAGGCGGGACAGGCTCAGGCCGCACGGCCGCCCTGTCGCACGACAACAGGAGCGCAAGGGCGGTCAGTACTGCGGCTGCTTTTCTCATTGCTGAAACAAGAACCGGCCTATTCGGCCACGAGCGGAACAAAATAGAAGCGTGCCGGATTCAAGGCTGAATTGCTGCACGAGCCGCCTTGATCCTGGCGCAGCTCATCATACTCGGCCTGGGACATGCAGAGGCGGCATTTCTTTGTCGGATCAGCTCCTGCTGCGGCGTTGGAATCACGTGCGGTATTGTAGAACATATTGTTGCACATCGACTTGTCCGCAAGATGAGTCACCGTGAAATCAGGACCGAAATCAAGTTCGGTAACATTGGTGCATTCCATGAACATGCCCTTGAAATTGGTAACGGAAGCTGAGGAAGTCTTGCCGAACCTTACGCTCCTGAGCGACGAAAGGCCCTGGAACATGAACTGCATGTCCCTTACGTCCGAGAAATCGCAGTCGCCGAAGTCCACGCTTTCAAGGGAAGTGCAGCCCGAGAACATCCTTTCGAAGGAAGTCGAGCTTTCAGTATGCACGTTATTGAAAGTAACGCTCTTCAAGGCCCTGAAATCCCTGAACAGATAGTTGCTCGCGCTCTGAAGCCGGATCACGGACGCTTCCGTGCGCACATATACCGTATTGCCCTTGACATAGGCGAAGATGTTCGTATTTCCTTTGCCGCTGGATACGACATTGGCGTTATTGTTGAAATTGCCGTCCCACAACGAATGGGCCTGAATGACGATATGCTCGATATTGTCATTGACCTCCGTCGCGGTGCCGCTGCCGCCGGCCAGTTTCTTCAGACGTCCGGTGAACTGCACCTCGTCGCCCGAAGTCCTGAGGACCGCCGTACCTGTATTCTCGGCGAAGTCGTTCACGTTGAGCGTGCCGAGCGGAAGGATATGGCCGCGCACGATATCGACCGCGTTTGAGGTGGTGCGCTTGCACAGCCGTCCGTGCTCATTTACATAGGCGAGCGCGAGACCGTTGTCGTATTTCGACTTCGGACGCACCACTATATAATATGTACCCGGTGCAATGGTCGTCCGGCCTTCCTGCGGAATCATCGTGATCGAGGTGCGTCCGTCCACAAGACCGATGTTATGGTCCTGGGCGTTGAAAGTATAGGTTCCGGCGATCGCTATGTTGCAGCCTTTGCCGCCGCCCACCTGGATTTCCTTTACGGCAAGCCCTTCGGGCACGATTACCTTAACGAGAGAAACGGCATTGTATAGCTGTACGGAGCCGCTTCCCAGTTTCAGGGCTGTTCCCGCACTTACGAGGGCTTTCGGGTCGGCCGTGCCCGGTGTCGCCGTCTGGACTTCCGGAATCTGGTATGTAACAACGGAGCCGTTGACAGTAAGGTCAGGGTCGTAAGGGCTTACAATCACGTATCTGGGCGCATCCTGAGCCGCGGTTCCGGAGAACCTGGCCTGAACGCCGCCCTCTGCGGTAGTGAAGAGGTTGTTGTCCGTGCCGTCGAACACGCTTACCATGTCGCCGGCGTTGAAGATCACCGTAGAGCCGTCCGTATCGAGGGCCGGTTTCGGATCAGACGGAATCTCGGAAAGCAGGTCCACGGTAAAAGAGGTTTTGCCGGAAATGCCTGAATTGTCCTTCGTACAGGAGAACAACGTTGCGGCGAGTGCGGCCGCGAAAAAGATTTTAGCGAGTTTCATGTTTCGTCCTCCTTTCAGATTACCATACGATAGGATCATCTTCTATAAATGATTCGTTTGTGGAATCATTGCTGTTGCACAGGACCTGAATGTCCATGCTGTCAATAAGCTCCATCGAAGGAGCCTCGTATTCAAAAGATATGATTGTCCCGTTCATTGCCAGTTGATTTTACAGTCCTGTCATTTCTTTCCTTTGGGAGCCACGCAGACATCATCGATTCTGAAAACGCAGCCGTAACCGTTCTGGCGGAAGCGCAGGCAGAGTACAGGCGCGTTCGGCAGCGGTGAAGTCTTGCGGTACATGAACACGAGGGCGGTACCCTCGCCTGTTGGAAGCGGCTCGAAATAAAGTTCTTTCCACTCCACGCCGTCGGTAGAGTACTCTACGGCCAGATCCGTGCCGTCGAAGCGCTGCACGCCCTTGAGTACGGCGAAGCCGGCCACAGGCTTTTTCATTCCCATGGTATTGATGCCGTTGATCTGGAAATAGCAGTCATGCTTGTCCGAGATACGGACGTTCATGCCCAATGAAGGCTGCGAGCCGAGCATGGTGACATAATCTGTGTTATTTGGAGAAGCGCCGAAAGGCTGGATAAGGGCGTCGCCCTGATAAGTGAATCTGTCGCTGTTGGCAAAGCCTTTTTCAGCATTGAGGTCCGATACGGTCATTTCTACCGGAATCGTACCCATTGTCTCCTCGAAAACCTGAGCCTTTGAGACAAAGCAAAGGCAGGAAAGCAAGGCAAAAGTCATAATTGATTTTTTCATGTGTCCGTTTTTTTCCATAAAAATAAGAGCACGCGATTAACATCCGGATTAACGCGAACATTAATACGGTGATTTTTATTTGATTATATACTCAGAAAGCGTCATAATCCCGCTGAAGGAGGCGGGCATTCCAGTCCCCACTCCCTGTTCGGAAGCGGGCCCATCTCCAGAATGATGAGAGCTCCGTCCTTCACATCCTCATAGCTGAACCACGGTTTGTTCCAGGGTCTGCCGTTCAAGGTGGCGCTCTGAATATACTTGTTGTCGAAGCTGACGTTCCGCGCCACGATTCTCAGGGTGTTGCCGTTGCCAAGATGCATGAGCGTCTCGGGAAATACCGGAGACCCTATATTATAGGTGGCGGTGCCTGGCGTGACAGGATAGAATCCCAGGTATGAGAATACGGCGAACGCGCTCATTCCGCCGCCGTCCTCGTCGCCGGGAATGCCCATGAGATCGTTCCTGAACCATGTATGCAGCATCTGGCGTATGCGTTTCTGGGTTTTCCAGGGCTTGCCGGCATAGTTGTACAGATATGGCACATGCAGGGAAGGCTCGTTAGCCATGGAGAACTGTCCCACATTGCCTGTATGGTCCGGAAGCATTGAATAGAATTCGAATTTTGGCCTGCCGAGAGGCGTGGAGAAGGTGCGGTCAAGTTCGGCGCAGAATTCTTCTTCGCCGCCCATCATCGCCACAAGGTCCGCGATATTGTGGGGCACATCCCAGCGGTACACCCATGCGTTGTTCTCACCATAGTACTCGCGCGCTCCCATGCCTCCGCAGAAACTGTAGTCGATGTCAGGAATCCAGCGGCCGTATTTGTCTTTCGGATGAAAGAAGCGTGTTTCCGGGTTGAAAATGGAGCGGTATCCGGTCGCGTAATCCGCCCTCACTGCGCTTTCCCTGTCCATGCCGAGATCCGCGGCCATCAGAGACAGGCACCACTGGTCGTATGCGGTGCCGAGGGTAACGGCCACAGGCTGACGCTTTTCCAGCGGATGCACATTCGGATCGCTTTCCTTTTCTCCCGGAGCGAGGGCCGGAATATAGCGGTGTTCCTTATAGAAGCCGTCTATCCATCCGGCAGGATTGCCGGACCATGGAGCGAGGGTCTTTTCGTCGACGGCCCGCGAACATATCTCATACGCGGTGCCGAGGTCGATGTCAAGCCCCAGGGCGAGCGCCTCGGCCACGACAGGAATGCCGTGATTGCTGTTCATGCGCCGGGAATCCCCGTTTATCTCGGGGAAGGTAGGCATCCACATATCCCCTTTCTGCACCGCCATGCGCAGGAATGAGGATATTATGTCTTCCTCAGCCGCGGCATCCGTCAGAGAACGCAGGGGATGAGCCGCGCGATAAGTATCCCACAGCCAGTCGTCCGTATAGAACGGGCGCGCGTCCTCATGCACCTGATGATCGGAGGCGCTGAAATAACGGCCGTCCTCGCTGATGCATACGGGACGTTCGAAAGTGCGGTAGTAGAATGAATAGAAGGTTTCCAGTTCCTCGTCCGTCCCTCCCCTGACCTCTATGCGTCCCAGAGCCTCGTTCCACGCCTTGCGGCCGGCCTCCGCTACCTGCGCCACATCATAGCTGCCGATCTCGCGGCGCAGGTTGGCTTTCGCCTGATCCGTATCGATGAGTGATATGCCGTAGCGCAGGCGCAGCTTCCGGCATCCGCGCGGCCATGTCATTCTCACGCATGAGCCATTGCCGTTCAGGCTCGCTTCTTCCACGCAAGATGGAGCCGTTCCGCTCTCCATATATAGATACACCCGCGTGTCGTTCGGAAGCCGCTGCCAGCCGTAAACGCAGTTTTCACCCGCATAAAGCTGTCCGTCAGGAGTGTAAATGGCCAGGGAAGCGCTGTCCGTATCCCTGAAATCGATTTCATACACGGCGGACCGGTACGACAGGGCATAGGAAGCATGAACGGTATTGTCTGCAAGATCCACATCGAATCCGTAAGGGGTTATATGCTCGTTGTCATAATTGTAGCGCTGAATTCCTGTGCAAGGACTGTTTCCGGATAACGGCCACAGCTTGAATGCGGAGCGCTCCCTGTGGTTTGTAACGGCAACAGGGAGGCCTTCCACATATTCGGCGGTATAGTCCTTTCTGTCAGGATACACGCGCAGCATGCCGTTCGGCAGCTGTACCGTAGGCAGGGCCGGCACAAGCAGGTGGCTTATGCCTCCCACATAAGGATTCACATAATCCACATATTCCTTTTTTTCCGCGCACGAGAAAAGCACGGAGCACATAATCAGGGCCGCGGCTGTCTTTACTGTTCTTTTCATTTTCTTTTCCCTGGTTCGGAAGTCATCGTGAATTCAAGGACTCCGCCGTCCATAATATCCCTGTGGGTGATCTTGAAGCCGTCCAAAGGCTTTCCGTTGAGGGTCACGCTTTCAACATACCTGTTCTCTGCGGAGAGTCCTTTCGCACGGACGGTGAAAGTCCGGCCGCCGGCAAGTTTAAGCGTCATAGCCTCAATCTGAGGTGCGCCCAGCACATATTCAAGGCTCACCGGATCTACGGGGTAGAATCCCATGGCGGAGAAAATATACCATGCCGACATCTGTCCGCAGTCATCGTTTCCGCACAGTCCGTCCGGTAGAGGACGGTAGAAGCGGTCGAAAATCTCGCGTATCAGGGCCTCGGTCTTCCATGGCTTTCCGGCGAACTGGTAAAGATAGGCCACATGGTGGCTCGGCTCGTTGCCATGAGCGTACTGGCCGATAAGTCCGGTCACATCACCCACGAATCCTGCATTCGCGGAACTTACGTTATCGAGGAAGAAAAGGGAATCCAGCTTCGTTTCGAAACTGTCTGCTCCGCCGAGCAGAGCGACAAGCCTCTCAGGGTCCTGCTGCACATGCCAGGTGTACTGCCATGCATTGCCCTCCGTATAGTCGCCCCCGGAAGTCGCTGCATGCGAGAGACGGAAACGGTCGAACGGAGTCCTCCACCCGCCTTTGGAATCCTTGCCGCGCACGAGCTTGCTTTCAGGATCGAAGAGATTCAGCCAGTTGAGCGAGCGTCTGCCGAAATACTCCGCATCTTCGTCATGGCCCAGGGCTTTCGCGAAGACGGAGGCGCAATAATCGTCATAGCACATCTCCATAGTGCGCGATACGGACTCCCGTTCCACGATGTCAAAAGGATAGTAGCCGTATTCGTCCAGCACGTCGAACTGTGACGAACGCGGATGGTTCACGGTAAGCGAGGCCTTCACTGCCCGATAGGCCCTCTCGGCATCGAAGCCTCCGTATCCCTTGAGATAAGCCTCAACGATGCTTGGAACCGCATGATTTCCTATCATGCAGTGGGTTTCCTGTCCCCACAGGCTCCAAATGGGAAGATAACCCTGGGCGTCATACTGCTCCAGCATGCTCAGGACGAAATCATCCACCATCTCCGGATTCAGGATTGTGTAGAGCGGATTCGCGGCGCGGTACGTGTCCCAAAGCGAGAAAGTGGAATAGAACACGCCGTGACCGGCCTTGCGCACGTTCTTTTTCGCATCACGGTAGCTACCGTCCGGGTCGGAAATGACATTGGGCTGGACATATAGATGATACAGGCCTGTGTAAACGTTCTTTTTCTGCTCCACAGTCCCTTTTGTCTCCACACGTGAGAGGAGTCCGTGCCAGCGTATATGGGCTGCGTTTCTCGCTGCATCGAAATTCCATGCGGGGGCTTCGCTCCGCATCGAAGCCCTTGCGGCCTCCGCGCTTACGGTTGACATGGCTATCTTGACTTCCAGAGGCCCGGCGCCAGGGGCGAATTCAAGAAGCACCTTGTCCGCTTTCTCTTTCGGGTCCAGAGGCAGCATAGTCCTGCGCAGGTAAGGCTCCGAGAATTCCATTACGAAGTACCATATCCTTTCCGTCCAGTTCCTGGTGCGGAGCATTCCGCTGATCGTGCCGCCGTCCTCATAATCGACAGAGGCCTCCAGCACATGGAAAAGCAGGTTGCCGGGGCCGTTGACATTGCCGTTCTGGAAATCCACGTAAAGTTTTCTGTCCCCTCCGGCATAGTCCATCCTGTAGAGCGAGACATGAGGTGTGGCCGTCATCTCCACGCCGATGCCGTTCCTGAAAGAAACGGAGCAGTACCCGGGGGACGAATACAGGGACTCTTTCACATAAGGCGTGTCGTGAAGAGGTTCCGCGGTGCTGTATGGAAGAATGAGTATGTCGCCGAGATCAGAGCATCCGGTACCGTTGAGATGCGTCTGCGAGAAGCCGATGAGAGTGGAATCCGCGATATTGAAGCCTGCGGTATATTCCCATCTGCAATTGCCGGAATCCGGACCAGGCTGCACCATGCCGAAAGGCATGCAGGCGCCGGGAAAAGTATGTCCGTTGTCGGCGGTTCCCACCAGAGGATCGGCATAGCGGCACAGGTCCTCTCCGGCAAAAAGCCTGAACCAGATATAATACAGAGCCTCGCGTCTGGTCTTCATGCCCTCCGGTAGCCGCATGCCTGACAGTCCGCTCCATGCACGGATATCGTCTTCCGAGAGTTCCGCGTCTATATCGGCTTTCCATTCCGGAAGATAGCCCCTCACGCCCATCATCTGCACCATCTTGAAATCCGGATGGCCGGGCTGCACGTCGGAATAATATACAAGCGTGGCCCCTTTGTCCGCAAGCACGCCCTGGACCGCGATGACATCTATATCCTGCACGCTCACGCCACGTTCTATGGCCTGGGCCGCCGCGACGCCGGCGGCCTCGCCGAGAGCCATCCAGCATGGTTCCATACGCATCGTGGAGAAACCTATATGGCTTCCGCTCACCGCCACAGGAAACAGCAGGTTCGACACCGTCTTCGGCACCATAACGCCAAGAGGCACATTGTACGGGCGGCTCTCATATCCGAAGAAGCCGTCCAGATGGGCCCTGCCTTCCTCCCGTTTGAGACAGGCATGCGAATCCAGCGCGTAATGGCTGGCCGTGACCGCATCCTGATGGACCGGAGGACGCTGCCCATCCGCTACGGGTATGGCATCGTTAGCGGTGAAGAAATACGTACCCTCCAGACGGCGGCCCTCACGCACATATACCTGACGCGGAAAGTTGTCATTGTCGGTATATTCCGTGGACGACAGGCCCCAGCGCCGGCATTCCTTGCGGAAGCTGGCAGGCAGTTCCTTGTCGTTCTGCACGAACCATAGGAGCCCGAGGGTATAATCGCGCAGACGCTTTGCGAATCTGTCGCGCCATTCCCATGAAGCCGTAGGCCATGCCCAGTTTTCCTCCGGAAGGTCAGTGGACAGGAAGGCCATGTGCTGGTTGTTCGCGTCCGTCTTCGAATTAGGCAGGGCCACCATATTGGTAACCTTGGCCATGCCCCACGGATCGCCCGGAACCGTTGTCCTGCCGCCTGCCTTTATAGCGCGCCTGTTCGCCTCCATCTGCTCCGGCGTCACGCTCTCCATCTGTATGCCGGTATGCCGGCCTGTCCACACGTCTTCAACGATAGAAGCGTATTCTTCCCTGTCGTAGTTCTCCGGCCTGGTGACCGGCCTCATGTTGTCCTTGTCGGCAGTGAGGCACAGGCGGTAGTTGTATGCCTGCACGGCATTGTCACCCTGATAGGTAGTGCCCTCGCTCTCGAAACCGTCATAGCCGTTGAAGCGGCTGGCTGTGCCTCCGCCGAACTGCACGCCCCAATGACGGTATATCTTGCCGGCGCACGGCTCGCCGTATTCCGCGCGGCTCTCGCGTCCGACACGGTACGGAACATTCGCCGCAGCGCCCAGATCGCCCTCATAGGTGGCGTCTATGAATATACCTGCCTCATAAAGCTCCGTACTGCCGTCCGTCCTGTCCAGAATGCGCACGGAACGGATCCTGTCTCCGTCCATGATCACATTCGCCGGATCGGAATCGAACTGACGGTTGTAGAGAACCGTGATAAGGGAGCCGTAGTCCCCTATCATGGATAGAAGCGTCCGCTCCGCGACCGATGGTTCGAAATGATAGCCGTCGCTGCAGACCTTCACCTGCTCCGAACCGGCGCCGTATGTGCTGACATAATATTCTTTGTTGCGGTTCACGAACTCCGTGAAAAGGCCGGTGGTGGCTCCTCTTGTGGTTATATCGGTCGCGCCGAGGCCGTTTGCCGGAAGGCCGCCCAGATGGGAGCCGCGTTCCAGGACAAGTACGTTCTTCCCTTCGCGTGCCGCCGCGACCGCTGCGGTTATGCCGCCGGGGGTGCCGCCCACGACCACCACGTCATAAGATGCCGAGGCGGAAGCCGCCACACATGACATAAGGATAACAATCCATGCGGTAAGTTGCTTTTTCATAATATCAAAGACGTTTCTTGGCTTCTATGAGCACGCGCATCAGCGTAGGCTCGAGAAGATCAGTATCTATAAATCCCATGTGCGAATAATATTCCTTGAAGAGCAGGTCATAAGGAACGCCGTTATCCCGCAAGGCTTTCGTAAATGTTTCGGCCTGTCCCCTGTCCACGAGGACATCTCCCGAACACCATGTCAGCAGACAGTAAGGCGCATCGGGATGCACGAAACGGCATGGGGACGCCTCCTTGCGCGAATCGTATGACGAAAGGTTGAAATAACCGTCATGACGTGACGATGGAACGAAGCCGTCTACAGTATGGACAAGGTCGTATATTCCGTTGAAAGCGACCAGCAGCCTTGTGCCCGGCGTGCGCATGGCTGCATAGGCGGCAAGGTGGCCGCCTGCCGAATGGCCCGCGAAGCCGAAGCGGTCCGGATCAAGCCCGTATTCATCAGCATGAGAGCGCACATATTCAAGCGCATCCTGAATATCCGCCCATGTGTCCGCGAATGTCGCTCCCTGGGTGAGCAATGAGTACGATATGCGCACCCCAGCTATTCCGTTGCCTGCCAGATAGCGGGAATGGAGGCTGTGTCCGTTGAAGTCTCCCATGTGCCATCCTCCGCCGTGAATCCACACAATGAAAGGCAGCTTGCCGCCGTCTTTCCTGTCCTTGGGCAGATCTATGGCGAGTTTCAGCTCATATGAGGGATATTTCTTGAACACTACGACATGAGTCTCAGCCTGATGATAGTCATCGTCCTTGATATACAGGCGGCCACGTTCGTAAGGGACAAACATGTCCGGTGGAGCGCTGTCGGGATCGAAAAGATTGCAGCTGCGTATCTTGGACTCGTCTTTCAGCCTGTAGCCTGCCTTTGTCTGCACCAGTTCCAGACTGTAACGGTTGATGATCCGCTGGGCCGACGCTGATGCCGCGGATACCGCAAGCGCCACGGCGGCGAAAATATATCCGTATGCTTTCATTTATCTATTGTTTTATGAACTTTACTGCGGCCCCTCCACCGGGAGCCATGTGGATTTCAAGGGTGTCATCCGCGCTGACCTCCGTTTCAATGCGGCGGTAATCGTTGGCGTTGCGGTGCGCGTTCACCCCGTCCCTGAAAATGACGGCCTTGTAACTGCCCTGCCCGAGAAACGAAAGAGGAAGGCTCATGTCACGGCCTTTCCATGAGGCGAGGGTGCCGAGATACCAGTTGCCATCCGCATCCATCCGCGCCATGGTGATATGATCTCCGAATCTGCCTTCCAGCGCGACGGTCTCGCTCCATACGGTAGGTACGGAAGTTATGAAATCGGTGCACTCCTGTTCGCGCATATAGTTTGCAGGGCTGTCGCACAGCATGTTGAGCGGAGAATCGAAAACGATGTATTCCGCCAGCTGACGGCAGCGCGTTCCCTGGCTCATAGGCTCCGTCCATATTGAACGGTAGCTGCGTTTCGTCCCGTTTCTCATGGCTCCCTGGGTATAATCGGCAGGGCCGGCGATAGAACGGATGAAAGGGAACTCCAGATCGTACTGCACCATATCGCACTCGTATGCAGGGTTCTTTAGCTGCTCCAGACCATGCACGCCCTCGAAATTGAGAACGTTCGGATATGTCCTGTTCAGACCCGCCGGTTTGGCGCCTCCGTGAAAATCCAGGACCACCTTGTTCTGAAGGGCTATTTCGGCCGCCCTGTAATAGAACTCGTTGAGTTTCTGGTCGTCGCGTCCTATCGCATCCAGCTTGAATCCCTTGATGCCCATGGCTGCATAATGGCTGATCACCTTTTCCATATCCTTGTGGAACACATAATAGCCTACCCACAGCATCAGGCCCACATTTCTGTCCCGGGCATAGGCTATAAGTTCCGGAAGATCGATTTCTGGCACGACGGCGAAAGCGCTGCCGGCCATGGCATCGTACCAGCCGTCATCAAGGACGACGTACGGAATGCCGTTCCGTGAGGCGAAGTCTATGTAATATTTATAGGTATCGTTATTCACTCCAGCCTCGAAGTCCACTCCGATGATATTGCGGTCGTTCCACCATTCCCAGGCTACAAGTCCGGGCCTGATCCATGAAGGGTCCCCTATTACTGACGGACGCGCAAGTTTGTAGACGAGGTTGTTGTCCAGCAGCTGCAGGTCATTGCCGGCCACGGCCATTACCCTCCACGGGAAGCTCTGGCATGCACCGCACTTCGCGATATATGGCTCGCGTTCTGTCACTACAAGATTGTGGCCGCCGACGGTAACCTCGGGGCTGTGGCTTCCCTGGCGCTCTGTCTTCGGATATGGCGCGAAAACGGCCTTCAGGACCGTCCCGGCATCGTCATTTATCAGATACATGCCCGGATAGTGCTCCAGATCGGACTCCGTGATACATATCTTCCTGCCGGCGGCCTCCAGCATAACAGGCAGGAACGCCAGGCGTCCTTCCTGCCAGCGGCTCAGTGGAGCTGCCGTATAAGTGTTCTCGAACGTATTGAAGAACTGGGTATTGAAATCTCCTGTCTTGCGTACATAAGGCACGAAGGCATTGAGATCGCGGCCGAAATTGAATTCGGCCTGCTCGCCGTTCACCGTGACAGGTTTCCGGGAGGTGCTTGCGAAACGGTATGCGATGCCCTCGTCATAGGCGCGGAATATCACATTGTAGCCGTCGGATACCAGTACAAGCTCATTGTAGTTGTCACTCTCCTTGGCGCGCCTGTACATCACCGCATCGAAAGTTCCCCTGTGACTGCCGCGGAGCGTCCTGCGCACCTTCATGCCGGCGCCCCACATGCCGAGGTCCGTATCCATTGCGATGCAGGACGGGTAAACAAGGGTGTCCGCACCGGCTGTCACCATATAGCTGAGCCTGCCGTCATTGCTGATCCTGACCTGAAGCCCGCCTTCCGGCGAAGTCAGGGTATATTCTCCAGCCGACATTCCGGCGGCTGTCAGGACCGCGGCGGCCAGCGTCATGCAAAATCTTTTCATCATAATTTTCCTATATTGTCTGTAAATCCGTTGGTTTGCAGCATCTGCCCTGAGGCAGCCTTGCCGTTCACCTTTATATTGCTGAAACTGACGTTCTCCACGATGTGCTCCGGATCATAACCCTGTATGCGGAATACCGGATTCAGCACCCTTGAGGCGTCGATATTCTTGAATCTCACTCCGTTTATATGTCCCCTCTCGCTGCCGGAACTCCAGACGGCGCCGTTTATCCACAGGGAAATGAGGCTCTGGCTCTCCTCAATGCGGATATCTCTGAAATTCACGTCGCTTACCGTCGCGCCGTCGCAGTGATATACCCTGAGGCTCCATTCACGGCCCTTGTCATGGATGATATCGCAGTCCTCGAACGTGATGTGGCTGATATCATGGTTGATCTCCGCTCCCACGCTGAGGGCGTGCGCGACTTCGTTCCACAGCACATTGCCGCGCACGGTGATATCCCGGCATACGTCTCCGTTCCTGAGAGTCTTGACCACGATAAGGTCGTCCAGCGTGCGGACAAAACAGTTTCCGACAGTGACATTGCGGCTGTTGCAGATGTCTATACCGTCAGAATTTGCCCTGTAGCCGAGAATCTTCACATTGTCTATCCTCACGTTCTCACTGTGGCGCACCGGAAGCGTCCATACGCTGCAATCGCGCAGGATGATTCCCTCGACGGTGACATCGGAGGCCTTCTCTATACAGAGAAGATTGCGTGAAAGGTTCGGGCACAGCGAGCCGTCCACGATTCCGCGGCCGCATATCCTGGCACCCTTGCCTGTCACCGTGATGCTCGGGCCGTACGGTCCTTCCGGCTTGTCGGATGTGTCGCACATCAGCACCGCGCCGCCGGCTATATAGAGGGTCTGGCCGCCGCGTACCACGATGCGTCCGACCCGGTGCACACCGGGGCCGTAATATATCAGGTCCGGATCGCTCCTGTCCACCTTTTCTTTTTCGGTCCCGTTGACGAATATATGGAGGGAATGGTATTCGTCGCCGTTTATTTCCAGCGTGATCTTCTGTCCAGGCAGAACGTCGAACTGCGCCGCTCCGTCACGGATCACAGGACTGATACCGTAAGAAGAAGGAAGGACCTTTGCGCTTGATATGCCGTCAGGAGCGCTTACCTTTACCGTGGTCTTCGAGTCCGTGTCAAAATATGCGAATGCGGCCATCTCATAATGCTCATGGGTGTTTTTCTTGTCATCCATGCCTTTGAGACGGCTCCGGCGGTCTTCAGGAGAGACCTTGAGATCGTACACGGCTACATTCTCACCTCCGGCCTCGACATTGAAAAGAGGGCTTGGCTGAATGCCCTCAGGCATAGGGTATGTCACGATGCCTGATTTCCGCGAAGAGGATCTTGCCTTTGCCGGCGCACTCTCCGCCTTTACGATGCGCACTGCATCGGCGATAACGACGCCAGGCTTGCCGCTGCGGTTGGAAACGGTTATCCTGTGGCCTTTGCCTGGCTCGAAGTCGAACTCTCCCACTTTCTCCCACAGGCCGTCCGAAGGTGCGGTCTGCTGGTTTATGTACACGGTATGCTGTCCCTTTCTGTCCACGACTGTCACAGGCACGGCGGCGCAGCGGTTCGGCCCCGCCGAGTACATTACATATACCCCGTATCTGTCCTTTGACTCTATAAACGGCACATAGACAGACGATGCGGTTCCGTTGGGATTGGACGGTATGAAGGTATAATCATATTTCATGAAAGGCCCCTGGGCGGTAGAGTGTTCCCATACTCCTTTTCTTTCACTGTCAGTATCGTCCAGCACTATGCCGTCGAAATCCGTCTGTTTGAGATACATGCCGGCCGGAGGCTCGAAACTTACAATCTGTCCGTCACGTTTCAGCTCGCTCTGGAGCCGCGCCATATCCACGTCCTGCACGGGCACTCCGTCACGGAGCGCTATTGCGGAGGCTGTGGCGGCGGCCTGGCCCAGCATCATGTACACCGGCTCCATGCGCAGCGAGGCATAAATCACATGCGAGGCCGAAATGCAGCATGTCACGAAAAGGTTCGTGCACTGCCCGCGCTTCGGAACGATGCTGCGGTAAGGAATCTGGTACGGACGGTACGGAGTATATTCGAACTCGCCCTCTTCCTCGATCTTGCCCTCCGGAGTGAGGATTGAAGATACCGTATGACAGTCAAGAAAATATGATCCTACAGCCACGGCATCATCCTTTAAAGGGGTTTCCCACGCATCCTGCTGCCTCATCACGTAATCGCCGGCCATTCTGCGGCCCTCGCGTATGTACAGTTCGTACGGCCAGTTTCCGTTGTCCGCGAACTCGTCCCTGGCCAGGCCGTATCTGTTCACGTCTTCCCTCAGCGCGGCAGGAACGCGAGGGTCGTTTGCCAGAAAGTACAGATAGCCCATCTGGTACGCCTTATGATATTCGTCCGTCATCCTGCGCGTACCGTAATCGGCCTCGGCATAGTTCCAGCTGGCATTCACAAGATCCATATGGTTAAGGTCGTACTTGCGGTTAGGAAGCGCATACAGGGTGAGCACCTGTTTGAAACGGGTATGGCCGGCTTTCTTTATGCGGTTCAGCTTCAGGAAATAACGGTCCGCACAATAATTGTCCGGCTTTGGAAACGGGACCATGTTGTCCTTGTCGTCGGTGACGCAGAGACGGTACACATAGGCCTGAGTCCTGCCGTCTCCGGCCCCGGCCTCTCCCTTGCGTCCGGGGACGACATCCAGCGGAAAACGGCGGCGCAGCATGCGCAGGGTGTCCATCTGCGCGGACGAGATGCCGGCAAGGGTCTTGTAGCGCTGCACGCCTGCGGACGATTCGTCATACAGGTCGCGCGGCTCCCTGCCCACGACATACAGGACTCCGGCCTGCGCCATGAGATCGCCGCAATAGCTGGCGTCTATGAAGTTCACGGCCCTGAACTCCCGTCCGTCCTCTGCCACTACGGCGCTTATCCTGTCTCCATCCTTTATCACGCCGTTCTCCTGCCGCAGACGCGTATTCAGGAAAACCGCGGCATCCGTCTCGCCGAGCATTTCATTGAATATCTTCTCGGCAACGCTGCACTCTACATTGATTGCCATGTGGTTCAGACCGTAGTGCCTGCCTGCGCGGCGCATGAATTCACGTGTGTATCCTCCGATAGTCTGCACCCAGCCGACGTCGATATGGCCTATGCCGCTTGAGGTAAGTCCTCCCAGATGCTCTCCTTCCGCCAGCAGGGCCACCTTCTGCCCGGTTTTCGCCGCGGTATAGGCCGCCATCACGCCCGACGAGCTGCCGCCATATACCACAAGGTCATAACTGTCACTCCCCGCGAACGCGAAGAATGACAGAAATGATATCAAAAATGAAACAGCCGTTCTTTTCATCCTTACTCTACGATCTGGGCTTTAATTGAAATCTCGAGATAGACAGGACCCTTGCCGAAATCGGTCTTGGAGCCTGTAACGCTCTCCACCTTCATGATACCCACGCAATCCGGACAGGTCGAAAGGGGTCCTGTCTTGAAAACCAGGCAGTCTCCGGCCTTGAGCCCCACCCAGTCCGCGGAGGTCTTGGCCTGGTTCAGGAACGAAGAAATATTCGGACCCGCCAGGTCCTCGTATGTGGCGTTATCGAAATTGAAAGTATAGGCTGACGTGAGCTTTTTGATAAGCGTGGCGTTGCGCGATCCCCACTGCGTGCCTGTGCCGAGCTCCGGAATATTGTTTTCAGGATTCTCCGCATCCACCAGCTTCAGATAACCCTCCGCATCCTGTCCGGAACGGTCCTCGTTCGCACGCATGATACGGCTGCCGTTGTCGGAAGAGCTGGCATAGTTCCATGCGAAATAGAAGAAATCGATGTTGCGGCGGTTCGCCTCGTCCCAGTAATACTGCAGGCTGTAGGTCTTGAAGTCCCGTACAGAGAAGAAGCAGTATGCCTGCTGGTCCTCATAGCCCTGCACTGCAAGAGGGGACTTTGCATTATATTGGGACGCTATGATTATATTGTTTTTCATCCTGAGGTCGACAATGGCAGGAATCTCGAATTCAGAGCTGTGGTTCAGACGGTCGATAGCAACGAACCTTATGGCATAGCTGCCTCTGTCGAAGCCAGAGACGGTGTATTCGTAATTCACGTCAAAATCGGCAGAAGACTCATAATACCTTGTATCCATAAGCACGTCGCTGCGGTTGCCCTGCGGATCTTTCCTTACCTTGAAAGCCTGGACAGCCGACAGACCGGTATCGGACAGGATCCTGAACGTGAATGTCCCGGAGTCAGTGCCGCGTACGAAAAGAGGGTCCGCGGAAGTGGAGCCTGTAGGGATGAACTCAGGAGCGGGAGCCGGGATATAGTTGACCGGAAGGGTCTCGATCTTCATCTTTCCGTTGGCATCGGTCGCTGTCACCTGCAGGGCGCGGTCACCGTTCGCATAGTCGATTTCCTGCGTGAACACATATTCGGACATGCCTTCCCTGAAAGAAGGCGTGAGAGGGATATCCACCGTCTCCCCCGCCCTGAAAAGCCTTGCGGCAACGCTGGCAAGGGTATTCGATGAGGTGACTGTGAATACGGTCTCCACGGTGGACGGGTCCTCGGCTTTCTCGTCGATGACGATCACTTCCTTTTCGAAGCTGATGACGGGAGCGGGAAGAAGAGGGGTCACGGACACGCTCATCACCGCCTCGCCGGACTTGCCAGACCTGTCGGCAGCCAGGATGCGTATACGCGTGATGTCTTCCGTCCATGCGATATGTTCTTCAAGGGAGAACTGTCCTGCATCCCTGAACTCGGTGTACTCCTTGTACAGCGTCTCCGTATCCGAGCGGCTTACGAACAGTTTCACTCCGGTAAGGCCGGCTTCCGAAAAGATGACGCAAAGCACAGGCGTATTGTCCACCCTGTTGAGGTCCGGTGTCATTTGGTCCATCATCAGGACCACGACAGGTGCCGGGCAAGACGAATAATCCGGCTGCTTCCTGCATGATGCGGCGCACACGAGCACGGTTGCAAGCATTGCCGCCAATGTATTTTCAAGAATTCTTTTCATAATCGTATCAATAAGGCGTTACGTCCGTAGAGGTCTTGCGGAACATCGAATAGTCGTTGAAGATATGGATATATCCGTTTGTCGGTATGATGTTGGAGGTTACGGAACTGATTCTCTTGGACCTGAAATTGCTTGAGGTCTCGTTTGCGACGATGTTTCCGTTGGCGATCGGAGATCCTATGGAGTTTGAGGAAGACTTGTTGACCTTCATTGTCATAAGTCCCCATTCGCCGTCCAGGAACGTCTTCACGTATATAGGCTGCACCGGCAGCTTGCCGTCCATGGAATGGTACTCGCCCAGCACCATGTGGTACAGCAAGAGGCGCTGTACCTGCTCTTTCTCACAATATTCGATTTTCTCCACCTGAGAATGTGCGTTGCGGAAAGAGGCCATCGCGTCATTGTTAAGGAAAAGATAGGTGACCACGTCACCGGTCTGCGTATAGAAATCTTCCATTTCCGCATATGCCACGGCCTCAACCATTTCGGACAGGTCCTCACGTGACTGCATGAATTCCCATGCGTTCATGTCCACATGAGGGTCGAGTGTTCCGCTGACATAATGGTAATCTGTCTGCATCTTAAATCCGTTGCACGAAGCGAGCAGGGCAAGCGCGATCACCGCCGCGGCTCCGTATATATAATATCTGGTTTTCATATTCTGATGTTTGTCCGTTAATAACCCTTGTTCTGTTCATAGGCGCCCTGGCACAGATTCATGATGTTCTGATGGATAGGGAAAAGTTCCTCGTCACGGCTGCTAAGGCCGTTTATAGGGTTCATCACCTCCACGGCCCTGTGGTTCCTCACGAGGTCGAACCATCTCTTGCCCTCGCCCACCTGCTCTATCTGCTTCTGGTCGAGGATATAGTCTATAACCTCGTCGGCCGACGCGAAATCGCTCTCCTTAGGCAGGCGGGATGCCACGCCTGCGCGCTCGAGGACGAACGACACAAGAGAAAGGGCGTCGCTCCATTTCGAGAGATTTGCCTTGACCTCAGCCTGCATCAGCAGGACATCGGTATAGCGGTAGATAGGATATGCTACCTGGCAGTTGATGTAATCCTGGTATTTTACGGACGTGCCGTCCGCCATGTACTTGTGCACCTGATAAGTCTCCGCACTGCTGCGGTAAGGACAGAGGAAATGTTCGAAACGCTTGTCCACCGGGGCTTTGGCTATGCCGTCCTCATATATTTTCTGAAGTTTCGGAGACAGCACCACGGTCGAACCCTGGCCCGTGCCGCAGCCGAGAATGCTCCAGATAAGGGAGTAATTGTTAAGGCCGCTTTCGCTGATGTTCTGATGGATCACGAAAATGAACTCATTGTCGTCGCCGTACTCGTCCACCGTCGGATCATTGTTGCCCGGCTTGTTGTTGAGATCGTTCACGAACGTGTTCTTCAGTTCGGCGATATCCTTCTGGAACCTGACTTTGGAATTGCCTGCCGCCGCGCTCGGGCTGCCGTTCGCCGCCATGAAGCGGTCGATTGTGGCGTCTGCCGCCTCCCATTCGCCGAGCCACATCTGCGCATCGGCAAGAATGGCATATATCGCGTTGCGGCTTATGCGCTTTCTCTCCACATTCGCAGGATTGATAAGGTCCTCGGCAGTTTCAAGGTCAGGAATAATGCAATTCCTGAGGACATCCTCCATGGGTGTCCTGCCATGCACCGTGACATTGTCTATGTTCTCCACCGGATCTGTATAGACAGGGACGGCGCCCCACACGCGGACCGCGTAAAAATAGCACAGGGCCCTCATCGCATAGGCCTGGGCGAGATAGTCGCTTTTGAGCGCCTGATCCGTGATATCCGCACCGGGTATGTTCCTGATCGCGAAATTGGCGTTGCTTATCACCTTGTACAGGGAAGTCCAGTTAGAGCTCGGAAGGTCCGTTGTCATCTGGTTGAGAATGAGGTTCGAATATTCCGAAGGCAGCTCCTGCGCCAGCACGAAGTTGTCCGAGCGCATCTCTCCCCAGCAGAACCAGTTGGTCCTCATCGCCGTACGGAAAGAAGAATAGATCTCCGCGATACCGGCATTCACGTCCCGTTCGTTCTGCCACATCCGGCCGGCGGGGATCTCGCTGATAGGATCGCAGTTTATGATATTGCATGACGTGGCCGCGGCGGATGCGCCCAGCATCAATATGATTAATGATTTTATAGTGCTTTTCATGATTTCAGGAATTAGAAGTTGAGAGTCATGCCCATACCGAATTCCCTGTTGCGCGGGAACCTGTTGGTGTCCATACCTATTGACAGCGCGCTGTAGGAAGAGAACTCAGGATCGTATCCGCTGTAGGCCGTGAACGTGAAAGGATTCGTCACATACGCATAGAGGGACAGGCCCTTCATATGCATTTTCTGCGTCACGGACTGTTTGAAACGGTAGTTCACGCGGATGTTCTTGATCTTGAAGTAGGAGCCGTCCTCTATATAGAACGAGTTCACGCTTCTGTCATTCTGCCATGCATCATGGAAAGGACGCGGATAATCGACCTGATCGCCCTGTCTTACCCAGAAGTTGTCCACCCATGCGATATGAGGTGTCGTGGACCATGCCTGCATGCTGCTCTGGTCCTGATTGTATCTTGCGAAGTTGTAGATCTTGCCTCCCGCAGAGAAGAAGCCGTTAGCCGAGACGGTCACCTGCCTGTAACGGAAAGTAAGGCCGAAACCGCCGGTAAGATATGGCTGCGCATTGCCCAGGATGCCGCGGTCCTTGTCATCGATCACGCCGTCACGGTATTTCCCGTTAAGCTCGGCCCAGTTCACGTCTCCTCCGCGGAAAGGCTTGCCGTTGGGAAGGACCTTTTGCTTCACTTCGCCGTCGTATACCGCTCCGTCCAGTGTATAGTGGTCGAACCTGCCGTCCTGGCCGAATACAGGCGTAAGCTGCTCCCAGTCAGGCGTGAAGGCGTTGGATTCGTCATAGGCGAAGATATTCAGGTACTTGTAGCCGTAGAAGTCTCCCAGAGGCCGTCCTTCGGAAATATACCAGTTGTTGCTGTAAATGTAGCTCTGATGGTTCGCCAGCTCCGTTACGACATTGCGGCTGTAGGTGACATTGGCGTCCAGATGCAGGTACCAGTCCTTCTTATTGATGAGGGTGCCTTTGAATGCAAGCTCCAAACCGTTGTTCCTTATGGAGCCGATATTCTTGCGCACGGTATCGAAGCCCCACTCCTTTGGAATCTCATAGTTAGCGAGAAGGTTGTCCGTCACCTTGTTGTAATAGTCGAGCGTCAGCTGGAAGCGTCCCTGCATAAAGCTGAGGTCCGTACCTGCGTTGAACTGTTTAGTCCGCTCCCATCCGAGATCGTTGACAGCGATGCGCGAAGGCGTCACACCGGCTATGCCGTCGTAAATGCCGCCCACCGCATAGCTCAGCTGCGAGTCATAGTCTCCGATAGCCTCGTTACCCGTGACGCCGTAGCTTGCACGGATCTTCCAGTCCGTGAGCTTGAGGGCCCTCACCACGCCTTTCATCCATTTTTCATCGGTCACGCGCCATGCCGCGGATGCCGACGGGAAGAAGCCCACCTTCTTGTTCCTGGCAAAACGGGATGAACCGTCCGCACGGAAGTTTGCGGAGAATATATAACGCGACCTCCAGTTATATGAGAAACGCGCGAATGCGGAAGCCATCCTGTGGGCCGTCTCCGTGGAACCTGTGGCCGTGAGGTCGAAATTGGCCGCGAACGCATTCATGGTATATACAGCGTCTGTGGCCGAATCCTTGCCCTTGAAATATTCCACGGCGGTATGCCAGCTCTGGAAAGAGAAGCCGGCCATTGCGGAGATATTGTGCATGCCGTCGATACAGTCGGACCAGCTGAGGAAGTTTTCGTTCATCACGTCGAAAGTCATGGTGCTCCTGTGCTGTCCGCTGTTCGTGCGGTACTGGTCGCTGAGGGCAGTAGGCCGCATATATGTGTATCTCACAAGGCCGAAATTCGCATTAAGGTTGGTGGTCCACTTGATTTTATCGGTAAAGTTGATGTCCAGATACTGGAAAAGGGATGCCCTGTAGTATTCGTTGAAATTGGTCTGCAGGCTTGCCGACAGCGGGCTGATGCCCCAGAGAGTGCCTATAAGCGTGCCGTCCGGATAATAAAGGCTCAGGGTCGGCTTGCGGGAAAGGATGCTGTTAAGGTAGCCTGCCTCGTCCACGCCGTCTTTCTTCGCATAGCTCATATTGATCTTCGTGCCCACCGTCAGAATCCTGTTTGCCTTGTAATCGGCGTTCACACGGATGTTCGCCCTGCGGAAGTTGGTGTTGCGGATAATGCCCTGCTCATTGTAGAAGCCTCCCATCACCATATATTTAAGCTGCTTGCCGGCACCGCCGAAGCTGAGGTCTATCTGATCCTTGTTCGCAATGCGGTATGCGATATCCTGATAGTCGTTGTCCGCATTGAGCAGGACATTGTAAGGGTCGTTGAGCTGCGAGTTAAGCACGTTGATGACAGCCTGGCTCACAAGGCCGCTGCCCTCGTTCATGGCATATTCGAGATACTGCCTCTGCATGCCGCGGTACTGGTCGGCGTTTATCTGCGGCAGCTTGTGCGTAAGGTTTGCAAGCGAATGCTGGTATCTCACCTCAAGGACAGGAGCGCTCTCCTCTCCCCTTTTTGTAGTGACGAGAATCACGCCGTTCGCCGAACGCGCGCCGTATATCGCGGCGGACGCGGCATCCTTCAGGACCTCGATGCTCTCTATATCATAAGGGTTTATCTGGTCTATATCGTTGCACGGCACGCCGTCCACGACCCAGAGAGGGCCGACGCCGGCATCGTTCATAGTGGAGGTACCGCGGATCACGACGGAAGATCCCTCGCCCGGCTGGCCGGAACCGGATGTCACCTGCACGCCGGCTGCCGAACCCTGAAGCACGTCATAGACATTCACAGGCATCTTCTGCTCGATCTCGCTCTTGTTCACGGAAACGATGGAGCCCGTGATATCCCTTTTCTTTGTGGTGCCGTAGCCCACTACCACAATCTCGTCAAGATTGTTGTAGGCATCCTCCAGTTCGACATTGATCACGCTGTGAGGTCCTATGATCCTGTCGGTGTCCTTGAATCCGAGGAACGAGAAGCGGAGGATATCCTTCGGACCCGTGACGGCTATCTCATAACGGCCGTCGGCATCTGTAACGGTGCCCTTTCCCGTCGTGACATTGAGCACGGTCGCGCCTGCGAGAGGCCCGGGCATAGGTTCGCCAGCCGAGACGGTGCCGCTGACGACCGCGGCAGCTTTAGAAGGATTCTGGGCATGCAGAGGCAACCGGCAGAGGCTGAAGGCAAGCGTCAGCATGATCACAGATGCGGCAAAGCGCGGAATCCCAAGATCTGTTTTTCCCATAAGGTTTCTATTTGGTTAATTAATATCAGTCTCCTGATTGACTAACCAAATATAATTTCCGGGAATTACCGTATATATTAATGAATGGATTAATACGGAATTTATTTGATGAAATCGCTGAAATTTTGCGGATAATCTTCGTTCATCACCCTCTTGTATTCTTCCTTGAACGAATCGAAGAACTTCTTTGCGGAGCCCACCCTTTTCAGATAGACGAGGGCCCGGCACTTGTATCGCACCGCATTTTCCGCCAGATAATCGAATACCTGCAAGGCTTCCGCGACAGCAATGGCGCTCTCCGCCGTCCTTTCATCCGTAAAAGGCCGCATATATGAAGAAAGCAGGGAAATCATCTTATTCTCATAGGCCGCCTTGTACGAATCCAGCCACTCGGCCCTCATGTCCTGCAGCAGAAGTCCACGGCCTGCGAAGCGCAGGAGTTCCTGCAGCGTGAAGGAAGAGCTGCCGAGCTTGTCCTGCACGCGGAGATAGTCGCATTTCGCCTTTGGATCCTCAAGCATCCATGCGCCTGATGAGCTGACTATTGATATGGACTCATCGACCCTCGCGAGGCAGGTGCGTATCTTTTTCAGTGTCACGCCGCGGTTGTTGTTATAGCTATCGTCCGACTTGTCAGCCCAGAGCACGTCTTTAAGGTCGGCGTTGGAGATTCCTCCGCGCGGACCTGAGTTCAGTATGATTATGGACAGCATCTGCTTCATTAACGGGGAGAAGCTGGCGCTGATATCCTCGCCTCCAGCGGCAACCACCCGGAAACCGCCAAGAAGATAAATGCCAGGCTCCTGCGACGAAGGCTCGCCGGAAGAAACGGACGGCGGCAAAACCTCGGGCAGAGAAACGGACGGAGAGTCAGGCGCGTTCTCCGCGGGGAATGGCAGCGTCCCGCCGGCAGCTGAGCCGGCCCTGCGGCGTCTTGACAGGAATGCCGCCGCTCCTGCAACCGCAATGAGAACAAACAGAATCATGACCGGGACTACTGCCATGACCGGGAGTCCGGGGCCCTTTCCTTGTCCGCATTCTGCCCGGACAAGCTCCGAGGCGGGCGCAACAGGAGTCCTCACCCTATAGACCGAAGCATAAAACGTCCCGCTGTCATTCTTGCAGGCCGTAACTGCGTAGTAGCTGCCGGTCTCAGAATCGAAAAACAGATGGGCCTCGCTCTCTATATCCAGAAAGTTGTAAGGCACGGCATCGCCGAGAACCTCCGAACTGCCGTCATCCATGCCGAACCTGCGCAGCCGGAGTCCGGTATTGTATTCATTGGGATTGTAGCACAAGGCCATGAAAGCACGTTCCTCCGGCAGGATCACCAGCTCCGACACAGGCACTTCCCTCGTTTCCTCATCCTGCTCCCACAGCTTGCGGACGGAAAAATCATCCATGGACACGGAATAGAAGTCGCCGTATGTCTTCGTGCCAAGTTCTTGGACGCCTTTGCTGTTGCCGCGGCCCCCGTACACATAAAGGGTATCGGACGATATGGCCGCAGCCGCAAGATAGCGCGGAGAAATGCCCTCCAGCTCATGCTTCGAGAAATATCCGGTACGCGGATTCCATATCCTCAGTTCATTGTTGTACCTGTACTGGCCGTAGCCGAACAGATGCAGCACGTCTCCGCTGCCATCCACCAGCATGCCGGCATGCAGATACAGCGAACGGCGCGGTCTCGGATTCGGCATGCTCCAGTCCTTTGCGGCAGGGTCGAACGCTATTGCACGCGGCACGTCGATGTCCACATAAGTCAGGCTGCCGTCATCCGGCATCACCACGAAATCGCCTGTAAGCAGCGGAAAATGTATATCCTGCCTCGTAGGCCAGGTCCTGGCCGACATGCGGCGCAGATCATAGCACAGCACCTGCCCCTCGCTGACCATCCACACAAGTGAATTCCGCGGATCGTGGCAGATATGCGTGACTCCGGGCACGGCGGACTCCCACATGCGGTGCCATCGCCTGTTAAGGTCAGCATCCCATACGGCATTGTGCACGCCTGCGCTCAGCTTGTGGGGAGCCGAGAAATCACCGGCATCCACAAGAGGCCACAGTTCCTTGGTCCTGCCGTCAATGCAGATGCACAGGTCACGCACGGTCATCGGGGCGACATCGCTCGTCGTGAAATCCCCTATCGTATTGAGGCCCATGCACAGACGTGCGTCCAGGCAGTCCTTGGCGATACTGAGCGCGCCGGTCCCGGTGCCGTTGGCAAAAGCCCTTATGCATCCGTCCTGCCTTACGACACGCAGGGACACATCCTGCCATTTGCCAGGGTCCATGGACAAGGGGACGATATTGGTATGGTCAGACGTTATGCCTATGCAGGTATTGCCGTCGGCCGGGGTATACAGCAGGATATCCACCGACTCGCTGTCATTCAGGATCAGACGCGTAAGATAGCCGAAACGTCCCAGGTCCAGATTCACCTTCACGGAAAACTCCACGACCAGCGAATCATTGAAAGAAATGGCCTTGTCCTCCATCGCCGGAATGATCAGGGAACTGCGTTCGGAAGGCACCGCCTCGTATGAACGGAAGGTCATGCCGCTGTGTTCCGAGGCATGCAAAACAATGCTGAATGCGGCGCAGGCTGCAATCAGCATTACATGAATTATGAGCTTCGTACGCTTCAAAGAATATCCGCTGTCACATTCAAAGATACGAAATCCGTATTTATTTTACAATATTATTCCAGTTATCGGTGCGGAACGGAGCGAGAGGAATGCCTGAATCATTGCAGACGGTGCCACGGCTCCAGCAGCGGAAGCAATATCGCACGGCAACTGGCTCGGAAACTTCGTCGCAGCGGACCTCTATCACGTTGTACGGCAATCCCTTCAGGCCGCAGCGCGCCACCGCCTTATGGAACTTCTTGTCCGCGCCGGCAACTTCGAACCCTTCGGATATGTCGGTACGCATGGGCGAAAGCCCGCGGCCGCCGCGCATGTCCACGGCAACATACGCCTTGCCGTCCCTGAACTCTACGCTACGGTATCTCGGGGCATCGGCATCGACGGCAGTCATGCCGAAAGTATTCTGCAGGGCCAGAAGGGCCAGACGCCGGCCGACCGTCTTTTTGAAACGTGGATGGATAGTGTTCTCCTCACCCGCATCCACCGTCACGGCCATGCCGCTGTTCGGAATAAGGCCGACGGTCCTGTCCTGAGCCTCCAGCAGAAAACCGAGATTGAAATTATTGTCGGGGCTGTATTTATAAGGAGCTATCTGCACGAAATAAAACGGGGCGTCGGGCACCTGGAACTCCTCGCGCATCATCTTCACATACGCTGTCTGCAAGCGTACATACTGGTCCGGACGGCTGAAATTGGACTCGCCCTGATACCACAGCATGCCTTTGAATGTGAACGGCACCAGAGGCGCCACCTGGCCGTTCCATAAGAGGCACGGGCTCAGCATGTCGTATTTTTTCGCCGTGGACGGGTCATCAAGGTGTCCGAAACTGAACTCGTCCCTGAAAGCCGGGTCCAGAGTCCCGCGGTTCATCCACGCCTCGATCGTGCTTCCGCCCCAGTCCGTGATAATCAGGCCCACCGGCACTTCAAGCACCTCTTCCATGAGATCCGCAAAGAAATAGGCCACCGCGCTGGTACGGGCGACCTCATCAGGTGTATGGCACTCCCACCGTCCCTGAGAACTTTCCTGCACGACAGGGGAAGAGCACTTCTTCACGGTGTGCATGCGTATGTTGCGTGAAGGCTTGGCTTTCACTATATGCTCCGTACTTCCCTCAACAGGCTGGGAATCGAAGCCGCGCATCGGCATTTCCATATTTGACTGACCGGAGCAGAACCATACGTCGCCTGCCAAGACACCCGTTATGGTGAGCGGGGTCCCGTCACTGAATGTAATGGTATGCGGACCGCCGGCAGAAGGTGTCTGCACACGCACGGTCCATTTGCCGGTCTGCATGTCCGCGACCGTCGTCACAGGATGCGCAAGCCACGACGGGGACACCGTCACTTTCCTGCCGGGAACCGCAGTCCCCCACAGCGCCGCACGCGTATCGCGCTGGATCACCATATTGTCACCGATAACCGCCGGAAGTCTTATTTCGGCCTTCAAAGCCGCAGCCGACACAAAAACCAATGCCGCCAGGCTGACGATAATTCTTTTCATAACGCGACAAAGGTAATAAATGCCCGCCGTAAAACAAAGAAAACTCCGCTGCCGGAATATGCGCATGCCGTATGGGATGTAACGTGACAGGCACCATATAGGCATGACATTTTGGCAGGTTTCAGATATCGGAATATTTTTTGATTCTTGGTACGGCATTGATAAAAATGTAATATTATGGCAGAAAATAATTCAAAAAACGGCAAAATCGGCGTAACGACAGAGAATATTTTCCCTGTCATCAAGAAATTCCTTTATTCCGACCATGAGATTTTCCTCAGGGAGCTTGTTGCTAATGCGGTGGACGCGACCCAGAAGGTAAGGACCCTCGCATCAAGCGGCGAACTCAAGCAGGAGCTCGGCGACCTTTCAGTACGCATCGAGCTCGACGAGGCGGCGAAGACACTCAAGATCATCGACCGAGGCATAGGCATGACGGAAGAGGAGGTTGACAAGTACATCAATCAGATCGCATTCTCATCGGCCGGCGAATTCCTTGACAAATACAAAGACAAAGCAGGCTCAATCATCGGACACTTCGGCCTGGGATTCTATTCGGCATTCATGGTAGCTGACAACGTCACAATCGAGACACGCAGCTGGAAAGAGGGCGCGAAGGCGGTGAAATGGACCTGCGACGGCTCGCCAGAGTACACCATCGGGGAGTGTGACAAAGAGGATCGCGGCACCGTCATAACCCTTCATATAGAGGAAGATTCAGCGGAATTCGCCACAAAGAGCCGCATTTCATCACTTTTGCTGAAATACTGCAAGTTCATGCCGTTCCCTGTCGTATTCGGAAAGAAGACCGAATGGAAAGACGGCAAGGACGTGGAGACCGACGAGGACAATGTAATCAACAATATCGATCCGATCTGGGCGAAGAAACCGGCCGACCTTACTGAAGAGGACTACGACAAGTTCTACAAGGCACTGTATCCTTTCGAGGACGAGCCGATGTTCCATATCCACCTGAACGTGGATTTCCCTTTCCACCTTACAGGCGTGCTGTTCTTCCCTAAGATCAAGGAAAGGATGAGCATCGACAAGAACAAGATCCAGCTCTATTGCAACCAGATGTTCGTTACGGACCATGTGGACAATATCGTTCCGGACTTCCTCACGCTGCTTCACGGCGTGATCGATTCACCGGACATTCCGCTCAACGTGTCACGAAGCTATCTCCAGTCCGATGCCAACGTGAAGAAGATCTCTTCTTTCATAACAAAGAAGGTAGCCGCCAAGCTCAATGAGATATACAAGGAGCAGCGCACCGACTTTGAGACAAAATGGGACAACATCAAGCTCTTCATCGAGTACGGCATGCTTACGAATGACGAGTTCTGCACAAAAGCGATGGACTTCGCGCTCCTGAAGAACACCGAGGGCAAATATT
Source organism: uncultured Muribaculaceae bacterium (assembly GCA_964385835.1). Classification (GTDB taxonomy): domain Bacteria; phylum Bacteroidota; class Bacteroidia; order Bacteroidales; family UBA932; genus Cryptobacteroides. The sequence continues at coordinate 12,579 of CAYLQE010000004.1, read as the reverse complement.
TCTCGCTCGAGGAGTACAAGACCCTCATATCTGAGACCCAGAAGAACAAGGACGGCAAACTCGTGTATCTGTACGCTACCGATGCCAACGAGCAATACAGCTATATCGAGGCGGCCAAGGAAAAGGGATATGACGTCCTGATGCTGGATTGCGAACTGGATTCGCATTTCGTGGGTCTGCTGGAGAGCAAGATCCAGGACAGCATCTTCGCCCGTGTGGATTCCGACAGCATCGAGAACCTTATCCTGAAGGATGAGCGCATCAAGCCCGAACTCTCCGAGGAGGACAAGAAATCTCTGGACGAAATGGTGAAGGCCGCGCTTCCTGAGGGCTACAGCTTCAGTGTAGAGGCCCAGAACCTGGGCGAGCAGCAGCCTCCCGTTCTCCTGACCCAGACCGAGTTCATGCGCCGTTACCGCGAGATGAGCAAGATGGGAGGAGGAATGAATTTCTACGGCGAACTCCCTCAGTCATATAACGTTATCGTCAATATGGAGAACCCTCTCGTCAAGAAATTCTGGGACAGCAAGGATACAGGCATCCTGAAACAGATGACTGATCTTGCCCTGCTGGGCGCCGGCCTCCTCAAAGGCAAGGACCTCACTGAATTCGTGAAACGCAGCTACGAACTGCTGTAATACCCTACAGATTATTTATAAAAAAACCGGCTGGAAGATTTTCAGCCGGGTCATTTTTCACGCATAATCACTTGACAAAGGATGCAAGACGCGTAAAGAAAGACGGGTCCTCACCCACCGTAAAGTCCACGATCTCCCCTTCCGGACTTATGATAGCCTTGGTCGGAAAGCCCTGGATACCATAGGCTTTATACAGCTCCGCGCCATTGCCGTTATAAAGGTTCAGCCATGGCAGTTCATATATTTTGACCGCCGCACGCCATCTCTCCTTCGTATCGTTGCAGTCAACACCGATTATAACGATACGGTCGCCGTATTTTGCATAGGCGTCTTTCAAAGCCGGGAATCCTTTGATACACCAGCCGCACCAGCTGCCCCAGAAATCGATGACAACCCATTTGCCGCGGAAATCCGACAGGCGAACCATCCTGCCGTCAAGATCGGGAAGCCTGAAATCAGGCGCAGGCCTGTTTTTGGCAGCGGATGTATCGGACGTGTCCATCGCCTCAGGTCGGGCCGCCGATAAGGAAGCGTTTCCGGCCGTAATGCCGTTTTCTGCCGGAGCCGCGAAGCCCTCATGGAAGCGGTCCTTGACGCTGCCGCCGTCAGCCGGGAAATAGGCCATCATCAGGCCCGCCAATGTGCAATAAAATATCTTTTTCATTCTGTTCTTGTATTATAAATATTTGTAATTCAAGCATAACGTTCCGGCAGACAGGCACGCTTGCCGCCGGTTTCAAGGCCTCATTCCTTGTCCAATGCCGCCGTATCCTCAGGCCCGTACTTGTGCGGGCCAGGAAGCGACTTCTTATTATTCCAGCATTTTATCGCGTCTGCAAGCGTGCGTCCGGGATTGTCTGCAAAAAACGCGCGTATGTAGGAATTGTATTCAAACTGCGGGTCAATTGCAGTTGCCAGCCCACGCCTGCGCATGTCCTTGCATGCGGAGGCTATCTTCCGATATGCCGTGCAGGCATCAGAAAATGTGGCCTCGGGATTATTCTTGAGCCACTTCTGAAAAGCGACCTTGAACGAGAACGAACTGCCGAGCCTGCTGACAAAATATGCCCGGGCCGCCTCACTGCACACAAAGCCCTCCCCTATCGGCGCATCGTCACATATCACGGCTGCCGTACTTCCGGACCGTCTGCCGCCCTGCGCGGACCGGAACCGTTTACAATTCTGCTCCTGCAAGGCTCCCGAGACTCCGGCATTATCGATAAAATCCGCGATGCGCCGTTTCAGCGTCTCCTTGCTCCCGGACACGGGCAGATCATTATCCCTTAAGAACGAGACCATCTCATCCTTAAGATAATAATACAGCAGAAACGATTGCGAACTGCCGTGCTCGCTGATTTCCGGACGCCTCATAATAACGGTCTGCGGTTTTACTTGCTGCACACGAAATTTCATCTTCAAAATTCAGATGCAAATATAACAATTCCGCAAATATCCGTATTATCGCCGGTGAAAATATTACAGAACATTCATCATGCAAGAGAGTAATTGCATCGGGCTACGACCGCCAACCGAAACCGTCAACCGGAGACACAAACCAGAGCCGCAAGGCTAAGTCGCAGCAGGCTGTCATTGCATCGGGCTACGACCGCAAAACAGAGTCGCAGCAGGCCGTCATTGCCGGCACCGCTCCGGACCTTTATATCCCTGACATTCACAAAAGCGGCGCCAGCCGGGATATTGGCAAAGAATTTGCATCTCCGGATTCCGCGCTATAGCAGACACTATATGTCAAACAATTAAAAACGAGAAAGCATGTTAACGATTATTTGTCTTACTATTCTTGCCTATGCGATTATGGGAAAGAATATCGGGCCGCTGCTCGAAAGGGTCAAAAACACGGACTGGCGCCGTAAAGCCGATGACCTGAAAGATACTGTAAAAAGATATTCATTGCGCGCCGGACGTATTGCCGCCAAGCCTGTGCTGCAATTCTGGTATGTGCTGAACGACGCCGGGACCACGACTGCCGAAAAAGCGATGATCTACGCTGCGGTCGCCTACACGGTAATGCCTGCCAGCATACTGCCCCGCCGTCTGTTCGGAATATTCGGCATATTGGACGAGGGCGCTGCCATGCTCTTTGTGTACAACAAAATCAAGAACAAGATCACTCCTGAGATCAATGCCAAGGTTGACGAGACGCTCGAACGCTGGTTCACTGAATACACAAGCTACGAGATCGTAAAATAGCACGCAATAACACAGAATCAGGCAACAATAACGAAGGGGCCGGCTAAAAGTATTAGTCAAGTCCCTTTTCTCATTTTTCGGTGTGGCCGGCCTCACCCTTACCACTAAATTTTCAATTCTCAGAGAGTTATTCCGACTTTTTAGTCTCCCTCGTCGGACTATTCAAGGCTTCCGGCAGCCTCAACTATCCGTACGAACTCACTGCGATAGCCTTCGCTGTCGTCTGACAGGCACTTTTTAGCGATATCGGCAACCTGCCGGTATGTCGCGTCGCCCTTGAAATCGGAGTTGCGGAGCAGCTGCCCGTACATCGCTACCGCCGATGCAAAACGGAAGTCGTCAGAAACATTGTCGCCCCCTTTGTCGGTCAGGCTCTTTTCCATAAGAAGGCTTTTTTTCCCGCCAGGATTTTTGTAACGGAGCTTTACAGCCAGCATTTCCTTGGAATCCGTCAGGCCGGGCCTGCCTGCCGGCGTATTCTGGTATTTCAACGGATCCACGGTTCCAGGGATATTGCCTTTAACTCCGGCAGGAACCACCTCATACAATGCCGTTACGGTATGTCCTGCGCCGATATCGCCCGCATCCTTGGCATCATCGTTGAAATCCTCGTCATTAAGCAGACGGCTTTCATACCCTACAAGCCTGTACGCCTGCACCTGCGACGGATTGAACTCAACCTGCAGCTTCACATCCTCCGCAACGGTAAACAGCGTGCTCCCGAACTCTGAGATCAGCACCTTGCGGGCCTCCTGGATATTGTCGATATAGGCCTGGTTGCCATTCCCTTTTTCAGCCATCACCTGCATCTTGCTGTCCTTGTAATTGCCCATGCCATAGCCAAGTACCGACATGAAGATCCCCTTCCTGCTCCCGGCCGCAACAATCTTTTCAAGCCCGTGTTCATCCGATATCCCGAAATTGAAATCTCCGTCCGAGCAAAGGATGATACGGTTGTTGCCGCCCTTGATGAAGTTTTCCTCCGCCGTTTTATATGCAAGTCTCAGCCCTGCCTCACCGGCCGTATAACCGCCTGTCTGAAGCGCGTCTATCGCCTCTTTTATCTTGCGTCTCCCGCTGCCCGGAGTAGACGGAAGCACCACCTTTGCATCGCTGCCATATACGACTATGGCCACACGGTCAATGTCCCTGATATTATCCGCAAGCATCCTCATGGATGATTTCACAAGCCCGATACGTCCAGCTCCGGACATAGAGCCTGAAACATCTATCAGGAATACGAAATTGGCCGCCGGAAGTTCCGCAACAGGAATATCCTTTGCCTTCAGGCCGATCTTTACAAGGCGGTGCTGCCTGTTCCATGGACATATACCCGCCTCCAGATCGATATGCACTGGACGGCCGTCTGACGGCTGCGGATAATTATATGAAAAATAATTCACAAGTTCCTCTACACGGACCGCATCCGCAGGCGGAAGCTGGCCCATATTCACATACCTGCGCATATTAGCATAAGAAGCCACATCGACATCGATAGAGAAAGTGGACAGCGGATTACGGAGCGGAGACATGAAACGGTTGTCAGCAAAGCCGGAATAAGATTCAGCCGCCATCGCATCAAAGGAAACGGCGCCGCAGCACATTTTCGCCGACTGCATTTCCGGACGCAGGCAGCCCATTGCCGCATCATGCGGATTACACATTTTCATCCGTACGTCCATCCGCCCGTCCGAAACTTCCTCTTCCGTCACATATTCAGGCGTGTCATAGGAGACATCGGCCTTATTAGTGCGTCTTACAGCACATGCGGTGATTATCGCCGCAGCGCAAATCACAATCGCAAAAATAAATGCAGTTTTCATTTTCATAATAATATGTTTTATTGTAATTGATTTTGTTTGCCGTAAAGATGCAGCGGCATACAGGATTCCATAAAAAAATCTGTATTTTTTTGCATATTTTATGGAATCGGGGCTTTTTTCGTATCTTTATCACGAATAAACGAGCGAAATGATGATACGTCGGCCAAATATCGGTTCTGAAAGCGATGAAGCATTATTGCGCGCCTATGTCATGAAAGGAGACATGGGATGTTTCGGCACACTGTACAGCCGTTATATTCCATTGGTTTACGGCCTGTGCCTGAAATATCTTAAATCACCGGAGCTTGCAGAAGACGCCGTCATGCAGCTGTTCGAGGAGTTGTCGGAGAAAGTGAAAGTGCACGATATCACAAACTTCCGCAGCTGGCTGTATAGGGTTTCACAGAACCACTGCCTGCAGATCATACGGCGCAGGCAGATGGAATTCACCGTCGACTGGCAGTCGCAGCCGGCCGATCCGGCGGAATTTCTCGATCTGCTGGGAGAGAACGGGGACGAACAGCAGCTTAAGGCGCTGGAACATTGCATGAAGCATCTGCCGGAAGAACAAAGGATCTGCATCCGGGAGTTTTTTCTGGCCGAAAAGTCTTATGCGGAAATATCGGAAGAAAAAGGTTATGGACTAAAGGGCGTTAAAAGCTATATCCAGAACGGGAAACGGAATTTGAAATTATGCATAGAGAAGACAACAAAAGAACAGGCCTGCTGTCCTATATAAAAGGTAACGTGAAAGGGCGTGCGGCCCATGATCTGGAGCGTGAGGCTATGCAGGATCCTTTTCTGGCCGATGCGCTGGACGGATACGGCAATGTGGAGGACCCTGAGCTGGACATCCGCCTGCATCGCATGGAAGAGGCTATCAAAAGACAAGACAAGCCTGCCAGACGCAAAGGGAGAGGCTACGCTTTCCCGATTTTTGCGGCGGCGGTCCTGCTGGTTGCCTGCATATTATCCTTTGAACTCGGCATATTGAGAGGCGAAAAACATAATGCGTTGATTGCCATGAACGATATTGAGCCTGTCACGCTAAGCATGCCGCAAGCGGCCGTAACGGACATGGACGGCTATGAATCCGAGCCTTTTGACATCAGCGGACCGTCATCCGCCGCAAACGGGCGCAAGCCAGTTGCAACGGAAGCCAAAGAACCTGTTGCCGCATACAGCAGGGAGCGGGCAGCGCAGAGCAAGGCCGAAACGGCGGAACAGGCAGAACGAAGCAGAACGAGCGGAACGGGCGGAATGGGAAAAACCGGAGGAACAGAACAAGCGGGACAGAACAGCCGGAAACAGCCGGAAACAAGCAGAACCGGCCGAACAGAACAACCGGAACGGAACCGATCCGGGCACGATGTCACAGAAGCGGCGGTTCAGGTAAACGCCAGCCAGGCTGCCGGCAGCGGCATGATCAAGGAAGACATACTGGAGATGGCGGAAGAAGAAATAACGGAGATTGCAGAACAAGAGCAGGCTGGCAGAGCGATATCTGAAGACCGGCATTTTGCGGGCGCGGAGCCGGTTCATCAGGCCGCAGCATGCAAGATGCAAAGCACAGCGGCAGCCGGTCCCGAAAACAACGGCGCCAACAGAGACATGTCTCCCCGCCCGACCGCAGGATACAGGTCATATTATGAATATATCTACGACAGACTCGGTCTCACGGCGGATGCAGACAGCCTCAACGGCATAGTCGTCCTGAGCTTCATTGTGGATAAAGAGGGGCAGCCTGATGATTTCATGATTATCGAAAGCAGCTCACGGCAAATGGCGGAGCGGATAATCGGAATCATAAGGGATGGCGGCAAATGGACAGGCTCCGGGCCTGTATCCTCATTCACTGTCGTTTACTGAAACTCCTCGCCCGATCCGGGATCACACAGAATATCATTCAAATCATATTGCATACGGGGCGGCTGATACTTTTCAGCCGCTCCATCTTTTCCCGTTTCCGGCACGGACGGCCCCGATCTTGCAGCCGGTCATGCAATTGCCATAAAACTGTCCAGACTTTTCTGTCACCATCTTTTTTTAAAAAGGCAATGATAGAATCTTATGTTCCAGACACTCTATATATTGCAAAAAAGAAACGATAAATCTAAAAATCATGAAAGCTCAACTTACGCGCATCGTGGAATCGGTCTACGATCTCATTGTGTCTCTGTGGAACCTGCTGGCCGCCATCTGGAATGCCTGCCGCTGGCGCAAACTTTCTGTTCCGGGAAAAATCCTTTATGTACTGTTTTTTACGGCAGTCACACTTGCTGTCATCAGCGCATGCCTGAACTATTACAACGATAATTACGGTCGTGAGGAAGAGTATCGTCGCTACAATGAAGAGGATCTGTCACAGCATATCGTAACACATGATTTCAAAGACAACAAAGTACGTGTCTATAACACGGAAACCGGAAAATACACGACACCGAAACTTGACTGGGTGTATATACAGAAACGCGATACTCTGGCAGTATTCAGCCGCAAAGGCAAACTCGGATTCCTGAACATCAACAACGGCCGTATCGTTATCAAAAATCAGTACGACGAGGCATGGGAATTCAGCGAAGGATTGGCTGCCGTTGTCAAAAACGGTAAAATCGGATTCATAAATGCCGGCAACGAAGTTGTGATTCCGTTCCAGTATCATTATCCGAACGAAGGTGCATTGGCAGATTACGGATTTAGCGACGGACACTGCATTATGACAGATGGACATGGGTCATGCGGGATCATCGACAGATCAGGCAAATGGATAATAGAACCCATATACGACAGTATCGAAGCGAACGCAGGTTACAGAATACTCAAGGATGGGGACAAATACGGGCTGCTGAATCCGCAACTGAAGTTCGTATATCCGACAGAATACGATAGTATCGAGTTCTCAAATGTTGCCGGCAACATAATCCTATCAAAGGATGGCCGCAAATGGCGAGTCGATTCAGCCGGAAACGTCACACATCCATTTATGGTAGATTATACATACCTGATGCATGAGCCGTCAGACAGCTATAACATGTCATCTCTCTCTGACTATTTGAAATTTGAGATCAATGGACGTTTCGGAGTAATGCGGCGCGACAACTGTCATGTCATTATTCCAGCGATCTACAACTATATCGAATTGATTTCCACAAGTATGTTCGAAGCCAGGATCGATGACTTTGCGTACTTGTTTATCGATACGGACGGAAATATCGTAGAGGATCCGGCCTGCGCGCGGCAATAGCCCTATAAGAACCAATATTATGTACACATCAACTGACATCAGGCGTTTTATATACGCTCAGCAATCGGAATTCAGTACCTATGAAGTTGCGCTGGAAGAGACCTGGCCACCGGTTTAATATTTTTTTCGTATATTAGCGCAACAATTTATAATGCATGTTTTATGAAACGTAATTTATTACTTCTTCTGCTGACCGTATCCGCTATTTTCATGTCAGGCTGCACAAAAGAAACAAGGAATCTGGACGGCACGGTGTGGTCGGATATATTGCCGGACATGACTATAACTCTGACATTCACCAAAAACCAGTGCGAACTTATGTTTGCATCTTCAGCTACGGCTCCGGACGACCGGACCGTAACAAGGGATTATTATTCCTACGAATATGACCAGGCAGAAGACACGGTTATGATGCACCCCGAACGCAGCGACAAGGCAATCCTGAAAGGAATAATCAGCGGCAACACGATGAGCGTCATCAACACATCCAACGAACAGACAATAGGATTCCTCAAAAAGCAGTAATCAATATGCGCACTAAAGCCATGATAAAGTATTCCGGCAACTAAAATTTCCAGACATAAAGCAGCTCAGGCGCCATAATGCCTAAGAAATTTTCGGCCATAGCATTATCAAGACATCTATACGGCAATCATTCCATCGACAGATCAAAGGCATAAGAATAGTCTATCAGCGTTTTGCCCTCGCGATTGTCCGACCAGCCTTTCTCGTTGTGGCTGATCTGCGATATTTCGCCGGCTTTCGTATTCATGAAACGTTCAGCCACATCATGCAGCACCGCTGTTTCCGTCTTGTCGAATACCGTCATGTCAGGTTCCACAGCGGAGTTCAGTTCAATGCCGGACGTCATATCTGGAAACACATACTCGTCCATTCTAATATCCGGAATGGAATCATAAACGCGTCCCCATTTTTCCGGAACCGGTCCGTATGGCAATGCCGCATACTTAAGCCCTGTAAGCCCATAACCCTTGCGGCGGTAACACAGGAAATCCGCATAAAACAAGAGCTTGTTCATTTTGGTGACGAAAACGCCCTTCATTGCCTTGATAAAATACTTCACGGCTGCAGCAGCTTTCTCCTGAGAGTATGAAACATAGCCCGACAATGCGGAAGGCTGATTCACTGGGCTCACATATTCCGGCAGTCCCATAATCCTCTTGGATATTTTATCATAATCTTTCTCGCCGATAATCTGCCTGGAGGCCTCGAGGAAAGACAGGAACATGCGTCTGTCCCTGATTGCAATCAATATTCGGGCATTTGAAATGCTTGGCATCTCCCCGTTCTCATAATAACGGTATTGGTTCACGCCAAAACCGAGAATCTCTGACATCTTTAGCGCGGACAGCCCGTAATATTTCCGCATGGCGCTTATTTCATCCGGGAACGGTATTCCATGACGTACACGGTATTGGTTGTAAACCTGACCGGTATTAACCTCATCAAGTTCAGTTGTCGTCCATGACTCTCCGTTCTTATCCATTATACCCGAATGGATATAATCAAAGCTTTCTTTCCTGAAAACAACCGTCCGCAGTTCAGTGAACAGCCTTTCCCCGTCTGCAAGTCTTGTTCTTGTCATAGTCAATCATTCTTAAAAGGGTAAGACATCGGATGCTCCGCCGTATGAAACGAAATGCAAATAGTATGTGAATCAGGCGGCCCCATTGAAATCTTGATATAGACTTCGGTGCCGTTGACATCCTTGCCGAACACCCACATCTCACCATAGTCATTCAATTCATCAGTCACCGGTCCTTCCGAATAATCATTCCATTTCAGTGACATGACAACTTTCTCACGAAAACGCGGCGATATTTCCAGATCAAGCAGCGTATTACGGTTTTTGCCTCTGTCATCACGGAACCGTATTCCGAAAACCTTTACCTTCACATAGAAGTTGCTCAGAAACTTCTCTACCTCTCCCTTCGTAATCATAGTGCAAATTTACAACATTGCAACGAATATTGCAACTTTAAAGTTGACTTTCAACTATATTGCATAACATTCACAACAGAAAAATGCGATAAGCGTATCAGATTGGCAATACTCGCGGATCTGTCCGGCCAGCATGACACATGGGCAGGAAGATCAAGTGCACCCTCCTGCCCAAGCGTTCCGAATCACCCGCAATTACAGATCACTAAAGAATTCGGACAATGACAGACCGTGTATATCTAGAATTTTCAGCAATGTCTTCATAGTGATGTTGGCACCGGTTTCAATTCTCCAGTATTGCACACGGCTGAGCTCATGATCCCATGCAAAATTCTCATGGCTCTTATACCCTGCATCAATTCTCAATTGTCTGATTTTATTAGCGACTGCCTGTACTCTTGGATCTTCCTGCTGCATGACAAAATAATTTGCAGCGAAATTATTTGATGTTATATAAAATTATTACAACATATAATTTAACATCATATATGTAAAATTTGTATATTTGCATTCTAATGGATACTTATACTGAAACCATATAACCCGGCGGACGGAACAGAACTGTGAGATTTTATATATAAAATTGATTTGCAACCGGTTTCGCACAGAAGACGCCGACACATTAAAATAACACCAAATTAAAGATATATTTTATGAAACGAACTTTATTGATTTTAATCCTTGCCATTTCTGCTATATTTCTGGCAGGATGTTCAAAAAGCCCAAGAAATCTGAACGGCACCGTATGGGTACACAACAGTTCAAGTTTAACTACAACACTGACTTTTACAAAGGTTCAGTGCGAACTTAAATTCGCTTCCACAACGAATCCTGCTGACTATTCCACCTACTATTATTCCTATGTTTACGACTCTTCAACAGTCATGATGTATCCGGAGGATAGCGACAAGGCGGCAATAAAAGGAATAATCAGCGGCAATACGATGAGCGTTGTCAACATGTCTACAGAAAAAACAATAGGAATGTTTACCAAGCAGTAAAGCGTCCGGCACAAAATTGACAAACACGAAAAGCTGATCCCTTGCGAGGTCAGCTTTTTTCTTTCATTTGAATTACGCCAAGAGAACTGACAACTTATTCCTTATGCAGGCCAAAGATATTATCATTATACCATCAGGAAGCTTATAGCAGCAAGGCTTACTATTGTGTCATACGCGAATTACGTTCACGTATCCGAGTCTGCTTATCGTTGTCATTAAACTCCCCCACAAGTTCCCGGATTCTGCAAGCGAAATTCTGCATCTTTTACAGGTTATTGCAAAATATCGGACTCCGTGCATTACATGCTAACACGAAGACGGCACTGCAAACCGGATCAAAAAGTCCATAGAAACATTCTCCGTATAAATATATTTCATATCTTTGAATCTGGAAATATGCTACTTGACAGGCAAATCTGGCATAGCGGTTTCCGCAGCGGAGAACACACTCCGCAACTAACTGTACAAAATGATCATAGCAATGAAAAAACGCATACTTATCTCTTTCCTTTGCCTGATACAAATCATATCAGCCTCCGCCCATTCCGGCTTTGCACTTCACAAAGACGACTTCTACGCCGTGCTGGGCCTGGAAGAAAATGCGAAGGTGACAGCCTGGATGAAGCAGATAAGTTCGAAAATGATAGACGGATACAAAGGCATTGAGCTGCCGGAGTACGGCGGGCTTGACTTCTATAACTATTTAAAGCAGGAATTTCCGGGATTCAAATGCAAGCATCGCGTGCTGTTTCATTGGGGCTACAATGCCCGTCCATGGAATGAGCGGCTCCAAGCGAAGGCGGATGCTCTGCCCTGGGGCAGGAATCCCGACGAGGTCAAGCGGTTTCAGCAGGCTTTGATAAAAGAGCAGCAACGCAGAAACAGGGAGGCAAATGCGATGACAGAGCAGCTCTTTGGCTTCGCATCCGGAGGCAAGGATGCATCTTACGCCAATGCGATGATTTCCATCGTTTATGACGTACATCTGATCGGTGACTATACACCAGACAACAAGGACTTTGACGGATTGCAGGATTTCCGCTCGGCGGTCGGAGATTTGATCAATGCGCTGAGAAAACTGGATGACAGCCGCGCTAACCCTCTTGTCAAAAAGATACAGGGCATCAGTAATGACGAGACGATATCCGTCCATACCCGCGCTGAAAATTTGTTGAGGCTTCTGTCAGATGAGGTCCCTGCATTCTTAAAATCAGCCCAGGACGGCGCGCTTCAGAGACGCTTCCGGAAACAAGGTATATTTTTCAGATAAAACCACCTGACTATTTGAAATACTGGTCTGATTGGCATTTTGAGCGATAAAGTATTCGCAACGGGAATAGGGCTGAACGAAGATGCCCGGACTAAATCATAAAATCACCTGATAATACGACACGGAGGGTATCCCCAATATGTAATGTCAACAAATAAGCCATCGTCCAGATGCTGCGCGCCAACGGCCAAAGACATTTCATAAACCCCATCAAGTTATCCTCCGAGGAGACAGTCGATGAAATCGCCTCTATGTCAAAGAAAGAGAGTGACATGTGGTGATTCAGATCTGTCGATCCAAAAAACCGATCATTTGACCACTTTTTTGGAGTAAAAGTTTGCGCTATCAAAAATGTGTTATTATATTCGTAATCCCAAAAGTTGACCAACTGACCACCTTTTGGGAATAGGTTATGATTATAAAGCGTGAT
>CAYLQE010000003.1:0-91033 GCA_964385835.1 uncultured Muribaculaceae bacterium | reverse complement strand
GGATGTCCTGAACACTTTCGAGGGCATGATGATCCGTATGTTCAAGAATGCTCTCGGCGTGGAAATATCAGGCCCTATTCCACGCATGAGCTGGTATGAGGCGATGGATTCCTACGGCTCCGACAAGCCTGATATCCGTTTCGGCATGAAGATTCATGAGATCACATCTCTCGCTCAGGGACACGGCTTCAGCGTGTTCGACAGCGTGGAATATGTAGGCGCGATCGCGGCCGGGGGATGCTGCGAATATACAAGAAAGGAGCTCGACGCGCTTACCGAGTGGGTGAAACGTCCTCAGGTCGGCGCCAAAGGCCTCGTGTATATAAAGTGCAACCATGACGGCACATTCAAATCGAGCGTGGACAAGTTCTATGCTCCGGAGGAGATAAAGGCCATGGCGGATGCCGCCGGTGCAAAAGCAGGCGACCTCGTGCTGATACTTTGCGGCGCTAAACGCAAGACACAGACCATGCTGGGCGTGCTCCGCATAGAGATGGGAAGCCGTCTGGGCTTCCGCGATCCGAAAGTGTTCGCGCCTCTGTGGATTGTGGACTTCCCTCTTTTGGAATGGGACGACGAGACGCAGCGCTTCTATGCGATGCACCATCCTTTCACAGCTCCGAAACCGGAGCATGAGAAGTGGTTCTACAGCGACAGGAAAGAGGATCTGGAGCGCGTATGCGCGAATGCATACGATTTCGTGCTGAACGGTTCCGAACTCGGCGGAGGTTCTATACGTATCCACAATGCGGACATGCAGAGCCGTATGTTCGAGGTGCTCGGCATCAGCAAGGAGGAGGCCGACTACAAATTCGGCTTCATCATCGACGCCTTCAAGTTCGGAGCGCCGCCTCACGGAGGACTGGCTTTCGGATTCGACCGTATATGCGCGCTGTTCGGCGGCCAGGAAACCATCCGCGATTACATAGCTTTCCCTAAGAACAACCAGGGCCGCGACGTCATGATCGATTCACCTTCTTATATAGATCAGGTGCAGATGGACGAGCTTATGCTCGAGAGCAAGGCCCCTGAAGCTGAATAACCACACATTGCCTTAAAATTCAGATACCTATGAAATACAGAACAGGTTCGGACCTAATCGGAGAAAAGCAGATACCTGCGGACAAGCTCTGGGATGTGCAGACACTCCGCTGTATGGAGAATTTCAATATTTCCCATTTTCACCTGAACGAATACCCGAATTACCTCAAGGGTATCGCGCTTACGAAAATGGGCGCGGCGATTGCCAACCACAAGCTCGGACATCTGTCCGACAGATTGTTCGGGGCCATCATGCAGGCTTGCAGGGAAGTGTATGACGGCAAGCTGTCAGAATATTTCCCTATAGACATGATACAGGGCGGCGCAGGCACGTCCACGAACATGAATGCGAACGAGGTCATTGCAAACAGGGCGTTGCAGATCATGGGCTATGAGCTTGGAGATTTTAAGCATTGCAAGCCTAATGACGACGTAAACCGCAGCCAGAGCACCAATGACGCTTACCCTACTTTCGCTCATCTGGGACTTTATTTTACCCATCTCGAGCTGAAAGAGGTGCTGGAAACCCTTATTTCAAGCCTCCGCGCAAAGAGCGTTGAATTCGCGGACATCGTGAAGATGGGACGTACCCAGCTCCAGGATGCGGTGCCTATGACGCTCGGCCAGACTTTCGGCGGCTTCGCTTCGATTCTCGAGGACGAAATCAGGCATCTGGACGAGGCGGCGGCCGATTTCCTGTCGGTGAATATGGGCGCCACGGCTATCGGTACCGGCATCTGCAGCGAGCCTGACTACGCCGGCCTGTGCGTTTCCGCCCTTGCGGAGCTGACAGGCTGGAATGTGACGCTTGTGGCCGATCTGGTGGGCGCGACATCAGATACATCATGCCTTGTGGGCTACAGCGCAGCCATGAAAAGGCTTGCGGTGAAGCTGAGCAAGATCAGCAACGATCTGCGTCTTTTGTCTTCGGGACCGCGCTGCGGACTGGGAGAGATCAACCTGCCTGCGATGCAGCCGGGTTCCTCTATCATGCCGGGCAAGGTCAATCCGGTGATTCCTGAGGTGATGAGCCAGGTCTGCTACAAGGTAATGGGAAATGACGTGTGCGTGACGATGAGCGGCGAGGCGGCGCAGATGGAGCTTAACGCAATGGAGCCTGTGATGATACAGTGCTGCTTCGAGAGCGCCGAACTGCTGATGAACGGCATGAACACCCTGCGCGTCAACTGTGTGGACGGCATCACGGCCAATGCGGAGCACTGCGAGCAGTATGTGCACAACAGCATCGGCGTGGTTACGGCGCTTAACCCTTATATCGGCTACAAGCGTTCCACCGCGATTGCAAAGAAAGCGCTCAAAAGCGGACGCAGCGTGTGGGATATAGTGCTGGAGGACGGTATACTTACCGAGGAGGAGCTGGGCGAGATACTGAAGCCGGAACATCTGCTGAAGCCTGTCAAGCTGAATATCGGCAAAAAGAAATAGCAGTTTCAAGAAAATCGCTGAATACGGTCCATGATATCCTGTCCGAATCCGAAGCTGAACATTGGTCTGAATGTCTTGCGCAGGCGTCCTGACGGTTTTCATGATCTGGAGAGTCTTTTCATACCCTTCGGGGGCCTTAAGGATACTCTGGAGATCGAGCCTGCGGACAGGTTCTCCGTGGAGATAGTCAAGGACGGACGGGTAATGGACGGCAGCGCGCCCGGGGAATGGGACCCGAAGCAGGATCTTACCGTAAAGGCCTACAGGATGCTGAAAGCGGATTTCGACTTGCCGCCGGTGAGGATCAGGCTGCATAAGAACATTCCCGTCGGGGCCGGACTCGGAGGAGGCAGCGCGGATGCGGCTTTCGCGGTAATGATGTTGGACGAGATGTTCGACCTGTACATGCCGTATGTGATGCTGGAGGATTATGCGGCGGCCCTTGGCAGCGACTGTCCTTTCTTTATTCACAACAAGCCTATGTTCGTAAGCGGCAGGGGAGAGGTTCTGGAACCTTTCGATGTTCCGCAGCTGGACGGCTATACGGTGGAGGTGCTTACTCCTGCGGTACACGTTTCTACAAAAGAGGCGTATTCCGGCATCAGACCGGCTATTCCCTCACGGCCTTTGCGCGAACTGCTCGCCCTGCCTGTGGAGCAATGGCGCGAGGCAGGGGTGGCCAATGATTTCGAGACGTCGGTTTTCGCGCTTCATCCGGAGCTTGCCGCAATGAAGGAAAGCCTTTATGAGCGCGGCGCCGTATACGCGTCCATGTCCGGCAGCGGCAGCGCCCTTTTCGGCATTTTCAGGAAATAATCTTATATATGCCTTGCCATACGTCTGTATGGCTTCTTATGTTTGTCTGGAGAGGTTATCGTGCGGCCTGTGCCTTGGCTTTTGCCAGAGCCTTGCCGTAAGCTTTCATGGCGCGTGCGCGCTCTTTGCCTGCCGGAGCTTCCTGCGCGGCGTGGTAGAGGGCCCATAGCTTATGGTCGCGTACTGCCGCCTTTTGTGCTTCGGTATATGCCTGTGCGCCGGCTTCGGCTGCGGCCTCGGCGTCAGGTTTCGCCCATGCGTGTTTAAAGCCTTTGACTTCGTTCCAGTGGCCGCGGGTAAAGTCAGGAAAAGCCACGGCGGCGCAGTTGTTGTCCATCGAAAGCGTGCCGAGCTCGGCGAGCGAGCACCATTCAGCAAGGTCGTAGACATCCATATCGAGCGGCAGACCGTTTTGCAGGCAGTAGACCAGGCGGGCATCCATAAAGAAATCCATGCCGCCGTGGCCGCCCACTTTCTCGGCCATTTCTCCGTATTTCGTTATGATAGGGTGACGGTATCCGGCACGCAGGGCCTCCATTTCCTCCCGCGGCATGAAACTGTGGCCTGAAAGGTCATCGGCGTTCGGCGCGTAGCCTGATGCCTTGAGGTGCCCGGGGTCCACGGCTATGCCCTCCACCGGATATTTGTTGGCGAATCCTTTGGTGCCGGTGAGCTGGTACAGACGGTTGTATGGTTGCGGGGTCATCACATTGTGCTGTATTTCCACCACTTTGCCTCTGGCCGTGCGCATGAGCGTGGTCGTATGGTCGCCGTTGCGGTATTCAGGACACTCTTTCCCGGTCGTCTCCTCCACGTATTCCTTGCCATGGAAACTGCCTGTGTCCATGGCAGTAAGGAGAGTGAAGCGGTCGCCGCGGTGAATGTCAAGGGCCTGTGCCACAGGACCGAGCCCGTGTGTCGGATATACGTCGCCGCGGTTTTCCATATTGTATTTCATCCGCCAGCCGAGATGCTCCGGATCATTCTCCGGATCGCTCCAGTAATGTTTCCAGAACGGGTCGAGAGTGTGTATGTACGCTCCCTGAGCACGGATGATCTCGCCGAAAACTCCGTGCTGCGCCATGTTCAGGGCATCGAGCTCGAACCAGTCATAGCAGCAGTTCTCCAGGATCATGCAGTGCAGGCGGTGCTTCTCGGAAAGATCTATAAGGGCCCAGCACTGTTCGAGATTCATGGCCGACGGCACTTCTATGGCTGTATGCTTGCCGTTTTCCATGGCACATTTGGCTACCGGGAAATGATGGTCCCAGTCTGTAGCGATATATACGAGGTCTATGTCCGGCCGCCTGCACAGGTCCTCGTAACCTTTGGCGCCATGATATACGGCGGCCGGCATAAGTCCCTGCCGCTCAAGAATGCTCTGGCAGCGCTCGGCGCGGAGCGAGTCATAGTCGCACAGGGCGGTTACCTCCACTCCCGGAATGTGGGAGAAACGTTCCACGGCATCCGGTCCGCGCATGCCCAGCCCTACGAATCCTACCCTTACCGTCTTCATTGCAGGAACGCTGAGCCCGACGGCATGCTCCTGGCCGTGGCCGCGCTCCGGAACGTCAATGACGATAGTGCCTTTATCCCAGTGCCATACGGTGGAAGGGGATAGAGACCTGGCTGACGCAGATGTGGCTGCGGCAGCGAACATTCCGGCGATAAGTGTCATGCCGCCGATAATACGGGAAAACCTGTTATGTGTCATGGCTTGTTACAGAATACTTGTTTGTGAGTTATTGTCTTGTACTTTCCAAATATACGCATAATTTCTTTAACCGCGTCAAAATATCGCTTCCGCCGCCTTTGCATTCTACTGCACGGGACGGTCATGTGCATATGAGCCTGAAAGCATCCGGAATGTAATCCAGCCTGTATCCCGTGCCCTGCTCGTTCCATACGATGGAGACCACATCAAAGAATATCTCGCTGCACCCGATATCCATTTTCCTGAACTGCGCGCACCGCATGTAGCCCGCGGCGGCCATGAACATGTTTCTCCGCTTGCCGCTTCTCACCGATTCCCACGGCTCGGCTCCGAGAGGCTCCTGTCTTGCCTTTACCTCCACCACCCTTATATTGCAAAGCCTTTTGCCGCCGGTACTCCATGCCGTATGCCCCTTTGGACCTGGCAGCGCCTCAGCCGCTATTATGTCAAGTTCCCTCGGTCCGCTCCTGAAATTTCTTGCCAGGATCCTCATCCCGAGCTTCTCAAGGTAGTCCGCCGCCGCATCCTCGGATTTTTTGCCAAGGACTTTCCTGTGCCTGTCTTTGTCAGTCCCGTTCATGCTCAGATATCCCTTTTGTCCAGAAACCTGTATGCCACGGCTTCGGCCAGATGATCCACGCCTATATTCCCGCAACGGTCCAGATCGGCTATGGTGCGGGCCAGTTTGATGATCCTGGTGCAGGCCCTTGCCGAAAGTCCGGTCTTGTCCATAGCCTTTTCCATAAAGTTCCGGCACTCTCCGGACAGAGGGCAGTATATGTCCATAAGCCTGTTGTCCATCTGCGAATTGCAGAAAATTCCCTCGTCTGCGAATCTGAGCCTCTGGATCTCCCTTGCGGCTGCCACCCTTTCCGCCACCTCGGCGCTGCTTTCCGCTTTCTTTTTGTTCAGCAGTTCCCTGGCGCTGATGCTTCTGCACCATATCTGTATGTCGATCCTGTCCATCAGAGGCCCGCTAAGGCGCGAAAGATAGCTTTTCCTGGCTCCCACGGAGCAGGTGCAGCGGTCTCCCTCTCCGTAATATCCGCAAGGGCAGGGGTTTGTGGCGGCGACGAGGGTGAAGTCCGCCGGATATTCGGTCTTGCTCCTGAGCCTGGATATGATGATCCTTTTGTCTTCCATAGGCGCCCTCAGGACCTCGGCATTGCGCCTGGGCATCTCCAGGAACTCGTCTATGAAAAGTATCCCGTTATGGGCCAGCGACACTTCTCCCGGCGAGATGTTGTCCGAACCTCCTCCTATGAGCGCGGCCGGCGATACGGAATTGTGCGGCGCCCTGAAAGGACGCTGGCGGATAAGCCCCGCGGCAAGGTTTCCGAGGCCGGCTACGGAATATATCTTGCTTGTCTGTATGGATTCTTCAAGGGTCATGGGCGGAAGAATGCGGCACATGGCTTTCGCGAGCGAACTCTTTCCCGAACCGGGACTGCCGACAAGTATCACGCTGTGGCTGCCCGCTGCCGCTATCTCAAGCCCTCTTTTGGCGCTTTCCTGTCCGGCTATGTCGCTGAAATCCATCACGGAATGCGAGTTCCATATCTCCGTGCCGCCGCAGTCTCGCCTCATGCGGTCACGGTCCACGGCATATTCTTCGAATCCCGGATCCTCGCACACGATCCTCATGGCCTCGGTAAGGTTTCTCACGCCGAATATCCTGCATCTGCTGAATTCGATAGTCTCCATGGCGGCCTCAAGCGGAAGGATGCATCCCTCATAGCCGTTTTCCTGCGCCATTTCCGCGATAGGCAGCGCTCCGGGGACTGTCCTGACCGTGCCGTCAAGCCCGAGTTCTCCCATTATTACGTATTTCTCCAGACCGGGCATGTGCAGCTGTTCCGAGGCCGCCGCGATGCCGAGCGCTATGGGAAGATCATAACCGCTGCCCTTTTTATGCAGGTCGGCCGGAGCCAGGTTGATCACTATTTTCTTTCCGGGCACTTTCAGGCCCAGGGACTGCAGGGCGGTAGTGGTGCGGAGCAGGCTTTCCTTCACCGCGGCGTCCGCAAGTCCCACGAGGTGCAGGCCTATGCCGTTTGATACGTTCGTCTCCACTAAAATCGGCGTGGCGTTGATGCCGGCACATTTGGCGCTTGTTATTCGGATGAGCATTGTAATTATTTTTGTATATTTGCAGACTATGATTAAAAAGGCACTGACAGTATTAGGCGAATATTTCCTCTTTCTGAAGCAGGTTTTCAGAAAGCCGGAGAACCGCAGGCTGTATTTCAAACAGTTTATTCTGGAGGCGGACAAGCTCGTCGTCTCTTCCGTTCTTATCGTAGGCGTGATCTCCCTTTTCATGGGAGGTGTAACGGTCATACAGATGGCTTCCAATCTGGAGAACCCTTTCATCGACAAGATGTACGTCGGATATATGGTGAGGGAGAGCCTCCTGCTGGAGTTCTGCTCGACCCTGATCGCCCTTATCCTTGCCGGCAAAATGGGTTCCAATATCGCTTCCGAGCTCGGCAGCATGCGCATTACGGAGCAGATCGACGCCATGGACATGATGGGCGTGAATTCCGCAGGATTCCTCGTGCGTCCTAAAATTCTCGCCGCCACTCTCCTGAGCCCGATCCTCATGTTCTTCAGCTTCCTCATGGGACTTATAGGCGCATATCTTGTGGTGACCCTTACCGGCATCATCCGCACCGCATCCTATATAGAAGGCATAATGTACTGCTATAACGGTTATTATGTGTTCTACAGCACTTTCAAGCTTGCATTCTTCTCTTTCATCGTAAGCTCCGTGTCCGCATTCTGCGGCTATTACGCGAACGGCGGATCCCTCGGAGTGGGACGCAAGAGCACGCATGCTATCGTTGCCAGCAGCATACTTATCCTGCTGTTTGACCTTGTTATTACCCAGCTTATGCTCTATTAGACCATGATAGAAGTCGTTCATCTTTACAAATCATTTGAGGACAAGCAGATCCTTTGTGATATCAACGCAGTTTTCGAAAGCGGAAAATGCAATATGATCATTGGCAAGAGCGGCAGCGGCAAGACCGTGCTCCTGAAAAATCTCATCGGACTTTTCCATCCGGACAAAGGTGATATCCTTTATGACGGCGAGAGTCTGGGACAGATGAATGACAAGCAGAGGGCAAAGCTCCACCAGAACATCGGCATCCTGTTCCAGGGCAGCGCGCTGTATGATTTCGCCACGGTATTGGAGAACGTGATGTTTCCGCTGAACTTCTTCTCGAACCTTTCTTACGCGGACAAGCTGAAACGCGCGCACTTCTGCCTCGACAGGGTGAACATAAAGAATTCCGACAGCAAATATCCTTCGGAGCTGTCCGGCGGCATGCAGAAGCGTGTAGGCATCGCCAGAGCCATAGCGCTCAGCCCCAAATACCTTTTCTGCGACGAGCCGAACTCGGGCCTCGACCCTTTCACGGCCATTCTCATCGACCAGCTGATCAAGGAAATCACTGAGGAGTTCAATATGACGACGGTCATCAACACCCACGATATGAACAGTATGCTGGAGCATGGCGACAACATATATTTCGTGAGCGGCCACCGTATCGAATGGCATGGCGACAAGCATTCGATCCTTAGTGCGGACAATGCCAAGATGAAGGAGTTCATCTGCTCTAACACTCTGGCCCGCAACATTATTGAAGGCACATCCTTGTAACGTATCCGTTGAAAACGGGTCTTACCATATCCGCTCCGTCAAGTATGACGGGGCGGTTGTTGTTCTGCGGATCGTTCACGGCTATCGCGCATTTCCTGCTGTCGCAGCAAAGGGCGTGCGGCGATACCATGAAATAATGTCCCGGGAGCATATCCTCCCGCGTTCCGCTGTGAAGGCACAGCCCCGATGAGGACGATCCCTTGACGGAAGATATGTAACACAGCTCCCTGCAGTCCTCGCATATTGCGAAAACCTGGCGGTTTCCACCGGTGCTGGCGGACAATAATCCGTTATCGCTCCAGAAGTAGTCGTTCCAGTTCTGCTCCGAGTATCTGTAGGTCTGCGCCTGGGCGTGCGCCAGAAGCTTGCTGCCTGAAACCACGAAGCTGAAATCCCTCATGCCGGAGTTCTGTATGACATTGATCATTATTGTCTTGTCTTCCATAACCCATATCGCGCCCTCTATATTCGCCTCTTTCTGCAGCAGGTTGATTTTTCCGTCCTTACGTCTGACTGCAAGAAGTTCCGTCGCGGTAGGCATGAGCCCTATGGCTTTTTCATGTCCGCCTGCCACAAAATAATATCTGTATCCCGTGGGATTCCCTATGTATTCCTCCCTCATGGCGTATGCCATACAGACTTCTCCCGAATCCTCGTATAAAGGACCTAAAGGAAAGCCTGAGGATTGCCTGATCACGGTCTCCTCCCCTTTGCGCAGTATCCATCCGCTGCCGCTGTAAGGTATGCTCAGGGTATAGATGTCATCTTTGTGCAGGATCATATCCGTCACATAGTCGTCATTGCCGAAGCGGAAGGCCTCCTTGCCGTTTTTCCTGATTACCGTGAGCGCTCCGTTCTTGTGTACCGTATAAAGGTTTCCTCCGAGAATCCAGTGGGATTCGAAATCCACATGTTCGTGCTCTTCCGCCGGCACATCTATGGATACAATGGCCTCATGGTCCTTGTACAGCTTGACGCTGGTGCTTACCATTCCTCCCATCTCATCCTTTTTCCAGTCGTAATTCCTGTCGTATTCGACGGTGGAATAGTACAGCGAATTGGTTTCTTCTTGTTTCTCCTCTTCTTTGCCGGAATCATTCTGCCCGTCGTTCCTGTTGATGTCGATAATCTCACAGCTTGCCGCCAGAACTGTGCCCAGCATGATTGCAGCGGCGTTTCTTGTCCATGTTTTCGTTCTCATTTTCATTCTTTTTTGCGGCGAAAGTACCCATGTAGCACGGACATTGCAATGTTTTTAAAGCGATTTTGTAAATTTTTGAAATTAATTGTAAATTTTTCAGTTTTTTGAGAATTTTTGGCCTATTTTTGTGACAATGAAACACGAGATAATTATCAGGTCCCTTGCGGAAACCGATGCGGCGGCCAGGCAGTTCCTTGCGGAGACCGCCGGGCACAGGTTGCTTGCCTTCTACGGGCAGATGGGCGCGGGCAAGACTACATTCACGGTAGCGCTGTGCAAGGCTCTCGGTGTGACTGACACCGTGAACTCTCCGACTTTCGCCATCGTCAATGAATATATGCTTGCGGACGGGGACACGATGTTCCATTTTGATTTCTACCGTATCAGGAACAATGCGGAGGCCATGGACATAGGTGTGGAGGATTATTTTTACAGCGGAAAGCTTTGTGTCATGGAATGGCCCGAGAATATAGAGGACCTTCTTCCTGACGAGACCCTTGCCGTGCATATTTCCGTGAATCCGGACATGTCCAGGACAATAAGCTGGGAGGACTGACGGCAGCATGAAAAGTAACCTGCATATCATAGCCTGTCTTGCACTGCTTTTGAGCGGTGCGCTCCTGCGTGCGCAGGATGACAGGACCGCCCGTATGGTTGACAATATCGTGGTTACCGCCGTCCAGGCGTATACGGGCGGTGATATAAAGACAGCCTACGCTCAGTTGCGTCAGGCGGAGATGCTCAGTCCTGAGAATGATGCCGTGCATTATTATCTCGGAAACGTCCTGTCCGTGGCGGGGCAGATGCCGGAGGCCATGAAACATTATTCCAAGGCTTATTCGCTGGACAGCGCCAACGTATGGTATGCCGCGCAGTACGGCGCGGCCCTGAATTCCGCAGGCAGACCGGGCGAGGCGCTGAAGATACTGAAGCCGCTCCTCAAGTCGAAGAATACCGATGCGGAGCTGATGGCTTCATGTATGGATTCATATCTTATGCTGGGGGAGAGCGGACAGGCCGATTCTCTGCTCGTGCGTCTCGAAGCCATCGGCGGCGAGTCGGACTATACGCGGCTTACACGGCTGGAACTGCTGAGGATGCAGGGCAGATTCGCGGATTTCTTTGAGAAGATGAAGTCTTTTTTCAAGGAGACTCCAATGCCGGCTCCCAAGAAAATAGAGATAGTGAAGAAGGTGCTGCACAGCAGCGATCCGCGTTTCAATTACGCCCATCTGAACGATTATCTGGACCTTGCGGATATATGTCTCGGCATGCATCCGTCGGATACCGCCGTGACGCATTTCGCTGTGGGAATGTACATGTCCGCCGACAAACCAGGGAAAGTTCTGGAAATATGCGCTGACAATCAGGATGATCCGTATATGCTGGAAGTCAGTATGGCGCTGAACTCGCGTGCTGGGGATTACAAGGCGGCCATACAGGCCGCGGACAGGCTGCTGGCCCTGAGCGGAGACGATGTGAGGCTCAAGGCTTCCGTCCATGCGGCGAAGGGGGACTTTTACCAGATGACAGGGCATGCCGAGAAATCTTTCCGCGAATATGAGCAGTCCTTGAAGTACGTGCCGGACAATGTGGCCGTGCTGAACAATTATGCCTATTTCATGGCGAACGAGGGCAGGAATCTGGCGAAATGCGCCCGGATGAGCAAGAAGGCTGTCGATGCCGAGCCGGAAAACCCTACATACATCGACACCTATGCGTGGATATTGTACAAACAGAAGAAATATGTGCTTGCAAAGGCATATTTCAAGAAGGCTATGCTGTACGGTGGCAAGGACAATGCCGAGATCCTGAGCCATTATGCTGAAACCCTCGAGGCCCTGGGGGAGAACATTATGGCAAGGGCGTACCGTGAAAAAGCCGCTTTAAAGAGAGATGCCGGGAAAAAATAAGATAATATTGTGCCTGCTGCCCCTGTTTGTCTGTGCCCTGACGCACGGACAGTCGCTGTCGCAGCAGAAAGAGAAGCGTTCCCGCATCGAGAAGGATATCGAGATCCTCCGGCAGCAGATCTCGGGCAACGCCTCGCAGTCTTCACAGGCCCTGTCCACGATCAGCCTGCTTCAGGCCCAGCAGGAGACCCGTGCCAGGCTGCTTGCGGAATCAGACCGTGAAATTGCGGATCTGGACAGGCGCATTTCCGTGATTTCCAGGGATGTGCGCCGCCATCAGGAGATACTTGACACTCTGGAGAGCCATTATTCCCGTCTGGTTATGGGAGCATACAAGAACAGGGATATAAAGCTGTGGTATATGTATGTCCTGTCATCGGACAGCATATCGCAGGCATTCCGGCGTTTCGGATATTTCAAGAACCTCTCGGCCCAGATATCCGAGCAGGCGCAAAAGGTCGGGAAGGCCCGCCGGGAGCTTGACGCCCGCAAGGCAGAACTTCTGAACGCCCGCAACGATGAGAAGAAGCTCCGCAATGAAAGGGCTAAGGAGCTGGAGCGGCTCAAGGCCGATGAGAAGCAGCAGAAACAATTGCTGGCGAAGCTCAAGAAGGACAACAAGGCATATCAGGCGTCCCTGCGTTCGAAGCAGGCGGAGATGAAGGCGATCGACAGGCAGATATTCAAAATGCTCGCCCAGGCGACCTCAGGCCAGGGCAGTTCCGGCAAGAAAACCCAGCAGAAGCCTGTGGACTATGTCCTGGACAAGAATTTCGAGAACAACAAGGGAAAACTTCCGTGGCCGGTGGAAGGTCCGGTGACGGAACATTACGGCGCGTATATGAAGATGTCGCTGTTTAACAACGGCATCCATATCGCCTGCGAGAAAGAGAGTCCGGTGCGCTGCGTATTCGACGGTGTCGTGTCCAGCCTTATGGTGGTGCCGGGCTACGGCCAGTGCGTTCTGGTGCAGCACGGCGCGTACTATACCTCTTATAATAAGGTGAATAACGTTACTGTCGCCGTGGGGGACAAGGTAACCGCAGGACAGATAATAGGGGAGGTGTCGACAATCGCCGGCAAGACGCAGCTTTATTTCCTCGTGTTCAAGAAGAAGTTCCTGGATCCTGAAATCTGGCTCCGCAAGAGGTAGCTCCGTCTGTCAGTCAAGGCAGCCCGCATCCACCCAGTGTATCCTCACTCCGTCTTTTTCCATGCCGCGCAGCCATGTCATCTGCCTTTTGGCGAACTTGTGTATTGCTATCTTCAGGTGTTCTTTCATATAGGCGGCATCGGTCTCGCCTATGACGTGCTGCGTCAGGTATTTGTATTCCAGACCGTAATATATCAGGGTTTCGGCCGGTATGCCGCTGTCCAGCAGCTGTTTTATTTCCTCAATCATCCCGCCCTCGAGGCGTTCGTCAAGGCGCCGGTCGATCCGTGCGCGGCGGGTTTCCCTGTCCACTACGGTCGCCATGTACCATGTCTTCTCCGGAAGATAAAGGGCGAGATCCTCATTGTCCTTCATCTCGTATCCCGGTCTGGTGACGGCTTCGATGTAAAGGCCGCTGCCTCCGCACAGTATGGGTATCACGCCGCGGCTGCGGCAGCTTCCGTATGCTTTTGAAAAATCACGCTGATAGCGGCAGATGTCGTATCTGAAGCCTGCAGGCACGATGTCTATCAGATGATACGGGATTTCGCCGTACTCGGCCAGATCCTTGCCTGTGCCTATGTCCATGCCCCTGTATACCTGGCGGCTGTCTCCGCTGAGTATTTCGGCTCCGGCAAGTCCGCATGACGGGCCGGCGGCTATCAGCCTGTTGAATTCGCGGGCCAGAGCGACCGCGAAGCGGGTCTTGCCGCTGGCTGTCGGCCCCATGACGCATATAAGGTCAGTGTCTCCTGCCTGATATGCCCGCAGCAGTGCGGCGGCGTCTACATTTTCCGCATCCGGTATCGGTGCTGGCGGCGGAATGGGTATGAATTCTCTTTTTGTCATGTCTGTGTGGTAAATATAGTGAAAATATTTAACTTTGCAGCGTGAGAAAGAAAAGCAGCATAGAGATAAAGAACCGCAGGGCATCGTTCGATTATGAATTCGTGGAGACCCTGCAGGCCGGCATTGTGCTTACCGGTACCGAAATCAAGAGCATACGTGAGGGAAAGGCGTCGCTGGCGGATACGTTCTGCTATTTCAGCAACGGAGAGCTGTATGTCAAGAATATGCACGTCGCCGAATACTGGTGGGGCAGCGCATGGGGCAAGCATGACCCCCGCCGCGACCGCAAGCTGCTGCTCAACCGCAAGGAACTCAACAGGTTCAGGCGCGCCGTCAAGGAAAAGGGCCTTACAATCATAGCACTAAAGCTCTATATCGCCGACAACGGGTATGCAAAACTCCTTATCGCCCTTGCAAGGGGAAAGAAAGAGTACGACAAGCGTGCATCCATAAAGGAAAAGGACCTCCGCCGCGAAATGGAGCGTCTGTAAAAAATGGCCCGGCTGATACTTTGAACTGCACCCCAAAAGTTATACATAAAACTTTTGGAGTGCAGTTTTTTTTCGTTTTTCCGGGAATCCCCCCCCGGAGTGTCACAGATAGAATTTTCCGGCTTATTTGAGCCTGAACGGGAGGCTTGCCTTTATATCGTCGGAAGCCGCCGCGATGTGTGCGATGAAATCGCCGCTTTCAGCAACCCATGCGTGTGCAGAATCATCGAAGTATTTCAGCTGATCCTCGGTGACAGTGAATTTCACCGTCTTTGTCTCGCCCGGTTTCAGCGTTACCTTCGCGAAATCCTTAAGTTCTTTTGCAGGGCGGTCCAGGCTGCTCTCTACATCGGTGATATAAAGCTGCACCGTCTCGGAGCCTTCGCGCGAGCCTGTGTTCTTCACCTTGACGCTGACCTCTGCAGATCCGCCGCGCTTCATGGATGATTTGTTTATCTTGGCATCGCTGTACTCGAATGTGGTGTAGCTCAGGCCGTGGCCGAATGCGAACAGCGGCTTGATGCCCTTGTTCTCGAACCAGCGGTAGCCGACATATATGCCCTCGTCATAGAAGTTCTTGCCGTCGCAAGGAAACGCCTTGCCGTTATAATGGGCCGGAGAGTCTTCAAGCGCGGCAGGGAATGTGAAAGGAAGCTTGCCTGAAGGGTTCACGTCGCCGAAGACGACATCCGCGAATGAATGGCCGGCCTCGGAACCGAGATACCAGGTCTGGAGTACGGCAGGCACCTTGCCGAGCCACGGCATCGCCACGGCATTGCCGCTCACGAGTGCTACGACCGTATTCGGATTGGCCTCGGCGATGGCGGCAATCACTGCATCCTGATTGTACGGCAGTTCCAGGCCCTTACGGTCGGAACCCTCGCTGTCCTGGTAAGGATCCTTGTTAAGTCCGCCTGTGAAAATCACAAGATCGGCATCTTTCGCAACGGCCACGGCCTCCGCAATTAGTTCTTCCGCGCTGCGGCTGTCGGCGATGCTGGCAAGAGTGAGGCCGTCCTGCTCCAGAAGCGACGAGCCGGAATAGCCGCGGGCGTACACCACCTCGATGCCGTCTTTTTCCGCTCTTTCGCGTATGCCGTCCAGAAGCAGGATCTCATGCTGGCATTTGAGTGACGAAGAACCGCCGCCGACAGTCATCATCTTGATCGCATTCTCGCCGATAACCGCGATTTTCCTGACCTCCGGCCTTACAGGCAGCAGCTGTCCGTCGTTCTTGAGAAGCACTATGCCGTTCGCGCCTATCGTGCGGGCGGCGTCGTAATGGGCCTCGGAGTTGATGGCGCCGTATGGCTTGTCCTTGCGCATCGCCGTGCGGAAAATGGTACGCAGCACGCGGCGGCATTTGTCGTTCAGCTCGTCCTGTCCGACAGCGCCCTCGCGCAGAAGCTTGAGATACGGGTTCGCAAGATAGTAATTGTCGTATGCGTTTGTCTTGCCCATGGTGAGGCCGTCGGTCCATGTTCCGAACTCCAGGTCCATTCCGTTACGGATGGCTTCGTCCGTGTCATGTACGCCGCCCCAGTCGCTTACCACGGCTCCGTCAAAACCCCATTCTCCTTTGAGGATGTCGCAGAGCAGGCGTTTGTTGTGGGATACGTGCTGGCCGCGGTATTTGTTGTACGAGGACATGATCGTCCATGTGCCGCCCTCGGTGACAGCCGCCTTGAACGCAGGAAGATAGATCTCATACAGGGCGCGGTCGTCAAGGTCCACGTCTGTGGTGTGGCGGTGGGTCTCCTCATTGTTAAGGGCATAATGCTTCACGCATGTAGCGACGCCGTTTTTCTGCACCTGCTGCACGTAAGGCACGACCATTTTCGCCGAGAGGCACGGATCCTCGCCCATGTATTCGAAATTACGGCCGTTCAGAGGGGTGCGGTAGATGTTCACGCCAGGACCGAGAAGTATGTCTTTCTCGCGGTAGCGGGCTTCCTCGCCGATAGACTTGCCATACAGGGCGGACATGTCCCTGTCCCATGTTGCGGCGAGCGCCGTGAGGGCCGGGAACGCGATTATAGAGTCATTGGTCCATCCTGCCTGACGCCATTCGTCCCAAAGCACTTCGGCACGTATGCCGTGAGGGCCGTCGGTGCACCAGAGCTCAGGTATGCCCAGACGCGGAACGCCTGCGGATGAAAACTTGCTCTGCGCATGGATAAGGGCCACTTTTTCCTCAAGTGTCATGAGGCTCAGGGCGCTTTCCACCCTGTCTTCGAGCGGAGCGTCAGGATTCAGATAGACGGGACCGTCTGATTTCTGCCGGCTGCAGCCTGCAAGGCACAATGCCATGACTGCAAAAGAGTAGAGGATTCTTTTCATATATAAATAGGTGTTATTTGTAAGCTGGTGTGATTCTCATTATGTCAAGGGCCGCATCATTGACCGCGATATTCATGTTTTCATTTTCTTCTCCGAAAACAAGGGATATCGTCTGATTCCCCGCATCAAGATGCACGGGGATCGGGTTTGACCACCGCCACATTCCGTATTCCTTCTTGCCACACTGCGCGAACACGGCCATGCCGATGCGCGAACCTCCTGCCAGAAGCGTCCTGTTCGCGCACTTGTTCTCCTGATCATGACGTCCGTTCGCGTTGGCATACAGGAAATCGATGAAATAGTCTCCTGAGGCCGGAACCGTTACAGGAATATCGATGACGGTGTTCGTCTTTTTGCTGACAGGGAGATAGCCGGCTCCGTTGAAGCCGTGATAAGGCCCTTTGGCCGTATGGCCGTATTTTTCCAGATCCACGGTTATCACGCCCTCATTTATGTCCACGGGTTCGCTGGCGAATGATTCGAAGCGGCCGTCTGTTACGATGACCTGATATTCGCCAGGCTGCGCGGCATCATAGGAGCAATCGCTGACAGACGCGATGTATTTCCCGTTTCTGAGGATGTCGTATGCCTTCGCGCCCTCCACCGGATCCCAGCGGAGAGTACGGCCTTCCAGGCTGACCCGGGCGGCCGCAGGAGAATATGCGTGCGGCACCATGTTTATTCCCTTGCATGCGAAGCGCCTGTCCAGGACGATGCTTATCTCATGGCGGCCGCTCAGGCTTGCGGGAACCCTTGCCTGTGACGGTACGCCGTCTATTCTGAATTCCGCGATGCCGCTTCCGTATCCCTCGAGAGTGATGTCAAGCTCCGCATTCCTGTATCTGAAGCCGGACAGCCTGCGTGTCCCTTTCATTGTTTCCGGCACCATCGGATGGAAACTCAGGCCGCCGGTTTCGAAATCCATACCGAAAATGACATTGTATATGATGCCGAGACTGCCTGCGATGCTCCACAGCTGCCGCGAGGAGTTGATATCCGTGCCCTGCCACTTTCCGTTGTAAGCCACCATATTCTCCTTGTTCGTGAGGAATAATGCGGCCGCCCTGTATATCGAGGAAATCCCGTGCAGAGTCACGTCAGGATTGCCGGTGCGGGCCGCCGCAAGTGTCCAGAAACTCTGGACGAACGGCCATACCGCGTCATTGTGGTACGGGAACATGTCCGGTATATGCGGATAGAAGCACGGCGTGCCGAAGTCCTCGCAAGGAGCTTTGCTTACGACAGATTCCGCCTGAGGACCCGAAGCTATGCCGGACAGTATCGCCAGGGCCTCTCCCAGAGTCTCGAAACGAGGCGAGGCGGAAAGGTATTTCCTGCCGTAAAGATACTGTGCATAATAGCCTTTGTCTTCCATCCACAGGAATCTGTTGATGCCTGCGGCGATGCCGTCTGCTATTTCTTCATATTTCAAGGCGTCAGCCTCCGTGCCGAGCATCATCTCCATCTGTCCGAGAATGCGGTATGCCATGCAGTGCACGCAGCATGTGCCGAGGTTCTCTGAATTGTATATGTCCACAGGCGTCATCCACAGCGGATATTCCTGCTCCCTCCAGTCCAGATATGAGGACTCTCCCTTGAACAGGCCGGTGGCGCTGTCACGCACCATTGCGGCATCGTCGTCGAGAGAGCGTTTTATTATAGGGTATACTGTCTCCAGCCAGCTTTCGTCTCCGCCGGCCTTGTATATCTCCCATGCCGCCAGCACCCACACCGTCCTGTCGGTGGAGCATGGCCAGCTTCCGCCCGTACCGGTGTCCTGGATTATGCGTCCGCGTCCGTTGACCTTGCGCATGAGGCTTTTCTTCGCGCATTCCGTCTGTATGTGGGACATTCCGAGAATGACGCTGTAGCTGATGTCCCGGGTCCACACTCCTCCCCATTCCTTTCCTGTGCGGAGGGTCGAGTCGGGCTCCACCGCGATGACGCTTTCTTCGAGAGCCATATTGTAAAGGGCCTCTTCAAGTGCGGTAGGCGCGCTGTAGGATGCGAATGCGGATATGTCGTGTCCGAGCGTCCATTCACCTGATACGTATTCGGCTCCGGGATAGTCCGATATTATGTGCCGCGCGTCAATTGCGGTGGCGCGTATGCTGTCCTGGCAGATGCTGTTTCCCGTCCATGCGTATTTCAGGTTCCTGTAAATGCCGGATCCGTTCCCGCATGATGCGGCTGCAATGGCCGCAGCAATGCTTAAAACCGGTTTAAGAAGATGTTTCATGTTGCAATATAAACACATATTCCCAAATATAGCACATTTTTTCCGCTTATAGTTTTGTACGGAAATGTTTTTTCTTAATTTTGCGGTAATGAGACTTAATTTAACATTAATTTTTGCCGTATCCATGCTGGCGGCCGCGTTTCCGGCCGCGGAAGCGTGCGCGGCTCCGAATGAGACAGGCCTGTTCTTCAGGTCCCATACGATGCCTCAGGACGAGAGGACCTCGCTGAACATAACGCCTGACAAGGCTTTTGACTGCAGCGGGGAGTTCGTTCTGGAGTTCGATATCATGTCCAGGTTCGAGGAGTATGCGTACGGCTATGTCTTCAGGATAATAGCGGATGACGCCATCTGTCTCGACATGCTGTCGAATATAGGCTGGAACAAGGTCGAGCTGGTCTTGTCCCATGACCACATGCTGCTGGAAAGGAAAAGCATCTCCGAGACCGGGCGCTTCTATTCAGGGGAGTACTCGCATGTGAGGGTGAAGGTGAACAAAGACAGGACGATCTCCTGCAATATAGACGGAAACGATTTCAGCATGACGCACCGTTTCCCCGATTGCCGTCATGTGAAGATCTTCTTCGGGGCCACGAGGCATCCTCTGTTCGAATCCAATGACGTGCCTCCTTTCTCCCTCAAGGATGTGATTGTCCGCGACTCGGATTCAAAGCTGTATCATTGGAAACTGGGCGCGCATATAGGCAATACCGTGCTTGACGAGCAGCGTCAGGCCAGGGCGGAGGCCGTGAACGCGGAATGGCTTATCGACGCGAGGTATATATGGAACCGGCGTTTCAGCCGTGAGATAAGCTCGCGTCATCCGCAGCTCGCTTTCGATCAGGAGGGCGACAGGGTGATGCTGGCACTGCCGGATTCCGTCATATTCTACGACATGGCCTCTGGAAATGTATCGTCCGCCGCATCGTACGGATCTCCAATACGCGAATGCGGGACGCAGATGTATTACGACCCCCTGAAAAACGAGCTATGCTGCTACAGCATGAACTCCGACGCCCATTCCCATTTCGACATTCAGAAAAGCCGCTGGAATGTCCCTCTGGCGGAGACATGGCCGCAGAAATCGGGACAGACTTCCGTCCTGGACGCTGAAAGCAGGAAGCAGTACATATTCGGCGGCTATGCGAATCACAATTATTCCTCGAACCTGCTGATCCGCGACATGGACAGCGGGGAGGTGGAGGCGAAGGACCTGTCGGACGTAATATCCCCGAGATATTTCTCTTCCGTCGCAATGCTTCCGGACGGGCGTCTGTTTGTCGCCGGAGGCTACGGAAGCCTTACCGGCCGCCAGGCGGATGTGCCGTTCAATGCCTATGATTCGTATTTCATAGACCCTTCAGGCTCCGTCGAGGCGGGACCGGCGCTCGGAATGCCTGACGACAGCCCTGCCGTTTTCGCCGGCCAGGGACTTGTGCACGGCTCGGACCCGAAACATGTGTACGCCCTGTCATTCAACAACAACCGGTACAAGACGCAGCTCCAGCTCGTCCGGATATCTGTCGCCGACGGTGCGGTCGAGAAACTGTCGGATCCGATAGATTACATGTTCTCGGATATCAATTCCGCGGCGGACCTGTCGTTTTCCTCCGATTCCACCATGCTTTTCGCGTATGTGCTGAATTCCGAAAAGGACAATATACATTCGCTGGACATATATTCCCTCGCTTTCCCTCCGGTGTCGGAGGAAAAGACCCTGCAGGTCATCAGGAACAGGATATGGGATATGGAAACCGCGCTGTTCGTCCTGCTGCTGGCGATGATCGCCGGATGCGCGGCGGTGTGGTTCGCCGCGGTCCGCAGGGAAAGGAAGTCAGACCGTCTGTTCGATTCCCTCATGACCCAGCCGCTGCAGAAGATCGAGCGCAAGAAATATGATATCGCCCTGCTTGGCGGGCTTCAGATCCTGAACGCGGAGGGGGAGGACATCACAAGCTCGTTCCAGCCTATGCTGCGCAAGATGATGTGTCTGTTCGTCATGGGATCGGTAAGGGACCACAAGGGACTCACTTCGGATTATGTGGACGAGCTTCTGTGGCCGGGCATGGACAAGGCCTCGGCTTCCAACAACAGGAATGTGAATATCCGCAAGCTGAGGATGCTGCTTTCTGGCATGAAGGATGTTTCTCTCGTGTATTCGAAAAACATCTGGACCCTGGTGATGGGCGCGGACGTGCGCTGCGATTACGTGGAGATATGCCGCCTGCTGCAGGAAAACGACTTTTCGAAGGCACGCCCCGAGCTGATAGACAGCCTTGCATCGCTTGCCTCGCGCGGCCCTTTGCTGAGCGATATGATGGGCGAATGGGCGGACCAGCTGAAATCGCAGTATGCCCAGAGCCTGGATGACGCCCTGATGGACGCCGTGAAGAACCCGGCGTGCCAGTCCGATCCGCTTGTCCTTATCAGGGTGACTGACGCCATGCTGGTGCAGGATTCTCTGGATGAACATGCCGTGAGGCTTAAATGCCGCACTCTGTACGGGCTGGGAAGAAAGTCCTATGCGCGCAAGGTGTATGATCTGTTTGCCGCGGAGTATGAGCGTGTGATGGGAGGACTTCCGGACTTCAGTTTCTCAGATTGTTTGAAAAATATATAGGTTTTTTACCGGTTTAATTTTGAATTAAGCCGCAGTTAATGCGACGGTATTAGTTTTGTGTATGAAAAAACAGCTTTTCATGCTTATGAAACTAAAAACTATCGGAGTTATATTTGCCGCCGCCTGCCTGCTTGCCGGACAGACCGCAGCTTTCGCCGGTTCCGTGAAAGGCACGGCCTGGCAAAGCCCGCCGGAGGGGACCTTCCTTCTTACCGGCGAGGTTACCGATTCTTCCGGTGAGCCATTGCCGGGCGCTGCAATAACGGTCAGGGGCAAGAGCGCTAACGCCATTGCCGACATGGACGGCAGATATTCCATTTCCGTGTCTGCCGGAGATGTGCTCCTTGCCCGGTATATCGGTTTCCAGGATGCCGTCTACACAGTGGGGAAAAAGAACGTCTACAACTTTATCCTGGAAGAGGACGCGATGAAAATCGATGACGCCGTGGTGGTGGCCTACGGCTCCCAGCGCAAGGCGACGATCACGGGCTCTATAGCGGCGGTGGGTACGAAGGACCTCCTGCAGTCGCCGCAGGCCAATATCAGCAACGCCCTGGCAGGACGTATGGCGGGTCTGCTCGCCGTACAGCGCAGCGGTGAGCCGGGACATGACGAGTCCACTCTCCGCATCCGCGGTATCGGCACCTTCAACGGCGATGCCGACCCGCTTGTCATGATCGACGGCGTGGAGTCTTCGAATTACAACAATATCGACCCTAACGAGATCGAGTCCATCACTATCCTGAAGGACGCGTCGGCGACCGCCGTGTACGGCGTGCGCGGCGCGAACGGCGTGCTGCTGATAAATACCAAGCGCGGCCATTTCGGCAAGCCGAAGGTAAGCCTGTCGGTAAGCGCCGCGGTTTCGAATTTCCCTTTCCTGAGGGAGAACATGAATTCCTATGACTGGGCGAGCGGCTATAACAAGGCCCTTGCCTACGATTCGTATATCACGGGAAGCTATGTCCAGGATTTCAGCGAAGAGCAGCTCAGGCGTTACAAGGAAGGCGGTTCGATACTCTATCCGTCCGTAGACTGGTACGACTACATGCTGCGCGACTTCGGCTTCCAGCATCAGGAGAACGTGAATATCAGCGGCGGTACAAAGAGGGTCAAGTACTTCTTCTCGCTCGGCTATTTCGGCCAGGAGGGTATGCTGGACACCAAGGTGGTGCCCCAGAGCTACAACTACCAGATCAACTACCAGCGTTACAATTTCCGTTCTAACTTCGATATCGACATCACGAAGAACTTCCAGGTCAGCGTGGACCTTTCCACGCAGATCGATGACAAGCGCGGTCCGCTCTGGAATACGGACCTGCTGATGGAAATGCTTTCGTCAGTGGCTCCGAATACCTCTCCCGGATATGTGGACGGAGTGGGAATCGTGTCGCTGGACAGCATCACCAACACTGGATGGACTCCGCTTATCGTCTACAACAAGGGCTGGAAGACCACAAACGGCAACACCCTCAACGGATCGGTACGCGCGGTATGGAAGCTGGACGCCATTCTGGAGGGCCTGAAACTCCGCGGAGCGTTCTCGTACAAAAGCTACAGCCAGGAGTACAGGGAATATTCCATAGAGGATGTCACTTACGAGGCCCGCGAGAATACCGACGGCAGCATACTGTTCATTCCGAAAGGAGAGCCGAAGCAGGCCGGAAGCTCTTCATCAGTAGGCAGGAACCGCCGTGTATATGTAGAGGGCGGCGTCGAGTACAGCCACAATTTCAGCGGACATAACCTCGGAGGCCTTTTCCTCTATACGCAGAGCAAATATTACAGCCCTGACCTGCAATACCTGATTCCTAACGGCTATCAGGGCGTGGTGGGCCGCGTTACATACGATTACAGGAGCCGCTACATGGGCGAGTTCAACATCGGCTACAACGGAACCGAGAACTTCGCCGTGGGCAAGCGCTTCGGATGGTTCCCGTCCGCATCCCTCGGCTGGGCGCTCAGCGACGAACCGTTCTTCCCGCGCAACCCTTACGTGACGCTCGTGAAATTCCGTACCTCATACGGTATCGTCGGCAATGACAAGATCGGCGGCGACCGGTTCCTTTACATGCCGACCTCATACTCATATTACGGCGGCGCGTACTGCTTCGGCGTTGTGGGCAACTCATACAACAGCTATACCGGCGCCGAGGAGGGCAAGATCGGCAATCCGTCGCTTACATGGGAGACAGCGGGCAAGCTGAACGTTGGCGTGGACATGCACCTGTTCAGCGAGAGGCTCAGTTTCGCGGTGGACTGGTTCCTTGAGAACCGCGACAACATCCTCTGCAACCGTGGCACTATTCCTGACATCGTAGGCGCGAACATGCCTGCGTACAACCTCGGCAAGATGCGCAACAGCGGCGTAGAGGGCGAATTCACATGGTCGGATTCGGCAACCGCAGGCAGCTTCAGGTACTGGCTGAAAGGCAACATCACCTATGCGCGCAACACGATTCTCGAGCAGGATGAGGTGAACTGGGCGTATCCTTACCAGTACCGCACAGGCAACCGCTTCGGACAGATCTTCGGCTATGTGGCCGAAGGGCTCTTCAACTCGTGGGAAGAGGTGAACGATGCCAACAGGCCTGTCTATCAGTGGAATTCCGACAAGGTGCAGCCCGGCGACATCAAATACAAGGATGTCAACGGAGACGGCCGTATCGATGACAAGGATATAGTGCCTATCGGATATTCGACATTCCCGGAGATGATGTTCGGCCTGTCTTTCGGCTTCAACTGGAAAGGCCTTGATTTCTCCGTCCTGTTCCAGGGCGCGAGCCTCGTGTCCACCGTTCCGTCACGCCGCACCATGCGCGGTTTCTATACAAAGACCGGCGCCAACAAGGACCTGCTCAAGAGCTGGAGCGTGGAGCGTTACGAGGCCGGACAGGAAATCAGATATCCGCGTTACTCCGTCACGAACGACACGCACAATTACGTGGTTTCCACATATTGGGTGGAGGACGCCTCATACCTGCGTGTGAAATCCATGGAGATAGGCTATAACTTCTCGGCCAAGGCATTCTCCAAAGTGGGCATCTCCAGCATGAGGGTATACCTCAACGGCAACAACCTGCTCACTTTCTGCAACCTTTATCCAGGAGAGGATCCCGAGTATCCGGCGGTGTCAGCCAATGCCGAGCCGTATCCTCTGACCCGTACGTTCAACCTTGGCCTGAATGTAAACTTCTGACAAATCCGCGTATGAAAAAGACAATATACATCATATCCCTTATTGCGGCCGTCTCTGTCCTCGCATCGTGCGAGAAAATGTTCGGCGGCTATCTGGACAAGGCTCCGGGCGTGGATATAACCGAAGACGACATATTCTCTTCGAGGACGAAGGTGGAAACCCTTCTTGCCAGCATATACGACTACGGCGTCCATTCCAATCTCGGATACGGCAGCGGCGACCATTCGAATCCAGCGGCTACCCTTCTTGCCGGCGCGTGCGACGAGGCGGAGACCTGCGCACCGTGGTACGATACCAACAACTGGAACGCAGGCTCTGTCAGTGCCGACAATACATACGACGGCCGCTTCCCGCTCCGATGGAAGGCCATCCGCAAGATTTCCCTGCTTATCAGCCGCATCCACGAGGTGCCCGACGTAAGCGAGGAACTGGCACAGCAGATGATAGCCGAGAGCAAGGTCATCAGGGCCATGAACTATTTCGAGATGATGAAGATCTACGGCGGCGTGCCGATCGTGGACCATTATATCACCGTGGAGGAGGCCGAGAACCTGAAAATCCAGCGCAGCAGCGTCCAGGAGGTTCTCGATTTCATCCTGCAGGACATAGAGGAGGCGATGCCTTGTCTCGAGGAACGCTGCACAGGCAGCCGCAAAGGCCATGCTGACAAGGGTACGGCTCTCGCAATAAAGTCGAAGGCCCTGCTTTTCGCGGCAAGCCCGCTGTTCAATACGGATATCCCGTACATGTCCATGTCCGACCCCGAGAACAACAGGTTCATCTGCCTGGGATCTTACGACGCCTCGCGCTGGGAAGCGGCCGCAGCGGCTGCCGCCGAGTGTCTCGAATGGGCGGAGCAAAGCGGATGCGTGCTGATTACAGATCAGGGCGAGAACGCCAATTACCGCTACTCATGGGAGAAATATGACAATGACGAGATAATATTCGCAGAGAAAAGCCACGGCAGCATCGGCAAATGGACCTGGCCATGGAGCCCTATCCCGAGCCCTAACATATATCCGGGCAACTCCGGACAGAGCGGCGTGACGCCTACCCTTAATTTCGTGAAGCTTTACGAAAAGCGCGACGGCACCCCTCAGACCTGGGAGGGCGGCGACGACCTGCAGGAGAAGATGAGCCAGCTGGACTTCCGCTTCGGCCAGACAATCTGCGGCAACAAGTCAAGCTGGAACTCCGAGTTCTCGTCCATCGAGATGTACGAAGGCGGCCGCCAGAGCAATACCTGCCACGGAGGCTTCTGGCTGCACAAGCTTTATCCGTCGGAGATCAGCGAGAGCGTGTGGGCGTATGTGCCGAATTCCACCCTCTACCAGCTGAACGAGATCTACCTCAATTTCGCGGAGGCGATGAACGAGGCCTACGGACCTTCCGATCCGCACGGCTATCCGATGAATGCGGTGCAGGCGGTCAACATCATCCGTGCGCGCAGCGGCCAGCCGGCTCTCAGCGCTTCGATGGGCAAGGACGCTTTCCGTGAGAAACTTATAAACGAGCGCGCTATCGAGCTGGCGTTCGACGGCCACCGTTTCTACGACGTGCGCCGCTGGATGATCGCCGAGCGCGACGGCATACTGAAAGGCAACATGTACGGAATACGCATTACAAGAATTCCGGGCAACAACAGCGAATTCCATTACGAACCGTACGTATTCGAGACCCGTACGTTCAGCAAGAGGTTCTATCTGCAGCCTTTCCCTACCAACGAGGTAAACAAAGGCTATCTTGTACAGAATCCAGGTTATTAACAGCAAGATCAATATGAAAAGATATATATCAATAATCGCGGCATCCATGGCTTGTCTCTTTGCCGCTTCGGCCCAGGAGGCGGATTCCGTAGCCGTATGGCGCGAGGTTCCGGCAGAGCGTCTGGAACCATGGCAGTCCGTGGCCGCCGTGTCGAAGGTGGAAGGAGAGCAGCTGATGGGCTCATACACCACAAATATCCTGAATACCCTGTACGGCCGTCTTCCGGGCGTCACCCTGCAGCAGAGCTACGGCGAGCCTGGCAGCGACACCCCGGGCATCAACGGCCGCGGACTCGGTACATGGGCCGGAGCCGGAATGCTTTATGTAGTGGACGGCTTCGTATCGTCGCAGAGTTTCGTCGAGCGTCTTTCACCGGCCGAGATCGAATCCATCGAATTCCTCAAGGATGCGGCGGCTACCGCTATCTACGGCAACCGCGGAGCTAACGGCGTGATGCTCGTGACTACCCGTCACGGAAAGGTAGGCGGGCTGAAAATAGAGTTCGACATGCGCGGAGGATACCAGACTCCGATAAGGCTGCCTGAATGGATGAACTCATACGACTATGCTACCCTTTACAACGAGGCGCTTGCGAACGAAGGCAAGTCTCCGCTGTATTCGGAGGAGGATCTGATGCATTACCGTCTGGGCGACGACCCGTATCTGCATCCCGATATCGACTGGCAGCGTGAAATCCTGAAAAAGGGCACCCATGTGGAAGTGTTCTCGCTTATCGCGAGCGGCGGCAACGCCACGGTGCGTTACAACCTGTCATTCAGCGGCGTGAACAATGCAGGCCTTCTGAAAGACCCTTCAGGCGTATCCGAGCTGAACAAAGGCGAGAAAATATCCAAGAGGGAGAATTTCTCGCGCTACAACTTCCGCACTAACGTCGACATACGTATAAACAAGTACCTTTCGGCATTCGTGTACATAGGCGGCAATATCGAGGACAAGGCGACTCCCGGCAACAGCGAGAGCGCATGGAACCTTATCAACAATTCCGCCCTTATCGCTCCTAACTCGTTTCCCGTACTTATCGACAACGGCAGGTTCGGAGGCAACTCTTCATGGAGCAACCCTATCGGCGACATGACGCAGACAGGCTATGTGTCGTACAATGGCCGCAGCGCCCAGGCCGCCCTCCGTCTGAACGAGAAACTGGATGTCATCACTCCAGGCCTCAGCATCAGCGGCGCGGTAAGTTTCAACACGACATACAAGGCATATTCGAACAAAAGCCGCTCGTATGCACGTTATGAGATGCTGATGGACCCGTCGGGAGAGTACGCATACAACACTTACGGACAGGATACAGACCTAAGCGGAGACGAATCCTCTTCGGATCACTGGCGCAATATCGTGGCTCAGGCGAATCTGGCGTACAAGCGTACGTTCGCGGACGCCCACTATGTGGACGCTTTCCTCAAATATGAGTACGACGAGGCCACGCAGACGGGCAGCAGCCTTCCTTACAAGAATATGGGCGTGGCGTTCCACGGTTCATATTCATGGATGAAAAGGTATATCGCCGACCTTACCGTGGGAACATTCGCGAATGACAATTTCCCTTCTTACAGCCGCTGGGGGCTTTTCCCTGCGCTGGGTATAGGATGGAACATGCATGAAGAGGCGTGGATGCAGGGCAACAGGTATCTGAACCACTTCAAGCTCAAGGCCTCTTACGGTCTTGTCGGCAACAGCGACATCGGAGGCAGCCGCTACCAGCACAACCAGTATTACAGCTGGGCCGGCAATTACTGGTTCGGAGCGTCCAGCACGCCTGTCGACACATATATCGAGAGCGTGAAGGCCAATCCTGACATCACATGGGAGAAAGATTACAAGGCCAACATAGGCCTGGAGCTCGGCATGTTCGGCAACCGCCTGTATTTTTCCGGCGACGTGTTCTATAACCACCGTACCGATCTGCTCGCGACCCCTTATTCATCCATGCCTTCATGGGTCGGATTCGCCCGTCCGAGCCTTAACATCGGCATCGTGGACAATCACGGCTTCGAGGCTGTATTGGGCTGGAAAGAGGATCAGCGTGAATTCAAATGGCATGCGCAGGCCTCTGCATGGTACGCGCAGAACAAGGTCATTTACAACTCGGAGGCCCCTCAGGTGTATGATTACCGTCTGAGCACAGGCCGTCCGGTAGGGCAGACATTCGCCCTTGAGGCAATCGGCTTCTTCCGCGACCAGGAGGATATCGACAGTTCGCCCGTACAGACTTTCGACAACGTCATGCCAGGCGATATCAAATACAAGGACCAGAACGGCGACGGCGTTATCGACGAGGACGACTATTATCCTGTAGGCTACGGTTCGCGCCCTCTCCTTACGATGGGCTTCGACCTCGGCTTCAGCTACAAGGGATTCGACGTATGCGCAGTGTTCCAGGCCGCGATGATGCGTACCGTATATCTCGAAGGCGCCCAGTACCAGGCGTTCCAGAACAACGGCAAGATCAGTTCTTTCGCGTCGGGCCGCTGGACGGCGGAGACAGCCGCTACGGCCACATATCCGCGTCTTGCCACCACCGGCAACCAGAACAACTACAAATATTCCACGTTCTGGCAGCGCAACGGCGACTTCCTGAAGCTGCGCAGCCTTGAAGCCGGCTATACATTCTCCGGCGCCGCTCTCCGGAAAGCCGGAATCGACGGCATCAGGCTATATGCCAGCGGTCTCAACCTGTTCTCTCTCGACCACATGGAGGGCTACAACGATCCTGAGACCCTGTATGGCTATCCGGCCATGAGAACCGTGTCACTCGGTCTGAACATTAAATTTTAGCGGACTATGAAGAAGAAAAACACTATACTGGCAATGATATGCGGGGCGCTCTGCTTCTGCGCGTGCAGCCTTGATCCGGAGATCGAACTGAATCTCACGGAGGATGACGTGCTGCATACATACAACAACTCTATGGCCCGCCTGAACGCCTGCTATCTTTACCTGCCCGACGGCCTGAACTACATAGGCAGCGCGATGCTCGCAGGGGCATCGGACGAGGCGGAGTACTATAACCTCGGCAGTTCCATACAGAAATTCAATACAGGTTCATGGAATACCATTTCAAAT
Organism: uncultured Muribaculaceae bacterium; assembly: GCA_964385835.1. Taxonomy (GTDB): domain Bacteria; phylum Bacteroidota; class Bacteroidia; order Bacteroidales; family UBA932; genus Cryptobacteroides. The sequence continues at coordinate 61,487 of CAYLQE010000003.1, read as the reverse complement.
CCTGACGGCGCATGGGACCGTTGCTGGAACGGTATCTACACCTGCAACAACTTTCTGGCGAACAGTGACGAGATCGACTTGGACTATCTCCGTCTTGATCCGGATCCGACCGTGCAGGCGAGGTACCAGACATATCTCAAGAATATCACGAGGTGGCACTATGAGGCCCGTTTCCTGCGCGCGTACTATTATTATGAGATAATCATGCGCTATGGCGGCGTGCCAGTGATCACGGAGCCTCTCGGGACCAATGAGGATTTCAGGAAATACAAGCGTGACGACCTTCAGACCTGCATGGATTTCATTGTCTCAGAGTGCGACATAGCGGCGGATGACCTGCCAGCCGTATATGACTCGGGCGATATAGGACGTGCTACCTGCGGCGCGGCCCTTACCCTGAAGGCCAAGGTTCTCGTGCTTGCCGCCAGCGAGCTCTACAACAATACGGAGTGGATGGGAAACTATCCGGTTCCGGAGCTTGTGACAGTGGGAGGCGACCGCACTGAAAAGTATGTTAAGGCTGCGGAAGCGCTGAAGACTGTGATCGACATGTCCAGCCGTTACAGCATAACCGGCGACTACTCCCAGATATTCCGTGACTTCCAGAATGCCGAGCATATCTTTTCAAGAAGATATCCGAGCTCCAATTCTTTCGAGTACAACAACTATTCGATAGGTTTCGACGGAGGACATACAGGCACGACCCCTTCCCAGAATCTGGTAGATGCTTACGAGATGACCGACGGCAGCGCTTTCGACTGGAATGCCGAAGGGGCGCACGGAACGCCTTACAAAGACCGCGATCCGCGCCTTGCGGCGAGCGTCGTCCTCAACGGAACCCTTTTCAAGGGCAGGATGATGGAGATATTCACCGGAGGCCGCGACGGCAGCGGGGTGTACAACGCCACCCGCACCGGCTACTATATCAAGAAATTCATCGATCCGGACCTGGATCTCCTGCAGGGCAGGACAAGCTATCACGTATGGCCTATCTTCCGTATCTCGGACCTGTATCTGAACTATGCGGAGATGATGAACGAGGCATACGGTCCGTCGTCCCAGGGCACCACGGGCATGTCGGCGCTCGCCGCACTTAACGCCGTGCGCCGCCGTCCGGGCGTTTCCATGCCGGCAGTTCCTTCCACGGTGTCGCAGGAAGAGATGAGGCAGAAGATACGTCATGAGCGTCAGGTGGAGCTCGCGTTCGAAGGCCACAGGTTCTTCGACGTGCGCAGGTGGATGATCGCGGAGGAAACACTCGGTGCCGATCTTCGCGGCGTGCACATTACCCAGGACGGATACGACTACATATATGAGCCTTATACCGTGGAAACACGCAGATTCGACAAGAAGATGTATTTCTATCCTATCCCTCAGACAGATATAAACGTAAGCGGCTGGCCGCAGAACCCGTTATGGTAACAGGAAATATGAAAAAGTTCAGAATATTCGCATTGGCCGCACTCCTGCCGCTGTTCGCAGGATGTGCCACAAAGATCGTGGACAGCCGTTATCCGGAGCAGAAGCTGTATCTTCCGGCAGCCGCGCGCGGTGATGTCTATGTCATAGAATCCGTGGACACCCATGTGGCCCAGACCCCTACTCCGGGCGCCACATTCACTTTCACGATAGACTGGGCCGAAGGCATCTTCAGGGTGCCTCTTTCCCTGTATCGCGCCGGCATCAGCAATGATGGCGATGTAAGCGCCATTATCGTAAACGCTGACGACAAGGTGACCGGATATATAAATGACGGCACTCTGCCGGCAGATACGAAACTTCTCAACGAAGCCTTCTATACGATGCCGGGCACGGTCACTGTCGCCGACGGCAGCTCATCTGCCATATTCAACATCGATTTCGATCTGGATTACCTGCTGATGAACGCACCGAAAAACAAGTTCGCCATAGGCCTTGCCGTCAGGAGCGGTGACGCGGCCGTGAACGAGAGCCTCTCGACCCTGGTGATACTTGTCAACACAAAAGTATTTGATGACCCTAACCTTCCTTCAGAATGATGAAAAAGATTCTTATTCCAGTAATCTGCATGTGCCTGAGCAATATGGCCGTATCATGCAACTCCAAGATAAACCTCGAGGATTATATGATTCCCCAGAAGATGGAGGAGTACGAGGCTGTCCCTGTGAGCGACTTCCTTGCCAGCGTGGGCGTCAACTGCTCTATCGAGGGACGAGGCGAGAATGCCGACAGCACTTATAAATATGTCAACTATCTCGGCGTCAGGTGGCTCCGCAGCGGTGTGGACGCACTTGTCGAGGGCGGCGTGACAAAGCATGGCACTCCGAATCCGGAGCAGATGGAGCACCGCCTCAAGCTGCACAGGGAGCTGGGCATAAAGTTCTCGCTTATGCTAAACCCGTCCGACGAGAATTTCGCGACCGTGCTCGAGGCCGCCCGCATACTTCACAGGAACAACGCCTTCATCGCGTTCGAGGGCGTCAACGAGCCTAACAACTGGAGCATCGAATACAAGGGCGAGAAAGGCGGCGGAGGCTACACATGGCTTCCTATCGCAAAGATGCACAATGATTTCTATGAGCTCGCCAAGGCCGATCCCGAGCTTAAGGACTATCCTGTATGGAGTGTCAGCGAGGTCGGTGCGGAGAATGACAACGTGGGCCTGCAGTATCTCACCGTTCCCGAGGGTACGGGCTGTCTGATGCCTGCCGGCACAAGGTTCGCCGATGCTTGCAACTGCCACAACTATTTCATTCATCCGAGCTTCGACGGTATCAACAATAACCAGACATGGCGCAGCGCGGACCCTACGACAAACTGCCCTGTGGACGGTCTGGCCAACAACTTCGGCACCACATGGGCCAAGGGCTACGCCGGATATACGGACGGCGAGCTGCTTTCGATCCATCGCGTGACCACCGAGACCGGCATAACGCTGGACGGCTCCTATACCGACTGGGACGGTACGAGGAAGACCCAGAGCCTCGGCATTACCGAGGAAGTGCAGGCCCTTATGTACATGTCCTGCTACCTCTCGCAGTTCGCGCGCGGCTGGGACAATACGTCGATATACATTTTCCGTGACCGTATCGATGAGGCCGGCAACCAGACTTTCGGCTTCTTCGGCAGCCATTGGGTGCAGGAAAGCCAGTACCATTATACTTACGAGCCTCGCCGCAGCGCCGTATATATGCACAACCTCACCCATATCCTGGACGATGACAACCCTGTGCCGGTTCCGTCAAAGGAATCGTACATTTTGCCGTCAAAGCCGTACACCGTGCATCATATCCTGATGCAGAAATCTACCGGACAGATGTGCCTGGTGGTATGGGACGAGAGGTTCGAAGGCGGTACGGATGATGTGGAGATCCGCTTCTCGCGCGTGATCGACAAGATCAAGGTCTATGACCCTACGGCAGTCAAGGAGTTCGATTACAGCTACGAATACAGCGGCCAGAGAATCCACGAGGATATAGACGCCCTTTATAAAGTGAACGAATTCGATAATGTGTCGTCCATCAGCCTGAAGATGAGCAATCATCCTCTCATTATAATGTTTGAACCGAAGAAGTCATGAAAAAAGTGAATATCATTGCAGTCCTGGCACTTGTGTGCCCCATTGCACTGGCGCAGGCGCCAGCGGCGTCTGACGCGGATGCGGCCGCTTCCGCAGAGGAGAGCGCATATCCGTGGGAGAACGAGAAAATATTCGCGATAAACAAGCTGGAAGGACATGTCACCCGCATTCCTTATCCTGACGTGGAGTCCATGCTGGCGGATCCTTATACCAGATATCCGTGGCTGGAAACCGGATCGGAGCTTTTCATGAGCCTTAACGGCACGTGGAAATTCAACTGGGTGCCCCTTACTTCCGAACGTCCGGCGGATTTTTACAAGAAAGACTTCGATGTATCGTCATGGGACGACATAGAGGTGCCTTCGAACTGGGAAATGAAAGGATACGGCACCCCGATCTACACAAATATAACCTATCCTTTCAGGAACGACCCTCCGAGAATCCTGCCGCAGAAAGGCTATACGAACGAGACCGAGACAGATCCGGTAGGCTCGTACCGCAGGGATTTCACGCTGCCGGCAAATTTCACCGGCAAGGAGATCTTCCTGCACTTCGACGGCGTATACAGCGGTTTCGAGGTATGGGTAAACGGAATATATACAGGATACAGCCAGGGAGCTAACAATGACAGCGAGTTCGATGTCACCCCTTATGTGAAAGAGGGCGTGAACAGTGTCAGCGTGCAGGTGCACCGCTGGACAGACGGCAGCTATCTGGAGGACCAGGATATGTTCCGTCTCAGCGGCATCCACAAGGACGTATATCTTTACGCGCTGCCTAAAGTGCATGTCAGGGACTATGTCCTGGACGCCGGATTCAACGGCGATTATTCAGAGGCGGTGCTGAACGTCGAGGCTGCCGTGCGCAACGAAGGCTTTACAAGCACCGGATGCTCTATCGAGGTAAAGGTTCTGGACAACGATGGCAGGACCGTTGCCGCCGGATCTGTGAAATTCGCGTCTCCTGCGTCGCACAGGGAAAAGAATATATCCCTTGCCCTGAAAGTGGAAAATCCTGCGCTCTGGAGCGCGGAGACCCCTGAACTCTACACAGTGACTCTGGCTATGAAGGACAGGGACGGTGCGGTGACCCATGCATACAGCACGAGATACGGCTTCCGCAGCGTGGCCCTCGACGGCGGCAGGCTGCTTGTGAACGGCAGGCCCGTCATGCTGAAAGGCGTGAACCGCCACGAGACCCATCCTCAGGCCGGAAAGGCAGTGCCTGTGGAATCTATGATACGCGACCTCGAGCTGATGAAGCTGCACAATGTGAATACCGTGCGCACCTGCCATTATCCGGATGCTCCAAAGACCTACGCCCTTTTCGATGCGTACGGACTTTATGTCGTGGACGAGGCTGACGTCGAATGCCACGCCAACCACAGCATAAGCGACAATCCTTCATGGGGCCCCGCCTATGTGGACAGGGTGGTCCGCATGGTGCAGCGCGACCGCAATCACCCGAGCGTGATTATCTGGTCTCTGGGCAATGAATGCGGCGGAGGATGCAATTTCCACCTTATGCGCAAGGAGGTGAAATCCATGGATTCACGTCCTATACATTACGAGGGTGACAACAGCGTTGCCGACATCGATTCGCACATGTATCCCGATATCGAGAGGATGAAGCGCTTCGATTCGAACGGCGCCGCAAAGCCTTACATGCTGTGCGAATACGCCCATTCAATGGGCAATGCTCCGGGCAATCTGGGCGAATACTGGGATTATATAGAGAAATCAAACAGGATGATAGGCGCCTGCATATGGGACTGGGCCGACCAGGGCATAAACAGGCACGGGGACGGACCTTCAAGATTCTATTACGGCGGAGATTTCGGCGACACTCCGAATGACAGGGACTTCAACTGCAACGGCCTCGTGACCCCGGACCGCCGTGTCACAGCCAAACTCCTTGAGGTGAAGCATGTGTACCAATACATAAAAATGTCGGTGGCGGACTGGAACACGATGAAATTCAATCTGCACAACGGATATGCGTTCCTTGGCCTGGACAGATTCCGTGCGAGCTGGACTGTCCTTCGCAACGGTGAGGCCGTCGCAAGCGGCAATCTCGACATTCCGGCTCTCGCTGCCGGAGAAGATGCAACCGTAAATGTTCCGTACTCCATTCCTGCCGATGGCGCGGAATATGCGCTGAACTTCGGTTTCCGTATGAAGGACGCCTCTATATGGTGCGCGGCCGGCTACACTGTCGCGTCGCACCAGTTCATCGCTCCGGCCGCGGGCAGGAAGGCGGATGAGTTCAGCATCAGGACCACAGGGGCACCGGTCAAGATGTCCGAGACCGCCGGAAGCATAACGGTGAGCGGCGAAGGCTTCGTCTATACGTTCTGCAAGAAAGACGGCCTGCTGCACAGCGCTATAACCGATGGCAGGCAGATGCTCGCCGGAGCGGTGGTTCCGCAGTGGTACAGGGCCGTTGGCAACGACCAGTTTGACGACCGCACCGCATACGAGACAACTTATGAGGCGAAAAGCGCGGCTCTTGCCGGAGACGACTCCTGCGCCGAAATCTCTGTGAACGGATTCACTGTCATCCACCGTCCGGATTCGGAGATAAGGCTGCCTTACAGCATTAGCTACAGGATATCCGGGGACGGAGTCATCATCGCGGACGCTTCATTCCGCAAGCCTGAGAATGCGCGGATCGTGCGCCGTCTGGGCCTCGGGTTCGAACTCGTGCAGGGATTTGAGAACGTGAAATGGTACGGTCTCGGCCCTCAGGAGAATTATCCTGACCGTCAGAGAGGCTCACGCCTGGGAATATGGAAGCGCAGCGTGGATGAAATGGCTTCCGAGCATTACGTACGCTCGCAGAGCATGGGCAACCGCGGCGGCCTGCGCTGGTTCTCCGTTACGGATGAGGGCGGCAAAGGCGTAAGGATAAGTTCAAGGTATCACAGCGCAAGTTTCAGCGCCCTGCATTATACGGATGCCGATCTTTTCAATGCCGCGCATGACTATATGCTGCCTCAGATCCGCCGCAACGGTACGGTAATATCCGTGGACGCCGTGCAGCAGGGACTCGGCAACGCCACATGCGGCCCGCTTCCTCTTAAGGAATACATGATTAAAGATAACGGTGAATACAAACTGAGCGTTAAGATAGAATTTGTGAGATGAGGACTTTTAAAGTGACGGCCGCGGCTGCGGCACTTCTGCTTCTCGGAGCTTGCGGTACGGAGGATTACACCAGGTATGTGAATCCTTTCGTTGGGACCGCATACACGGGACATACTTTCCCATGCGCCGCCTATCCTCTGGGTATGGTGCAGCCCGGTCCCATGACCGGCAATTTCGGCTGGGAATACTGCAGCGGATACTATTATGATGACGAACTTATGTGGGGCTTTACCCAGGACCGTCTCAACGGCACGGGCTGCCCTGACATGGGAGATATCATGGTGATGCCTTTCAGCAAGGCGGAGAGGGATGATTTCAAGAGCGTTATAGACAAGGAGACGGAAATTGCCGTGCCGGGATATTATGCAGTGACACTTCCCCAGAACGGGGTGCGCACCGAAGTTACATGTACACCTCATGTGGCCATGTACAGGTTCTCGTTCGACGGCGGCAGGAATGTGCTGGTGGATTTCCAGAGCCTTCAGACCAGCTCGGAGCACGGCTATGACACGGCGGTGCTTGAAAACGAGGTGGAGTTCACTGACGGGTACACTATCACCGGCCACAGCCGCCTGCGCGGCTGGGTGGAGCGTGACCTGTACTATACCGTCACGTTCGACTCTCCGGTGGAAAAGGCTGAACTGCAGGAGACAAATCCTCTTCACAAGGCTCCCAAGTACATACTCCGCTTCGCGGACGGCGACAGGCTCATGATGAAGATAGCGCTTTCATGCGTGGACAAGGAGGGCAGCGCATCAAACCTCGCCGCGGAGCTTCCGGCGTGGGATTTCGATGCTGTGCGCAAGGCGGCGCATGACGCGTGGAACGCGAAACTCTCGCTCTTTGACGTGAAAGGTACGGATGAGCAGAAAAGCAATTTCTATACTTCCGTATATCATCTTTTCATCCAGCCGAACAATATAGCGGATGCTGACGGACGCTACCGCGGCGATGACAATGCCGTGAAGACCGCTCCGGACGGAAAATATTATTCAACCCTGTCTTTGTGGGACACCTTCCGTGCGGCGCACCCTCTTTACACCCTGGTGGACCCTCAGCTTAACAAGGATGTTGCCGAAGGCATGATCGAGCACTGCAGGACCAAGGGCTTCCTTCCGATATGGGAGCTGTGGGGCAAGGAGAACTTCTGCATGATAGCGAACCACGGCGTGCCTGTAGTGGCCGATGCGGCCCTCAAGGGTCTGGTGGACGCGGAAAAAGCGTATGAGGCCATATATGCGTCGCTTACCGTGAACCATTACAGGGCCGACTGGGACGTGTATGACAAATACGGGTATTTCCCGTTCGACATATATAAGGAAGAGTCCGCCTCGCGTACCCTGGAGTGCGGCTATGACGATTATTGCGCGGCGATGCTGGCCGGAAAGCTCGGCAAGGAAGAGGACCGCGATTTCTTCATGAAGCGTTCGCGCTATTACAGGAATCTCTTCGATCCGGAGAACAAGCTCATACGCGCCCGCGACAGCAAAGGGGAGTGGAGGACTCCGTTCGACAAGTTCATACTTTCCCATGGCGGCACTGTGGGCGGCGACTATACTGAGGGCAACGCATGGCAGTACACCTGGCATATACAGCAGGATGTCGACGGAATGGCCGGACTTATGGGAGGCCGCGACGCCTTCCTTGCGAAACTCGACTCACTCTTCATCCTTGAGACAAGGGTGGATCAGGGCGGCTTCACCGGCGATGTCACCGGCCTCATAGGACAGTATGCCCATGGCAACGAGCCGAGCCATCATGTCATCTGGCTTTACAGCCTGCTCGGGGACAGGAACCGCACTGCGGAGCTCCAGCGCGAGATTCACGATAAATTCTATCAGAACAGGCCTGACGGCCTTTGCGGAAATGACGACTGCGGCCAGATGTCGGCCTGGTATATATTCAGCGCCTTGGGATTCTACCCCGTCAATACGGTTAGCGGCGAGTATGTGCTCGGCGCCCCTCAGGTTCCGGAAGCTGTCGTGAAGATGCCTTGCGGCAAGCTGCATATGAAGACAAGGAACTGGAGCGAAAAGGCCGTCTATGTGTCGGAAGTCAGGTTCAACGGCGAGCCGCTTGGCAATACCGTCAGCTACGGACAGCTTGCAGGCGGCGGAGAACTGGAGTTTGTAATGAGCGAAACCAAATAAAACCATGAAGATATCATACATATTCAAGAAAACGGCGGTTGCGGCAGCCGCGGCGATAATGGCCGGGGCATGCCCGTCGTGTACGGCAGACACTCAGGAAAAAACGCCTGTGGATTATGTGAACCCGAACATAGGCTATATCAGCCACCTTCTGGTGCCGGTATATCCTATGACGCATCTGCCCAACAGCATGGTGCGCGTGCGCCCTATGCGTCACGAGTACATGACCGACAGGGTGAGCGGACTCCCTGTAACACAGGTGAACCACCGCGGTGCGATGGCATTCAGCATCAATCCGTGGAGCGGCGGGTTCGACGAAAATACGGAGATGACGTACAGCTATGACTATGAGAACATCAGTCCGTATCATTCCAGCATATTGCTGGACAACGTGATGGCCCAGGCGGAATATGCTCCGGCACAAAGGGGCGGCGTATATGACATACGCTTCCTGGAGGACGGACGCCACAGCATCATCATAAAGGGTGACGGAATCGTCACCGATGGCTGCACCGTTACCGCAAGCGAGACATTCAGCGGCTCGCTCAACCCTCTTACAGTGTATCTGCATCTCCGTACCTCGAAGGTTCCTGAAAGCGTGATTCCGCTCGGAAAAGACAGGGTGGCCCTCGATTTCGGCGATGCCCGGGAAATACAGGTCAGCTACGCCATTTCATTCATCGACGCATGCCAGGCACGCGAGAACTTCATGAAGGAGGTCGACGGCAGGAGCGTGGAGCAGCTCGCCATGGCAGGGCGCGCTCTCTGGAACGAAAAGCTCGGCAAAATCAAGGTGAAAGGCGGCACGGAAGACCAGAAGACAGTGTTCTATACTTCGCTGTACCGCATTTACGAGAGGATGTGGAATATGTCCGAGGACAAGCGCTACTACAGCGCATACGACGCGCAGGTGCACGAAGACAGCCGTCCGTATTATGTTGATGACTGGATCTGGGACACTTACAGGGCCGCGCATCCCCTGCGCACCATCATCGAGCCGGAGATGGAGCAGGACATGATACAGTCGTATGTGAGGGCTGCGGAGCAGTGCCCTTACGGCTGGCTTCCGACATTCCCTCTTCCTACAGGCGACAGCCATTCCATGAACTGCAACCACGGCATCGCCGTAATCGCCGACGCCATAGCCAAAGGCCTCACTGATTTCGACATCGAGGCCGCATATGCGGCAGGCAAGGTGAGCCTGGACAACAAATCCTTAGCTCCGTGGTCGTATTGCAGGCCCGGCATACTTGACGAGTTCTACAAGAAACACGGCTGGTATCCTTCGCTAAAGCCGGGAGAAAAGGAAACGGCTCCGGAGATCAACGGTTTCGAGAAACGCCAGCCGGTTGCCGTTACCCTCGGCACTTCATACGACAGCTGGTGTCTCGCCCAGATCGCCGACCACCTCGGCAAGGAGCAGGAGCGCAAGCATTACCTTAAAGGCAGCTACAATTACCGCAACCTGTTCAACAAGGAAACCGGATTCTTCCACCCGAAAGACGCGGACGGCAGATTCATCGAACCGTTCGACTACAAGTTTTCCGGCGGCGTAGGCTTCCGTGAGGCATACGACGAGAACAACGGCTGGATATACCGCTGGGACGTGCAGCACAATATAGCCGGCCTCATGGAGATGATGGGCGGCCGCGAGGCCTTCGCCAAGGCCCTTGATGAAATGTACTCAGGGGACATGGGCACGGGTAAATACGAGTGCTATGTAGCCAGCCCGGACCACAGCGCTCTCGTGGGCCTGTATTCTATGGGCAACGAGCCTTGCATGCACATTCCTTATCTTTACAACTACGCAGGACAGCCGTGGAAGACGCAGAAACGCACCCGCACGCTTCTGGACCAGTGGTTCCGCAACGACCTCATGGGCATTCCGGGCGACGAGGACGGCGGCGGCCTTACCGGATTCGCCGTATTCTCGATGATGGGATTCTATCCGGTGACCCCGGGCCTGCCGGTATACGCGCTTACAAGCCCTGTATTCGAGGAAGTTACGATCGACGTGGGAGAAGGAAAGACATTTACGGTACGCTGCAGGAACTACGGTCCTGAAAACACTTATATACAGAACGCATGGCTTAACGGCGATATGTACTGCAACTCATGGATCCGCCACTCAGATATAGTCTCAGGAGGCGTGCTGGAACTTGAGATGGGACGTTATCCGAACAAGGAATGGGCTTCTGACCCGTCATGCTGCCCTCCGTCAGGAGCAGGCGAGCGCAAAGTGGCGAAGAACCCTTCTTATGCGGACTTCAACTGGGGCCAGACCGATTACAAATACACCGAGTGGGTGGAGAGCATCAGGATGGTGGCGCCGGAGTGCCGCAGCGATGTCAAGGGAAAGGTGACCGTACGTTTCACCGCCCCCGGAATGGATAACGCGAGGGCTTTCATCTGGGCCGTGCCCGACAAGAAGAATCCTTCGGAATACGGACACGACGTCGAGGTGACCCCTTCTTCCGGCCTGAAGATCTCAGGCAACAAGGAGGCTTCATTCACCTTCGATGCGGACAAATTCCCGGCAGGTCCTATGAACGTGCGCATATATACAATGAGCAGGAGCGGCCGCAAGGATTATTTCGAACTCCAGCTCTACAATACCGGCGGAGTGAAATGGCGTCAGGGCATTCCTGACAAGGATCCCGAGGCGGCCAAAGGCCTTGTGCTGGCTTTCGCGGACGATTTCGACGGCCCTCTCTCCATATCGAACGACGGAAGGGGCGCGCGTTACAACGCCCACAAGCCTGGCGGCGGAGATTTCAGCGGATGGCAGTTCGCGGATGCGGACGGCCCGATGAATCCGTTCTTCCAGAGGGATACCTATCTCAAGATAGCCGCCCGCAAGAAAGATGACGGCAGAAGCTCTTCAGGCCTTATCGCCCCGATGGACATGGACGGCAACGGCCTATGGTGCAGCGTTCCATGCTATATGGAGTGCCGTTTCACGGCCCAGTCCGCTCCGGGAACATGGCCTGCGTTCTGGACCCTGAACAGCGCCGGAAAGGTACGCTGCGCTCCTTCCGGCTGCGATGAGATAGACATTATCGAGGCATACGGCGGTGTGGGCCCGGGCAATCCTAACCATACGGGCTACTCGATCACCAGCCATTACTGGGGCCAGACACTTGAGGACGGTTCGCGCAAGCCGGACCACACTACGGTTGTCCCTATGATGGAGATCGCCGGCAAGAGTTATTTTTCCACGACCTTCCATACCTACGGATGCTACATAGGCGAGGAAGAGACAGTGTACTATCTGGATGATGTGGAGGTGTTCCGCCACCCTACGAACGGGCTTACAAAGGAGTATCCGCATTATTTCCTTATCAATTACGCGATAGGCGGCATCAGCGGATGGCCTATAGATCTGGAGCGTTACGGCAACGGTTCGGACATGTACGTGGATTACGTGAGAGTATATACTAAACAATGAATATTATGAAAACCGGTATTAAAGCTTTGACAGGTCTTATGGCCGTCTGCATGGCAGCTGCGGTTGCATGCAAGGAGGAACCGACTCCTGACGATACTCCGAAAACAACCGAGGTCACTCTCGAACTTTCTTCGGAGAGCAGCCTGCTCGAATGGAACGGACAGGCGGCTGTTTTCAACGGAAGGACGCCTGTAGCTTTCGACTGCCTGTCAGCCGACGGCAGGACAGCATCATTCAGGGGCAAGATCACCGAAGCTTCTTCGTATTATGTGCTTTATCCGTTCGACGAGACTGCGACCAACAACGGAGACGGCATCACTTCAAACCTTCCGCGGGAGCAGAAGGCCATCGCGGGCAAATGCGATCCGGAGGCGCTTTTCAGTGTCGGCAAGACGGCCGGCAACAGGGCGTCCCTCAAAATGACAGGCCACGTTATCGCATTGACAATCAATGCCGACGACGTGCAGAAGATAGAAATAGCCACTGCTGACGGGACCGAACGCATAAGCGGCAAGGCGAAAGTCATGGTTTCCAGTCTCAACACGGTGGTCATCACGGGAGACACTACAGTAGTGCTCTCCGGCGCTATCAGGTCAGGCAACACTTACAATGCGGTGATCTATCCTGGCAAATTCAAGGATGTCAGGATTACCGCGACCAACAGCCTCGGACTCTCCGCCGCATACGTCATGAGCGGCGAGAAGAATTACGAAAGCGGCGTCACCACGAATGTAGACCTGCGCTTCGGAGCTTCGGACTGGACTCTCGAGACAACTGACGGCCAGAGCTATGTGCTCGACGGTGCGCAGACGGTGCGCGACTTCTCGAACGTGAATGTCGTGAAGAAAGAGAATGTGGCGGACCTTACCGTAAAAGGCGCGGATGTCGACGCTTCTGTCCTCGCGCTTCTTCAGAACCGTATCGCTTCGGTGACAGGCGTCCTCACCCTTGACGGCGTGGGTGCCCGGAATCTCGAGGGCTTCGCCGACAAGGTGGAGATCAAAGGAGATGTGGTCCTCAGAAACAACGCCTCCCTTTCTTCCCTTTCCGCAATGTCGTCGTATCAGGCGATGCCTGGCGACCTTCTCATAGACAACTGCCCTAAGGTGACTGAAGATCCGCAGAGCTTCGCGTTCCTCGGCTCCGTAGGCGGCGATTTCTCCCTCAAAGGCGTCACATCGGCGCTGAGCGGCGAAAATTTCAGGTCGCTCTCAACCGTGAAAGGCAGCTTCGAGCTCTCGGACAACGTCACCCTTGTCACTTTCGTATCCGGTCTCAAGACAGTAGGCGGTGATTTTACCGTACAGAACAACCCGGCTCTCGCCGGCCTCAACGGTTTCGATGCGCTCGAACGTATCGGCGGCAATGTAGCGGTATTCGACAACAGGCTGCTCAAGACATTGACAGAGGACGGATACACGGGCTATTGCGTGATACGCGAGCTCGCGAATTCAGGAGTCATATCTCAGGAAGCACAGATCAGGCTGGGCACATCATCGCAGGCCGTCGATTTCGCGACGCTTCCTAACTGCGCCGGCATCATGCCTGGCGAGCCTCAGGATTACACCATAAGGAGCAAGGCCCAGATGGAGGGCTTCGTCAACGGACTGAAAGAAGGCCAGGCCAAGGAGACCGTACGCAACCTTACAATTTCCGGAGCGGATATCACGTCCGAGCAGATGAGGAGCCTGAAGAACCGTGTCGCCGTAATCAAGGGCACGTTCACTATGGAATACGTATGCAACGACGATTTCGCATATAACGAGAACAACTGGCTGGAGACAGAACACATATTTTATCAGGAGAACAATCCTAACGGCGCCAACGCGATAATATGCGAAGGCTCTATAGTGATGCGAGGCATAAACGCGCATATCAACCCTAACGGTTTCCAGGGCTTCGAGACTATCCATGGCGATCTTGTGATCGAGGACTGTCCGCGCTTCCCTTACTGGGACGGCTGGGATCCGTTCAAGAACCTTGTAGAGGTGGAAGGCAGCCTGGTGTTCAAGGGTATGGAGCGCGGCTTCGAAGGCGGCCTGCTTCCTGCGATCAACAAAGTGGGCGGCGACTTCATATTCGACAACTGCGGTCTCTGGTATTTCAGGGGCAACGGCATCAAGTATATCGGCGGCGACCTTGTCATCCAGGGATGCAAGAGGCTCTGGGGCCTCAACGGTTTCGAACACCTCACCCATATCGGCGGCAATGTCGTAATCTGGGACAACCACGGCGGCGACGCTGATGTCACGAAATACGGCAGCACTGACGAGAGCGGCAATATCGTATGGTACGGCTACTGTCTGCTCCGCGACTTCCAGGAAACAGGAGTCATCGGCAAGTCCGCAAGTTTCAAGCTCGGCAGCCCTGAGACCGGCGAGATCCGCATCACGGAGATCAATACCTGCGCCGAGGGCGATGTGAAGTCTGACCCTGACAAAGACACCGGAGAGGGCTATCCTGACAACGGCGACCCTATTGACGGCTGGAAATAATCTTTAAACGCTTATGAATATGAAACACAATATATTGTTGGGCGCCGCAATCCTGCTGACAATGGCCGGATGCGCTAAAGAGATAAAAGGCGAGGATCCTGTGTACGGCGTGGAGAAGACATTCACGGCGTATGCGCAGGAAACCGAAGCTACGAAAACATACCTCACCGCGGAGCACAGGGTGTGGTGGCAGTCCGATGACGCCATATCCGTATTCGCCGGCGGCCAGAACTCAAGGTTCGTGGTGTCGTCACTGAAATTCTCGGGCGCCCAGGCGGAGTTCTCGGGCATAACCCCAGAATCAGGCATGTATTATGCCCTCTACCCGTATCAGAAAGACGCTACTTTCGCAAAAGAAAAGTTCACCGCCGTCCTGCCTTCGGAGCAGAGCGTCACAAGCAGCTCGTTCGATCCGGCCGCCGCTCTCGCAGTGTGCCGTACCGAGTCCCAGACGCTGAAATTCCGCAATGTCGGCTCCATAGTGTCCGTGCTTACTGGCAATGAGGGAGTGACATCCGTGAAGCTTACCGGCAAGGGAGCGTATCTGTCAGGCAAGGCGGAGATCTCTTTCAATGACGGCGGACTCGCGGTAAACGTGACGGACGGCACCGGCCATGTGGAGCTTAAAGGCGCCTTCGAGACAAACACTGCGTATTATTTCGTCGTTCTCCCGGGCAAATACGACGGTTTCTCTCTCCAGTTCACCCGCAATGACGGCAAGACCGTGACTGTCAGCACCGATACGGGCGCGGATATAGGGTCCAACGGATATTTCACCCTCGGTTCGTTCACGTTTACCGAAGACGAATGGGAGAAAGGCTCGATGAAGGACTTCGACAGCTTCGTCCTCAACGGCTATGACGAGGTCCAGGCTTTCCTTGACGATACTGTGGAGGAGCGCATCAATGTCAGGGACCTTATCATTACAGGCTCCGACGTCACATCGTCCCAGCTGCTCAAACTCAAAGACAAGGTTCTCGCCGTGCGCGGCACATTCCAGCTTTCAGGCGTGCTGGCGGATGAATGGGAGAACACTCCGGAAGGTGAAAGCCTGTACCTGGAGACAGAGCAGATTCTTTACAACTACAGCAACGGCGGCCAGAACGGCATACGTCTCGAAGGCTCCATCATCTTCGAGGACATTCCTTGCAGCATCAACCCTAACGGCCTGAGCGGCGTCAGCGTCTGCGGCGGCGACCTCATCATCCGCAACATGGGCTGGCCTTTCGACTGGAACGGCCAGGACAACCTTACCCAGGTGCGCGGCGACCTGATTATAGAACACAATACGAAATCTCTCGCAAACTTCCATTTCCCTAAGCTCGCCAAGGTGGGCGGAAGCCTCGTCGTCAATGACTGCGACAACGGTTTCTGGGAGCTTAAAGATTTCGCGGACGGGCTTTCAATCGGCGGCGACCTTATCGTGACAGGCAACGCAAATGCGTTCGAGTACGTCGAATGGATGCAGGGCCTTCTGAAGATTTCCTCGATCGGCGGCAACGTCACCATCTTCGACAACAGGATGAATGCCAACCCTGCAAGATACTGTGTAGTGCGCGATATGTACAAAAAAGGCATCATCAGGCCGGATGCCGTAATAACTCTCGGTACGACCGAGGCTGGCTTCGTGGACTTCAAGACAGTGCCTTCATGCGACGGCGACGATCCCGATCCGGTCGGGGTTGAGAGCTATACGCTGAACGGATATTCGCAGGTGCAGGCTTTCCTCAACGGCGGTTCGGACAAAATCGCCGTCATGGACTTCACGGTGTCCGGCGCCGATGTCACCGTAGAGCAGATGCACTCGCTTGTGAACCGCGTCAGCGAAGTGCGCGGCGATCTTACCGTCGACGGAGTCTGCACGGACGACAGCACGGATGAATGGCTCGATACCAGGAAGATAGTGGCCCTTAACCCTAAAAAGGGCCTCATCTTCAAGAACCTCAGACACAGCGTCAACCCTAACGGCCTTGCAGAATATCCTCACGTATACGGCGATCTCAAGTTCATCGACTGCAACTGGAACCTTGACGGCGGCTGGGCAGAGGCTTCCGTGGGAAAGGTGACCGAGGTGGACGGCGATCTTGTGGTTTCAAATTTCGGCCACGGCGACCATATCTGGCGCGGCCAGTTCTTTACAGGCGTGACACGCATAGGCGGCAGCCTCATCGTGGAGAAACTGCCTAAGTCATACATCACGATGCCTGCCCTGAAGGAAGTGGGCGGCGACGTCATTTTCCGCGATTGCGAGAAAGAGCTGTTCAGCGGCCAGGAGGACGGTCTGGCGGCGCTCCAGAAAGTGGGCGGCGACCTGATACTCGAGAATCTTGAATACGGTACCTTGTATTTCGAACTCCCTGCACTGACCGAAGTGGGCGGCGACGTTCGCTTTGAGAATGTATCCGGCGAACACATGCATCATGACGCCGGCTGCATGGTGAACCTGAAGAAAGTGGGCGGCAGCGTCATTATCCGCAACATGTTCAAATACCTGTCCCAGGCGGACAACCTGACATTCGCGTCGCTTCGTGAGGTGGGCGGTGACTTCCACATGGAGGGAGTGACCGGCATCGAACGTTTCTTCGATACTCGCGACGGCGGAAAATACGGACTGTGCATCACCACCCTGGGCGGCAGTCTCATCATCAAGGACAATCCTGATTTCAAGAGCTTCACAGGCTTCGACCATATCGGAAGCATAGGCGGCGATATCGTCGTCACAGGCAACGATTCCTCATGGCCTGCACAGAGCTCCGATATCCGGAACATAGGCTTCTGCATCATCAAGGAGTATGTAGACAACGGCATAGTGAAATCCGGCTCCAATGTCAGCATCCAGTACGGACTTTCGGACCTGTCCGCATGCGGAACGCATTTCCAGGCTCCGGGACTTGAATAATCAATACAAATCAAAAATATGAAAACAGCAAGAATATTTTTCATGACAGCATGTCTGACGCTCGCCTTCACGGCGGCCGCACGCGAAAACAATTGCGTGAAAGCGGTTCCTGCAAACGACTTCCTGTCCAGCATAGGCGTAAACTCGAGCATCGACAGCAGGGGAGAGAACCTTCAGTCGACTCTCGAATGCATGCAGTATCTGGGAGCACGCTGGATACGCAGCGGTTATGGCGGAGACACCGAGTACAATTACAGGTATCTCCACGACAAAGCCGGCATCAAGTTCTCCCTGGGCCTTGACTCAGGAACGACGGACGCCAACTTGGAAAAGGCTATAAAAGGCGGACATATCCTTCATGAGATGGGCGCCCTCATCGCGTTCGAGGGCAGCAACGAGCCCAACAACTGGACAATCACCTACAAGGGTGAGAAAGGCGGCGGCAGGGGCAGCTGGATACCTCTTGCGCAGATGCTGGCGGACTTCTATCAGATGGTAAAGGCGGATCCGGTGCTGTGCGATTATCCCGTATGGAGCATGACATGTACCGGTGCGCAGGCCGAGAATGTGGGCCTCCAGTACCTCACGATTCCGCAGGGCGCCGGATGTCTCATGCCTGACGGCACGGTTTACGCGGATGTCATCAACGTACACAACTATTTCGAGCATCCGCATCACAAGGGCGTGAACAACAACCAGACCTGGGACGCGTCCGATCCGGGTCCCGAATGCCTTATCGACGGCATCTGGGGCAACTTCGGCGAGACATGGATGAACGGATACAAAGGCTACACCCATGAGCAGATCCTCGCCCTTCCTCGCGTGACTACCGAGACGGGCAACACTATCGGCGGCGACTATACAGAGGAGATACAGGCCCTTATGTATATGTCCACCTATCTCTCCCAGTACAAGAGAGGCTACAGCCATACCTCGATGTACATTCTCAGGGACCGCTCCGACGAGGCCGGAAACCAGTCTTTCGGATTCTATACGAAAGAATACAAGCCGCGCCTGAGCGCGCATTACCTGCACAATCTCACCACTATCCTCAAGGATGACAAATCCATAGAGAAACCGGGATGTCTGGACTATTCTGTCAGGAACTGTCCGGAGACCGTGCATGACCTGCTGCTCCAGCGCCATGACGGCACTTTCCTTCTCGTCCTGTGGGACGAGCGCTACGAGGGCGGAGAGGACAATGTCGTGCTGGACTTCGGCAAGCGCCACAAAGGCGTGAAACTGTATGATCCGACCAAAGGCACCGATGCCGTGGACGTCCTTGACACCAAAGGAGGCGTATCGCTTGTCATGTCCAACCATCCTCTTATTCTCGAAATCAGAAAATAAATATCAAAATAACAGTATATCCTTATGTCAAAAACATCCAAAACGGTTTACGAGTGTCCGTCTGTATTGCTGATTGACGTACCTCCGATCCGTGTATTGTGCGATAGCACTACAGAAAGCTACGACCCTATCGACTTCGGCGATTTTGAGGATGGATGGGAATAAAACAATGCAAAAAGATGAAAAAGCCAAACAGACTCCTTTCAGCCGCTGCATTGGTTATTGCAGCCGCTTGTTCTCATGAACTCATAAATCCCGATATAACCGGGAACCCTTCGGATCTTCAGGAAATGACATTCACCGCATCTGTGGAGAATGACGGTACGAAGACCTCTCTCTCTGACGGCAGACGCGTTGTCTGGGACAGCACCGACGAGATCAGCGTATTCAGCGCTGGCCAGAACAACAGATTTGCCCTTTCTTCGTATGACGCGACTTCCGGCATCGCCGTTTTCACCGGCAAGGCGGAGCCGTCCTCGAGCTACTGCGCCCTGTATCCTTACATGGCCGGGGCATCTTTTGAAAAAGGCGCGCTTTCCCTGGAATTCCCTTCCCGGCAGAACGCTGTCGCGGAGGGTTTCGATCCTGCCGCGGCCGTAACTGTCGCAAAATCCTATAACACGGAATTCCTTTTCTCGCAGGTCGGCTCCCTCATCGGATTCACCCTGGGCAACGAGAATGTGAAATCGGTGACTTTCTCGGCAGACCAGAATCTTGCCGGCAAGATCAGCGTCACCGTCAAAGAACCTGCAAACGGAAAGAGACAGGCTCCTGAAGTCACCGTAACAGAGGGCGTGAACCACGTGACCCTCAACGGCGATTTCCAGGCCAACACGATGTATTACATATCCGTCCTCCCCGGCACATACACCGGCATCAAGGTGGAGGTCACAGATGCCGACGGCAATATGGGCCGCCTGTCCAACTCGAATACTCTTGTAGTGAAGCGCGCGGCTGCCGTGAAGATCGGCAGGATAAATATCACGAAATGGATCAGGAGCTACGTTCTTGACGGACATGACCAGATCCAGGCGTTCTATGACGCAAAAGGCGCCGAACGAGAGACAGTATGGAACCTTACGGTAAAAGGTGCGGATGTCGAGGATAAGGATCTCAATCTTGTGAAAGGACGCGTGGAGCGCGTTCTCGGTACGGCATATTTTAAGGATTTGCCTAAATTCCAGACAGAGTTCATATTCTTCAATGAAGGCCATGTGCATGGCGGCAACGGCATCCATTTTGACGGCAGCATCGTCATCGAGGACTGCGTCATCGATAATCCTAACGGTCCGCGTGCCCTTGAGGTCGTGAACGGCGATTTCATCCTGCGCAACGTGAACTGGGCTTTCGACTGGAACGGCACGGACAGCCTCAGGGAAATCAAAGGCGACCTTATAATCGACGGCAACACCAGTACCATGTCCAATTTCCGCTGCCCTAAACTCGAAAGGGTAGGGGGGGACCTTGTCATCAACGAATGCAACAACAGCTTCTGGGACTTCGGCGGAGCGCCGAACCTCTCATACATAGGCGGCACGCTCAGCATTACGGATTGCAAGCAGTTCGCATTATGGTACGGAGGCAACGACAATCTCAAGAAAAACCTTACCCATGCAGGCGGAGTGATAATACTGAATACGGATACCGGAGCAATCAACAACTATTGCAGAATCCGCGAATGGATGCGTGACGGCGTTATTCCGGCCGGATCTCAGATAATGCTCGGCACTACCGCCAGTCCTGTTTCCATAGACAACGTCCCTTACTGTGACGGTTCTTTCCCTGTGGGGGATGTGGTTCTCTCGGGCAAAGCGGAGGTAGAGGCTTTCATAGCTTCCCACGGCTCTGCCGTAACTGTGAGGGATCTTACAGTGCAGGGAGGTGATGTGTCCGCTTCCGATATAGGCAATCTTGCTTCCAAGATACAGAAAGTGGAGGGTACGCTTACCGTCGACGGCATCTGCAACGACTATACGGACGGATTCAATCTGAGCAAGCTTAACGATTTCAACTGGAAAGATTCGGGAAGCCTTTGCGTCCAGAACATAAATGTCAATGTATATCCTGGCGGCGACGCTCTTCCGGAAGTCATAAACGGCAGTCTCACCCTTAAGAACCTTCCTAACCTCAAGGTCGATGACGGCTGGGCACAGGGATGCTGGGGCAAAATCAAGGAAATCAAGGGCAGCCTTCATTTCGAGAACTGCGCCGACCATCTTTGGGGCGGTCAGGACTTCACTTCCCTGGAAAGGGTAGGCGGCGATATCGAGCTTGCGCATCTTCCTAAGTGCTATCTCAGAATGCACAATCTCACCTATATCGGCGGCAATCTTTATATTCATGACGTGGATCAGGGCGAATGGATGACATGGGACGAAGACGGTATCCACAACCTTGAAACAATTGGCGGCAGCCTGATTCTGACCGATATCTCCGGCGGCATCAGCAAAAATGCATTCAAGAGCCTCAAGACAATCAAAGGCGACCTGATTATGAGAGGTATAGGCTCCAACATAAGCCGCGGATTCCTCGAATCTCTTGAAAAAGTCGACGGCAATGTGGATATGTCGTCCGTACACGGCTGGTTCAACCTTAAGAGTCTGGACGAAGTGGGTGGGGATTTCAAGCTCCACGACTGTGCGGACAGGATCTTCTCGGAGGGTTACGACGGCGTTACGGCACTTGTGAAGGTCGGCGGCGATTTCGTGCTGAAGAATCTTGAGAAGGAGCAGTTCCTGCTCTTTAACGAACTTGCCGTCGTTGGCGGCAGCTTTGAGATAGACAACGTTCATCCAGGCAGCTTCAACTACGGTTCCACAAGGCTGATGTTCGACAATCTTTCTTCTGTCGGTGAAAGTTTCGCTCTCAGGAACATTTCCGGTGAAAGCGAGATCTGGCTGCGTTTCGAGGCCCTTTCTTCCGTAGGCGGAGATCTTGTCCTCGAGTCGGTTCCGTCGGATATGTTCATGCACGGCGAGACCCGCGAGGCATTCCCTGCGCTGACAGGCGTAGGCGGCAGCCTCAGGATGTCAGGATTCCTCGGCGCTATGGACGGCGGCTACGAAAGCATGAGGCTCTTCAAGAGCCTGAAGACGGTGCGCGGCAGCTTCACCGTAGAAAACATTTCCGGCGCCGAGCGCTTCTATGACAGCTCTGACGGAGGCGCGTTCATGCAGCTCAGGTCTGTAGGCGGTGATCTTGTGATCGCATCCTGCCCTGACTTCAGGAGCTTCAGCGGCTTCTCGGACATGACGTCTATAGGCGGAGATGTGGTCGTGAACCAGTGCTCCGGATCTTGGCCGGTACAGACTTCGGACCGTGCGGATATCGGATTCTGCCTTATCAAGGAGTATGTCGGATCCGGCGTTATCAAAGGCTCGGTAAGCATCCCTTACGACCTTTCCGGCATTTCCGGCTGCTCTGTACGTTTTTAGAACAGAATATGAAAAGATTCTTTTTCAGCCTGCCGTTGATACTTGCCGCCGTCATTCTCCTGACGGCGGCAGGCAGCGGCGGCAAAACCGCAGGTGTCCGTACGGATGCGCTCGGCAGTGACGCATGGGAATGCTCCTGCTGGATCTCCGCGGCGGACGCTCCTGTCGTGGAAGGACCTGTAGGAAACGGCCAGCGCGCCGCCGACGGCGCCAGCTGGTTTGCATGCACTCCCTCCAACAGGGGCAAGGTCGTTTCCGTAGTGTGGATGACGACCGGCCTCGGAGTATATGAGCTGTATCTCAACGGCAAGCCGGTCGGTACCGATATCCTCAAACCGGGTTTTACCCATTACGGGAAGACCAGGCGTTCCTTTACATACGACATTACCGGCGCATTCGACAAGGCTGCCGGCGCATCCAACAGCCTTTCCGCGCAGGTGACTCCCGGCTGGTGGGCTGACAAGATTATAACCGGCTACGGACATGAGGGCATGCAGGGGCGCAAATGCGCTTTCCGCAGCGTGCTCAGGCTGGATTATGAAGACGGAGGATACGAACTTTTCGGCACGGACACCCTCCGCTGGACTGCCGGCATCGCAGGCCCGGTGAAGCATGCCGCCATATTCGACGGCGAGACTTACGATGCCCGCGAGCTTCCAGGCTACCTCACGCCTGAAAAACTGTCCGTTCCGGAGGTGAATACCGAGTTCTCCGGAGAAATCCTTCCGTCCGAAGGCGCGGAGATATGCCGCCGCTTCGATCTTGCCCTCGATCCGGTGAGGGCATATGTATGGGAAGGAGTGGAGAACGCGGATGCCGTGGCCCGCGAACTGGGCAAGGTGATCGTCAAACGCGAGTACAGGCCGGGACAGACTATGAAAGTCGCTCCGGGCGAGACCCTCGTGATAGACTTCGGCCAGAATGCGGCGG
The DNA here is from genome assembly GCA_964385835.1 of uncultured Muribaculaceae bacterium. Taxonomy (GTDB): domain Bacteria; phylum Bacteroidota; class Bacteroidia; order Bacteroidales; family UBA932; genus Cryptobacteroides. The sequence continues at coordinate 38,076 of CAYLQE010000003.1, read as the reverse complement.
CTGTTCCGGACTTCGTGTTCTCGGCTGCGGAGGGCGTCCGGCTCGAATGTCTTCCTGCCGAGCTCCTGAACGACGGAAACGGCGCGGACAGCCGCGGCATGGACGGCCCGGAGGGCAGCGTACACCGCCGCAACCTGCGCATACCAGACCAGGGCGTGCGTCTTGACTATATCTTCGCCGGCAGGCGTATCGAGAAATTCATTCCGGCCTGCACTTTCTTCGGCTACCGCTTCATTTCCATTACGGCGGACGGAGAGGTGACGATCAGATCCGTGCGCTCGATACCTGTCTCATCCATTGCCAAAGAGATGGAGACAGGCAGCGTCACGACCGGGAACGGACTTATCAACAAGCTGATTTCAAATACCGTATGGGGAATGCGCTCGAACTATCTGTCAGTGCCTACCGACTGTCCGCAGCGTGACGAGCGTCTCGGCTGGACAGCGGATACGCAGGTGTTTGCCGGTACGGGAACCTTTTTCGCGGACACTGACGCGTTTTTCCACAAATGGCTGCGCGACCTTCGTGACACCCAGACGGATTCCGGGGCATATCCGGGCGTCGCCCCTAAGGGGCAGTACGGCGCGGACAGCCATGATATGATGCGTCTGGGCTGGGCCGATGCCGGCGTCATAGTCCCATGGACTATATGGAAGCAGTTCGGCGATGCGGAAATCATAGAAGAAAGCTGGGATTCCATGGAGAAGTTCATGGACCATGTAGCTGAAACGAAATACGATCACGAGGCTCTCGTAAACGAAAACGGCAATTACCAGTGGGCCGACTGGCTCAGCTACGAGCCTCTGGAGAGCTGTTCGGGGAAACAGAATATCAATGTGGACGGCCAGTGGAGGCTGAATCCTGATGCCGTGCATTACTGGAGCTATCTCGGCGCCTCATACTGGGCGATCGATGCCGCGATGATGCGCGACATGGCAGCGGCCACAGGCCGCGATGCGGAGAAATACGCGGCCATGCATGAGGAGGCGACCGCTTACCTCAAGGAGAAATTCCTTACGGCGGACGGACGTTTCAGGCTCGGAATCCTGAATGACATGCAGACTCCGGCGCTGTTCGCGCTCAAAAACGGCCTTGTCGACGGACAGGCACGCGAACGCATGCTGGACAATCTCCGCCGGAACATCTCGGATCATGGCGGCTGTCTCCAGACAGGCTTCCTCGGCACCTCCGTCATCATGCAGGTCCTTACTGAAAACGGTCTGGGAGACGTGGCCTACGGCCTTCTTTTCCAGCGCAGGAATCCGAGCTGGCTTTACTCCATAGACAACGGCGCCACCACAATCTGGGAACGCTGGAACAGCTATACTCTCGAGAACGGCATGGGCCCGAGCGGCATGAACAGTTTCAATCACTATGCCTACGGCGCGGTATGCCAGTGGATATGGGAGTCAGCGGCCGGAATCGCCGCCGATCCTGAGATGCCGGGCTTCAGGCATATCATAATGCGTCCGCTTCCGGACAGGCGTCTGGGGCATCTGACCGCCGAATACCGTTCGCCTGCAGGCCTTATCAGGAGCGCATGGAAATATGAGGGAGACAGCTGCGTATGGGACTTTACCGTTCCGCAGGGAGCTTATGCCACAGTCACCCTTCCCGGACATACGGAATCCACGGATTTCGCTGCCGGCACATACAGGCTCGTTTTTTGATCGGGAATCCTGAAACCATACTTTAAAAGGAATGAGAAGACTGGCAACAATATCCGCCGCCCTTTGCGTCGCGACCGCAGTTATGGCCCAGAGCGCCGTATTCGACCATGTGCACCATGATTTCGGCACACACAGGGAGGACGGCGGGGCGATCGCCCATGAATTCGTGTTCACGAACACCGGCAAGACTCCGCTTTCCGTGCTGAAAGTGCAGTCGTGGTGCCGCTGCACCCGCGCCGAATATTCTACGGCGGAGGTGCCGCCGGGCCTCAAAGGCAAAGTGAAGGTGATATACGAGCCGTGGGACTTTCCTGGCGAAGCTGACAAAAGCGTCAAGGTGACTTTCACCGACGGCACTTCGCAGGGCCTTGGTTTCCACGTGAACATCATTCCTCGCGTAAAGCCGGTGGAAGAGGAATGCACCGTCGTGCTGACTGACAATGTGCGCCTGAGCCGCACGGATGCCGATATGCGTCAGGTCAGGACAGGAGAATCCAGGCAGGAAACAATAAAATGGGGACATACGGGTTCCCGCCGCCATTCATTCAGCCTGAAACCGTCGGGCAAGGTGAGCGGCCTGCTCAGGATTTCCATGCCGTCGGCCGTGAATCCGGGGGAACGCGGCGATATGAAGCTCGTTTATGACCTGAGCGCTTACACCGGGGCACCGCGCTTCATCAGGGACAGGTATGATGTCCTGATAGACGGCAGGGCCGTATCTTCCGTTTCCACATTTGTGGCCGTCACTCCGGCCGCCTCATGCGCGGAGCCAGGGCGGGAATCCGGGGCGAAGATAAGGCTCAGCACGCAGTACCACAATTTCGGCACTTCCGCGCGCGGAGACGCTCCGCAGAAGCCCCTGACCCTTACCCTCACGAATGCCGGCACCGCTCCTCTGGATATCTTCGATACGGATGTCCCGCCCGGATTCTCGCTCGGCTCCGCTCTTCCAAAGGTACTTTATCCCGGAGAGAAATGCAGCGTTGCCGTGAATATGGATTCAAAGGCCTTCGATACCGGGAACGTATTCTGCACCCTGTCAATATTAACGTCGGATCCGGATTATCCTGTAAAAGAGATAATCCTGTCTGCAAAAATCAGATAAAATCATGAAGACAAAATATTCAACCGTCCTTCTCTGCGCCGTTCTCGCGGCGGTTTCCTGCAAACATGACTGTCCGGAGCATCCGGAATTCAGATGCGGGGACACCCTGCTTGTAAAGGCATACGAGCTTGCCGTCTCTACGGTAGAGAACAATATCGATGGCGGACTTATCACGGCCGGAGGCGAGTACGGCGGAGAATGGACCCGCGACGCCTCGATCAACGCATGGAATGCGGGCAGTCTCCTTTTTCCGCGCGAAGCGGAGAACAGCCTGTGGGCCGTCACCGAAAACCGCGCTCTTATAGGCCATCAGTACTGGGACAAGATCATCTGGGTGCACGGCGCCTGGAACCATTATCTTGTCACCGGCGATGAAGAATTCCTTTCGCTGGCATTCCCATGCTGCGCGGCCACTATGGAGCAGATGGAAGAAAGCGTGTTCGATGCACGATACGGCATGTTCAAGGGACCTTCGGTGTTCAATGACGGCATTTCCGCTTATGAGTATCCGGTATATGACGGCAATCTCGTATATGAGGGCGTGCTCGAGAACCTTCCGACCGAACAGATAAAATGTCTCAGCACCAACGTGATCTATTACATGGCTTATGAGGATCTCGCGAAAATGGCCCTGAAAACGGGCGATTCAGGCCTGGCCCGTGTTTACGGGGACAAGGCCGGTGCCCTGAAACAGGCTATCCGCACGGAGCTTTACGATCCATGGAGCGGACGCCTGAACTACCTTATAGACCAGAACGGGGATGTGCATGAATTCCAGGAGGGTCTCGGCTGCGCGCTGGCCGTGCTTTCGGGCATTCTTGACGATGATGAGGCATACCGTCTGTGCGGCGGCATGCATGTGGGTAAGCACGGACTTCCTTCCGTATGGCCTGATTTCAAACGTTTCACCGCGGAAAAACCCGGACGCCACAACAACCTCGTGTGGCCGTTCGTGAACGCTTTCTATGCCCAGGCGGCCCTGCAGAGCGGACATCCGGAGCGCTTCGCCTTCGAACTGCGCAATCTGGCGGATCTCGCCGTCAACAAGAGCGCCGGCTCGTTCCTGGAGATCTACAATCCTGAGACGGGACTCGAAGACGGCGGCTGGCAGATAGAGATCCCCCGCCACAGCTGCAAGGACCAGACATGGTCTGCCACCGGCTATATACGCATGATAATCAACGGCCTGTTCGGCGTGGGCTTTGAGGACGGCTACATGACCGTTCGCCCCGATGAGACCGTCGCACGTGAATTCGGACCGTGCAGCATAAAGGCCATACCTTACGGCAAAGGCCATGTCAATATCAGCCTTGTCCCTGCCGGATCAAAGGAAAAAGGCATTTATGTGAACGGCAGGAAAACGGATGACGCCGTTATCTTGCGCAGCAATGCCGGCACTGCCGAAGTGGAATATTATTATTAAAATATACGTATTGGAATACATGAAAAAACTGACCGTATTTTTTGCAGGCATCCTTTCCATGGCCCCTGCATTCGCGCAGCCAAGGCTTGCGGCGGACAATATCGATGAGATTATTGCCGCGATGACTCTTGAAGAAAAGGCAAGGATAGTTGTGGGCCCGGGCTGGGGCGGCGTTCCTGCCGGCGTACCTGAGAGCAAATGCACCCTTCCGGGCGCGGCCGGCACGACCCAGGCCATACCGCGCCTCGGCATTCCGGAAACCATACTTTCAGACGGTCCTGCCGGCCTCCGCATACATGACCACCGTGAAGGACAGGACCGCACTTACTATTGCACCGGATTCCCGGTAGGCACATCCCTTGCCAGCAGCTGGGACCTTTCTCTTGTCGAGGAGGTTACGAAGGCAATGGGCAACGAGGTGCTCGAATACGGCTCTGACGTGCTTCTCGCACCGGGCCAGAACATCCACCGCAATCCGCTCTGCGGCCGCAACTTCGAATATTTCTCCGAGGATCCGTATCTTAGCGGCAAGATGGCCGCCGCGTATGTGCGCGGCATCCAGAGCAACGGCGTGGGAACTTCTGTAAAGCATTTCGCCGCCAACAATCAGGAGAACAACCGCTACGAGAATGACGCCCGCATCAGCGAGAGGGCTCTGCGCGAGATCTATCTGCGCAATTTCGAGATATCCGTAAAGGAGGGTGAGCCATGGACCATAATGTCCTCATACAACCGTCTCAACGGCCCTTATACCCAGGCTTCAGGCTACCTTCTCACCGAGGTGCTGCGCGAGCAGTGGGGCTTCAAGGGCATGGTGATGTCGGACTGGACAGGCACACGCACCACCTCGGACCAGATAATGGCGGGCAACGATCTTCTGCAGCCGGGTTTCCTTGACCAGGAGGCCGAGCTTGTCCGCAAGGTAAAAAGCGGGGAAATGCCTGCCGAAGCTCTGGATATCTGCGTGCGCCGCGTGCTGGAGTATATCGTGAAGACCCCTCATTTCAAAGGCTATGAGTTCAGTGAGAATCCGGATCTTGCGGCACATGCCGCCGTAGCGCGCAAGGCTGCGGGAGAGACTATGGTGCTGCTCAAGAATGACGGCGGCGCCCTTCCTGTGTCCAAAGGCAGCAAAGTGGCCCTTTTCGGCGCTTCCGCCGTGAATTTCATAGCCGGAGGCACCGGCTCGGGCGAGGTCCACAAGGCCTATGTCACGAATATGACGGACGGTCTGGAGCACGCCGGCTATCATCTCGACGGCGAGCTGAAGAATTTCTATACATCATACGTAGGACACGGTATGGCCGAGGCGGCTCTTGACGGACGCTACTGGAACGTGTATGTCCCCGATCCTGCCGTGCCTAAGAAATATATTCAGAAGACTGTGTCACGCAACGACATGGCTGTTATCGTCATCGGCCGCAATTCCGGCGAGGGCGGAGACCGCTGGCTGAACGATTTCTACCTGACCGATGCGGAGCGTCACCTTATCACCGACGTATGCAATGTATATCACCAGGAAAGGAAAAAGGTCGTTGTCGTCCTTAATATAGGCGGAGTCATCGAGACCGCTTCATGGAAAGACATGCCGGACGCGATCCTGCTCGCATGGCAGCCGGGCCAGGAGGGCGGCGATGCCGTAGCCGACGTGCTCAGCGGCGAGGTGAACCCGTCCGCGAAACTTCCGATGACCTTCCCTAACGACTATATGCACCACTGGTCTTCCCTGAACTTCCCTTATGAGGCGAACTGGAACGGCACCAACCGCAAGGATATAGACTACACCGATTACGAGGAAGGCATCTATGTCGGCTACCGTTATTTCGGCACTTTCGGCAAGGCCGTGTCATATCCTTTCGGCTTCGGCCTGAGCTACACTTCGTTCTCATATTCCAGACCTGCAGTGAAAACGTTCGCCGACGGCAGGCTTATCGCTTCAGTGACTGTGACCAATACTGGCGCTGTGGCCGGCAAAGAGGCTGTGCAGCTTTATATCAGCGCACCTGAGGGCGGCATGGACAAGCCGGAATCGGAGCTCAAGGCTTTCGCCAAGACCGGACTTCTTGCCCCCGGCGAGTCACAGACCCTGCATTTTGAGGTGGATCCATATATGATGGCCTCGTTCGACGAGTCCGCCGGCATGTGGAAAACCGCGGCAGGCCGCTACGAGCTGCGTTTCAGCGCCGCATACGGCGATACCCGCGCATCCGTTCCGTTCACTATGAAGAAAGAACGCACCTACAGGAAATAGGAAGGCCGCCTTGCTTATTTTATCGGGATTGCCTATCTTTGTCCTGCAATTAAAACGGTGTCCGCCATGCGGTTCCTTAATATCCTTAATATTATGAAGATGTACAGACATTTCTTGGCGGTTTTTACACTCGCCGCATTTTCCGTGACATTGCCGGCAGAGCTATATGCCAGGAAAAAAGAGAAGAATTCTAATGAGGACCAGGCTGTCAGGATTACGCTGTATCTTAATGAAAACGCGCCTTTGCAGCCTGGAGAGGGGAGGGTTTTCGAAGGATATCTGAGATCGGCGATGGTGAATGACCCCGGTTTCCTGGAGGTCAGCGGCACTCCTGACGGGGAGAGGACAAGATATGTAAGCGAGGATGTGGACTCCCTTACTATAATGGGCAATCTGAGGTATGTCAAACGCAAATGCCGCGCCACGGGACTTTCTTCCGCTCCCAAGATACGCTGGGTGCGGATTTTCAGCCAGGGCCGCGGGATAGATGTCTATTCTGCATATTTCGTGACCGCGGCGAAATACGGCAATACGACAGTCATTGAGACGACGATGGACTATTATATAAGTCTGGACGATGATGTCGCAATATCCGTAGGAAGTATATATTGCGACAATCCGTATTATACAGGTGATCCGGATCCGAACCGTGCGATGCTTGCGAACTATTTCGGGAAAATATACGGATATGGCGACTTCGCGGAACGTATAAAGTCAAAGGAGTTCAACACACTGGCGGATGTCGTGAACGCCTGGCGGAATGAATATTCGGAATATCCCGTGATCAGGCTGGACGGAAAGGTCAAGGACAGCCATATAGGTGTGCAGAAGACGGTCCTTGAGGAAAGTTCCTCAAAGCCGGCAGGCTGGAAAAGGATGAAGTCGGAAGTCGTGTTCTCGAAGTGGACGAGAACCGTGCAGGCAGGCTCCGGAATTGGTGTGGCGCCATGGGCGCGCCATATCAGGCATAATGGGGACGGGTACAGGCTTAATGTGCCTCCTGTCGGGATATATGCGGATATATGTTTCGCTGATTTCGGCAAGATCGGAAGCCTCGGCTATCTCTTTGGCGCGTACTACAGCCGGTTCGGTTATGAATGGCAATGGGATAACGGTTATGGTCCGAAACAGCAGGATACAAAGTGCAACCGTTTTGACATAGAAGCGGGACTCAGCTGGCATAAGACGATATGCAGGAATTTTGAGGCATATGTCAAGGCTATGGCTGACCTTGCCGTAATAGGTGACCATACCGTGGACCATGAGACAGGGGACAAGAACATAAGCGCCAGCGATTTCAAGACCTACGTGTCATTTGCGGCTGTAGGAGGGCTGCGGTATTATTTTACCGGGAATGTGGGAATCTATCTGGAAGGCGGATATGATGTGAGCTACTTATCGGCCGGACTTTCTTTCAGGTTCTGATTGTTCATGCCGGGTATGCGCTCCTGACTGCCGTTTGCCGAACCACCAGCCATAACTGATATGCATGATAAAAATGCCGTCTGGCACAATGTATCCGGATAGCATGAATTTTGAGAATCCGACATCAGCCCCTATGCCTATTATACCCAAAACGGTATATTTGTTTTCGGTATGGTAAATATATACGTCTCTTTGACGGGCAGGGGCAAGGCCGCCTCTTGCAAATAAAGAAAAATAATCCTTTGTGGAGTACAGGCTATAATCCGCAACAAATCCGGCGTATGTAAAGTCAGGACGTACAAATCTGTCCGGTTCATCTTCGTTGAAGAAATAATCCGCTAAACCTTGATTTATAATACCTCCTTCAACTCCCCATCTCCACTTCGTATTATGAACAACCTTATTGAAACCTATCGTCATGCTCATATCAGGTCCATGTCCTCCGGGAAAGGTTGTGAAGCCTATACCCATTGTACCTCCCGCTTGCCATTGATACGGATACTGTCCATAAGAGGCAAACGATGCCAGAAAAAGGCATAATATAAATGGGAGAAACTTTTTCACGCTTCGAAAATTATATACATACGGCACCTGAAGCGCAAGGCTGTCAAATGTGTATTTGCTTTAGTCTTTAACTTTTAAGCTTGAATGCTGCGGAAACCGGGATTTCACAAACATCTCCGGTATTTGTAGCCGCGGCTCTCATGCAAATAGCGGTTTAACGCTGTAAAGTTAGCAATTTTTCCTCAAGTTGATATGGTTTCGGCTTTTGTACTGATCAATAAAAGAAAGGCAGCGAAAGCCGTCTGGCTTTGAGGCTGCCTTTCCTTAATATTAATGCAGATACCCGGTTTAGAGGTTTCCGTTCATTGAGGTCCACTCTGAGATTTCAGGAACGATGCCAAGGGAGATGATCTCCTCGCGCATCTTGCAGAGGTGCTCGTATGAAGTCTGGAGATCAGCCATTTCCTGTGCCGTACCCTCAGGCTTGGTGTAGTGTACGCCGTCAGCGTCTATAACTGTAGGCATAGCCATGAATACGTTCTTGAATCCGCACTCCTCGCAGTTTACATAGCATCCTGCAGGCCATGTGAATTTCTCGCCGCCCATCGCAGCCTCGATCATCTTCACGGCATTGTATGCAGGGCTCTGGAACGAGCTGCGGCCGCGGAGCTTGATGATCTTCGAACCGCCCTGTACGGTGTCGAGCCTGATTGACGCCCACTGCTCTTCAGTAATATTGTACTCTGAGAGAGGCTTGCCGTCAACGAGGGTCTTTGAAGCGAATACTGCCATTGCCTCGCCGTGGCCGCCGTAAGTGTATGCGTTTGTTACCTTGCTCTGCTGTACGCCGCATGCCTGGCCGAGAGCCTCCTGCAGACGGGTAGAGTCGAGAGCCGCGAGCGAAGTGAGCTGGTTTGGCTTCAGACCGCTGTGGATAAGGGCTGTAAGGGCAGTCACGTCAGCAGGGTTGAAGATTACCACTACATGTTTTACGTCAGGGCAGTATTTCTTGATGAGATCGCCGAAATCGGCAGCAATCTGGCAGTTGCCTTTGAGCAGATCCTCACGGGTCATGCCCTCCTTACGGGGAGCTCCGCCTGAAGAAATGATGAATTTCGCGTCTGTGAATGCTGTCTCGGGATCGGTAGTCCATGTGATGTTCGCGCCTGGGAAAGCGCAGTGGCACATTTCCTCCGCAACGCCGTGCACGCCGGGTTCGAAGATGTCGTAAAGACAGATGTTAGGGGTAAGACCGAGCATGAGCGCTGTCTGGGCCATGTTGGAGCCGATTGCTCCGCCGGCGCCGACGATCAGCAGTTTTTCATTGGTAAGATAGTTCATATTAATGTTTTTATAAGGTTTTTTCAAAACTGGCACAAATTTAATAATTTTTCGCGGATTGGAAAATATCTTGTATATTTGCGAAACTATATGGCACTATATTTACATAAAACTCTGGAAAATGATGCCGACATATACGTCTGGCAAATCACAGAGACCGAGGAACAGCTGAAATCGATGTGTTCCATTCCAACGGACGAGTTGGAAGAAATTTCAATGTACGCGGGCGAGAGCCAGAGAAAGCAGAAACTTGCCGTGCGTTGTCTTCTTGAGGAGGCTTTCGACGAAAAGGTATATCTGAACCATCACGACAACGGCAAGCCTTTCATCGAGAACGAGGCTATCAACATCAGCATCACCCATACCGACAGATACGTGGCGATCATTCTGCACAACGAGGATGATCTGGGTATCGACATCGAGTCCCTGGACCGTGATTTCTCCGCCGTGGAGGCCAAGGCCCTGAGCGAGGACGAGATTGACGATCTCGAGGATGACCGTGACGAGAAAAACGAGCAGCTCGCTATCTACTGGTGCGCCAAGGAAGCCATTTTCAAACGCATGAGCGTGAACAAGGTGGATTTCGCGGAGCAGATAGAGGTGGAGCGCTTCAACGTCCGCAAGGAAGGCGAGCTTGAGGCTACCTTTATCCACAAGGACGGATACGAAGAGGAGTTCGATCTGGAGTACATCACTTTCGACAGGCACGTCCTGGTGTGGCTTGTAGGATAATCCCGGTACACGGCTGATACGGCCAGGCGGCTGAAAATCAGCGGGCTGATTTTTATAAAGCGGCGGAAAACCATGAGGTCTTCTGCCGCTTTGGCGTTGCAAAAGCACGCCCCAGCCGCCTCCATGGCCTTTCCTCGCACTTACACGTGTAATTTTTCAGTACACGGATAGCTATTGCCAACTTTGCCCCGGAATGAAGGAAGCGCCGGCCCGGGAGGGGCCGGCTTCCGGAAAAAGATTCCGGAGATTATGCGTGAAGTATCGGGAAATAGCAATCACAAGGCATGGCGTACCGCGGCGGCCGTAATATCCGCGGCGGCAGCGGCATTCGTCTGCTCATGCGGCGCGGGACGCAAGCTGTCCTCGCTCGGCGCCGCCGCCCCGTCCGCAGAACTCTCCCTGCCTCCGGGGACGTACCGGCCAGCCGGCCCCTCACAATCATGCCGGCCGGCTCCCGCGGTACATGACACCATAAAGGTCGTGAATATTGACGGCAAGGAAATGTACCTGATGTCGGCGATAAAGGACGACAACGGGGAAATGGTGGCGACCCGGACCCTGGATGCCGCGCTTGTGGTGGCGAAGTTCAGGAACGTGGCCGAGAGGAACGGCCGCGTGGATATAGCGTTCCGTATAATCGTGCCCGCGATGCTCCGTGACAAGGACTGGCAGCTGAGGTACACTCCGCTTATGTATGTGATGGATGACAGCCTTGCCCTTGACAAGGTGATCATCACCGGCGAGCAGTACCGCAGGCGCCAGCTCAGGGGCTACCAGCTGTATGAGCGCTTCCTGAATTCCATAGTCACGGACAGTACCTCTTTCATAGACAGGAAGGCCCTCGAGATATTCCTGCGCAGGAACATCCCGCAGCTGTATGCTTTCCGCAATGACACGAGCTATGTGGACGAGGCGGTGTTCTACAGCGCTTTCGGCGTGAACCGTATTCAGGCTGCCGAACACTATACCAATCATCTGGCGAAACGCATCAACGATGCCAGGATAAACGGCAGGGACAGGAAATTCAGGCGGTATGTGAAATCTCCCATACTCAGGGACGGGATCCGCCTTGACACGGTATTGCGGGACGTCGGTGGAAATTACGTGTACGACTACGTGCAGAGCATAGCCGTGCGCCCGAAACTCAGGAAAGTGGATATCGTCCTTGACGGGGAAATATACCGGCAGGACGAGAAAATATACGGCATTCCGCGAAGCGAGCCGCTTACATTCTTCATATCATCGCTCTCAGCCCTGGCGGACGGGACCGAAAGGTACATTACAAAGGTGGTGGACAGGAGGATAGAGGAGAAAGTCAGCTACAATATCGATTTCGGGACGGGGAAATGGGACGTGAATCCGTCTTTAGGTGACAACGCCCGTATACTCGGGCAGATAAAGAGCAGGACGCTTGGCCTTATGGATAACGGCATCTTTGACCTGGACAGCGTGGCCGTTGTGTCGTCATGCTCGCCCGAAGGTTCCTTGAAAGACAATGATCTCCTGAGCCGGCGCCGCAGCAAGAGCATATCGGATTATTTCAATGACTACATGCGTCATGTGGCCGACTCGCTCAACGCCTCTCTCGGGGCGGTGCTGGACCTTTCCGGCGAGGGCCTTGTACAGAGATATGTTCCTATCGAATTCAAAAGCAGGCACATACCCGAGAACTGGGACTATCTCTATGCACTTGTGGAGATAGACAGCACCCTGAGCCTGACGCAGAAGGAGGAGATAAGGGCCTATAGGGATATCGCCGATCCGGATGTCCGTGAGAGACGTATGGCGGGGGAAAGCTGGTATCCGCATCTGCGGGATTCCGTTTATCCTCATCTGCGCAGCGTGCAGTTCCAGTTCTCGCTCAGCCGCAAAGGCATGATAAAGGATACGGTCCATACCACGGTGCCTGATTCCGTATACATGGAAGGCGTGCGCGCACTGCGGGAAAGGGATTATGAGACGGCGGCTCTCATTCTCGGCCCATACGCGGATTACAATACGGCGGTCGCCTGTCTGGCCCTGGGCAGGAATCTCAGCGCCCTGGCCCTTCTGGAAAAATGTCCGGAGTCTGCGCGGAAGTCCTATATGCTGGCGATCATACATTCCCGTCTGGGAGACGAACAGCGGGCCGTGCAGTGCTATATTGACGCCTGCGCCGTGGATCCCGGATTCATACACAGGGGCAACCTGGACCCTGAAATCAGCAGCCTTATAAAAAAGTACAATATCAATTTCAATCAAGACCAGTTATGAAAAAGAAAATCTGTTTCTGCATGGCGGCCGCGCTGACGGCCGTATGCTCTTGCGACCACGGAAAAGAGGCCGCCGTTCCGTTCCAGGGAACAAACACCGAAGTAGTGTCATTCAGTGTCGGGGAAAGCAGTTTCCGGACAAAAGCCGGTGCGGTGTCGCATACCGCCGCCGAGTCGAAAATAAACGACCTTCAGGTCCTTGTGTTCAATCCTGACGGCACCCTCAACGGATACGGACGCTCGTCGGACAACAGCTGCGCGGTGAGGGTTACGCGCGGGGCCGGCCTGCGATGCTATGCCGTAGTGAATGCCGATAAACGCGCGTTCAGCGATATCGCTGACGAGCAGACTCTTAAAACAAGCGTATCATCCATGTCCGACAACAGGAAAGACAGTTTCCACATGTTCGGCATGAAAACCCAGGATATGACCACAGGAAACAATTTTGCCGTTCCCGTCAGCCGAATGGCCTCAAAGATCACCCTCGGCTCAGTGACCAACAATATTGAATCTGACGCGCTTTCCGGCAAGGATTTCAACGTGACCGGCATCTATCTTATCAACGCATGTGCCTCATGCACCATGGAAAAGACCCCGCTTTCCTCAGGAAAATGGCTCAATATGAGGAAATATGAGAATGCAGACAATGCAAACGGCTTTCTCGGCGCAAGGGGCATGAAGACGGAGGTGGCCGCAGGGACCGTGAAATTCGACAGGGAAATGTACTGTTATCCTAATCCCGTGCTCGCTCAGAATGACGCCAATTCGGCTGACGGTACATTCACTCCCCGCCTTACGCGTCTTGTCATCGAGGCTGAGATAGGCACGGATGTGTACTATTACCCTATAAATATATATACGAAAGGATCTTCACTGCTTTCGAACAAGCATTATGTCGTTTCGAACGTGGTCATTACAGGCCCGGGGTCGAAAAGTCCGGATATCATTCCCGATATCGACAACGTGAAGTTCTCGGTGGAAGTGCAGGACTGGGATGAAGAGGAAATCGATGAAGTCGTGTTCTAGGCTCCCGGCTCTGTTGCTGTCGGCGGCATTCTTTTCCTGTTCCGTGCTTGAGGACAGGGAGGAGTGCCCCTGCAGGATAATGCTGTTCTCCGACATGTGCGGCGCCGAGACATCCCTTACGATGTGGCGGCGGACGGATGTGATGCTGGCCGTATCCGCCCTTGCGGACGATTCGGGAAAGATACTGGAGTCGGACGTCAGGCGAGGTCTGAACAGGGTCTGCGCGGTCTGCGACCGCTCCATGGGAAATGTCGGGGAGGAAAGTTTCATTGTCCCGCCCGGATGCCAGTGCGACAGCGTCTATGCCTGCACAGCACAGATAGACTGCAGGGGCGATATTGCCGTGGATACGGTTACGATGCACAAGCAGTTCGCCTCGCTCCGCATACATTTCGCCGATCCTGAGTTCGTAAGAGAGCGCTACCGCATACTGGTGCTGTCGAACAGCTGCGGTTTCTCGATACCGTATCTGACTCCGGTGGAAGGAGAGTTCGGATACGAGATCTTCATGGACGATGATGCCGTCGGACATTGCCGCCTGCCGCGGCAGGCGGATGACATGCTGCGCATAGTTCTCCGCCGGAAGGAAGATTCCGTGGCGGAATATTGCTTTTATGTTGGGAAAGCCATGGCGGATGCCGGATACAACTGGGGCGAGGAAGACCTCAGGGACATGGACGTATGGCTGAATTATTCGAATCAGGACGCATCGGTTACCGTAGCTGACTGGGAAACCGAGGACCTCGGGAATATCAGATATTAGAAACCGTTTGAAACCATGATCCTTATTTCTTGCGTATGCCCCTTGTCCCTGTCTTGCCCCTCCGGCAGTCTGCGCAGCTGCCGCGCTTTATCTCCGGCGGACAAGGCTTCCTTGTAAAATCATGGCGGAAAAATACCGATGAAAAATTTATACAGCTTCTTATGACTGACATTATGAAACTAAGAATACTATTGATGGCGGCGCTTTCGCTTCCGATGGCCTCATGCCTTAGAGAGACCGGGCCGTACCGGCTTTCCTCAGACGATTTCTTTACCGTTGAGGCTGACGCTTTCGAAGGTTATGCAGAGTCCGGCACGAAGTCCGCGGAATATCCGGACGGCTTGGCGGAAATCGGAGATATGAATATATGGGCATACGATACGGAAACCGGACTTCTGGCGAACGGTTCCGGCCTGTGCAGGACTTACTTTGGCGACAATGCGCCCGTGAGCTCCTATGTGCTGTTTCCGGACAGGAACAGGTCCTATGATGTGTTCGTGCTGGCAAATGTCGGGAAACTCGAGGCTCCGCCGCACAGGGACGGAGCCGTATCGTTTCCGTATGATTTCACGGACTGCGGGAGCTTTGCCGGAAAGGGCTTTCCGATGGCGGCCCGCTATTCCGTATCGCCGTCCGATCCGGCGCAGACCCGTATCCTGAAGGCAAGGAGGCTGGCCGCCAGATACAACGTGCAGTTCAGATACGACAGCGGCAATGACTATGTTTTCGAACTGAAAAGCGTGAAAGTCAGGAACAGCGCCCTCCGCATATATCCGCATTCTTCCGAATCGACCCCCGGAAGCCCGGCCTATGTCGCCAGTGACGGTGACGAACTGGACATCGGCAGACTTGCTGGCGGCGACGGGCAGGAACTCATCGTGCCCGAGAATATAAACAGGGGAGTGTTCAGGACCGGAGATGACAGGACTCCGGCGAACATGACCGACAGCAGGGCCGCGTCGTATGCAAGTTATCTTGAATTCAACGGACGCATGGACAAGAACGACGGCACGGGATTCAACGATGTGACATGCCGCTATTATTTCGGCAGCGGACGGGACGCATGCGTGGTGAGGAACCGTAACGTACGCCTTGTCCTGACTCTCACCAGGTCCATTCTTGACAATGACGGGTGGACCGTCACTGCGGACGAGAGCTATGACAACGGATATGTCGTTTTCGACCCCTCGTATCTGTTCCTGCTTGACGGAAGCGGAGATTTCAGGACGGAGACTTATGTCGGGGAGAACAGGAACGGCAAGGTCAGGTACTCCCTTCAGTATGACGACGAGCGGAAACGCAAAGGTTCGTTCAGCCTCTTCTGCAAGACAGGCGGCACATGGACTCCTTATGAGCATCAGGAGGTCGAAGGACCGTGCGAATGGCGTATATCGAGCGCTTATGACGGAACGGAAGAAATGGATCTTCCGGTTTCGGCAAAAGGCGGTTACACGCTTCTTGTGCGTACCGGAGACAGGGTTATAGACATGAACTATCGGGAAGGGCTTACGGACCAGAGCTGGGACGTGTTCGCTTTCAACGGGGCTTCCCGCGAAAGGCCCGTCACGGTGGAAATCACGGACAAGAGCATATACGGAAGCGCCCAGACGCGGAAAACGTTCACGATTACCGGAGACAACGAGCCTGACGGCGATATAGGTTCGTTCGAATTCTGCATAGGAAATACCCTGACGGTGGACTCTCCTCCGGCAGGCATCGTGAGGACCTACCGTATATCCCAGGAGGAGAAGGTGACAAAGACTTTTACATGCGAGGGAAAACCGCCGGTGTCATACAGGCTCTCGTATCCTGACAAGGGCGGAGCGACGGTTCCGGTATCCTATCTCGCCGCCTGCGCTGAATACAGCATGCTCCTTATGCCGGCGCTCGGCGATACCATCCTGTCCTGGGATGAGCTGCAGTTTCCGGACACGGTACGCGCTTATTACGGAGCCTCGGCTGTCGGAAAATTCTGGAATTCGCAGCTCGAATGCGACATAAGATGGGAGGATTATGCAGATGACTATGCCGGCGAGCCGAGACCGTCGCAGATCATAGAGACCCTGTTCTCGTTTCCGGACGAGAATTCGTTCGCTGTCAAGGCTCCCGACGAGGATGTGTTTATAAATTATCTTATCACCTTCGGGCATCCCAGACTCAGCGATGACTGCTGGAACAGTATACAGGTGTTCCGCCCGCATACGGCCTCTGCCTCCGTACTGCCTTGCGGCGGCGATGTGCCGTACTGCATAGACAACAGCTGCGGGGACATTACGAACGACAGGCGTACGGGGAACTACCGGATATCGGTCGGCTCTGAAAGCGTGAGGTCGCTTTTGCGCAGGACGCGCGTGGCATCCGTCTTTGACGATCTGCCTTACGGGGCAATGTCTGTCGGTTTCGACGAGGCCGGAGGGGCCCTGTCTCTCTCCCTGGACGCCAATGCCAACGGCAGTACCCTTATGTCCTTTGCCTTCTGGGATGTGGACAAGGCTCCGGAATACTACAGGCTGCCTCTGGATATTTATCTCGATGTCGCTCTGGTGCCGCATTATGCACTGTGCGAGAACAGCGGATATACCGGTACCGAATGGAATCTCGGCTACCTGGGGAATTCATTCACCGGGGCCTCTGCGTCAGTCAGCTACCGGTCTCCTTATTATTACAGGACGATACGCGGCGGCACGTATTGCTGGTCGCTTATTCCTGCGCGCGACGACATGAATGTCACGAATTCCCACGGATTCCTGAACAATGACGGCAAGGATGATTTAGGATTCCGCTATATGGTGAACGCTGGAAACTACAACCAGAGGGAACTGTCTGTCCTGCTGGACAATCCGGGCCATGTGGCATGTACCGGCGACGAATTCATATTGAGTCTGTACTCCGACGGGAGCGGAAACAGGTATGATGAGTCTGAGGTCGTGTACAGGGCGGCAGGTCCGGCCGTGCCGAAATATACGAAGCCATATTCCGTATATTTCGACCGGCAGATAGTCGATGTGCTCCTGGACACTCCGTCCAGGCCGTCCCTGGGCCCTGACGGGCAGAAAAAATACCATTATTGCTGCGGCAAGGGCAAGTTCAACCTGTATCTGAAACTGCCTGATTCCCTGGCGGAGATAAAGAAAGACTGGCTAAGCTATTAGATGCCCGTATCCGGAAGCTTATAGGAAATTTTGTGAAAACCAAATATTATTGCTAACTTTGTGCCCCCCTATGGTATATAGGGAACGCAGTAATTAAGTAATATAGTATTAACCAAAAATTTCAAGACAGTGGACACACTAAGCTACAAAACTATTTCCGTCAAGCCGGCGGAAGTAAAGAAGGAGTGGTATGTCATCGATGCAACTGATCTGGTGCTCGGCCGTCTTGCCAGCCGTGTTGCTCTTGTCCTCCGTGGCAAGAACAAGCCAAGCTTCACCCCTAACGTTGACTGCGGTGACAATGTCATCATCGTTAACGCGGACAAGGTAAGGCTCACAGGCAAGAAGATGAACGAGCGCGTGTATGTACGCTACACCGGTTATCCCGGAGGACAGCGGTTCATCACTCCTAAAGAGTTGCTCAAAAAGAAACCTACTCAGCTTCTCAGGATGTCAGTAAAGGGTATGCTTCCTAAGAATCGTCTTGGTAACAAGCTCATCGGCAACCTGTTCCTTTATGCAGGTCCTGAGCACCCACACCAGGCGCAGAACCCTAAAGAACTTAAGTTGAACGAAATGTAAAAATGCAGAGCATGAAAATTACAAACGCCCTTGGAAGACGTAAATCAGCAGTTGCTCGCGTCTACATTACCCCAGGAAAAGGCAACGTCGTCATCAACGGCCGCGAACTCACAGGCTACTTCAAAGACGAGACTCTCCAGTATGTGGTGAACCAGCCTTTCGAGATTACAGGTACTGTAGGTCAGTTTGACGTGAAGGCCAACCTTGACGGTGGCGGAATCAAAGGTCAGGCTGAGGCGTTGAGACTCGGTATCTCCCGCGCACTTTGCGAAGTGGACAAAGAGGCTTACCGTCCGTCTCTCAAAGCAGCAGGTCTGCTGACACGTGACTACAGAGAGGTAGAGCGCAAGAAACCGGGCCAGCCTGGTGCACGCCGCCGCTTCCAGTTCTCTAAACGTTAGTCGCAAGTTTACGTTTACGCTGTTACGGGTTGAAACTTTGGGGACTTTCCCCGGACGTGAGTTCAGAGAAACTACTCCTTGTTGCCCATGACGCACCAATCTCCGGGACCGGACAGTCCGCTACCCGTCGAGATGACAATTATTAACAATTATTAACAAAGGCTTAAAATGGCTAGAACAAATTTCCAGGAATTGCTTGATGCAGGTGTTCACTTCGGACACATGGCACGTAAGTGGAATCCTAAAATGGCTCCATACATTTTCGACCAGAAAAACGGAATCCACATCATCGACCTGCATAAAAGTATAGTGAAAATCGACGAAGCTGCGGCTGTGTGCAAACAGCTCGCACGCAACGGTCGCAAGATCCTCTTCGTCGCTACCAAGAAACAGGCAAAGGACGTTGTCGCAGAGAAAGCGGCTTCTGTCAATATGCCATACGTGACCGAGCGTTGGGCCGGTGGTATGCTTACCAACTTCATGACCATCCGCAAGGCCGTTAAAAAAATGAACACCATCGACAAGATGGTTGATGACGGCACATTCGACACCCTCGCCAAACGCGAGCGTCTCCAGGTGACCCGTCTTCGTGCAAAGCTCGAGAAGAACCTCGGTTCCATCAAAGACCTCAACCGTCTTCCGTCAGCCCTCTTCATCGTTGACGTGCAGAAAGAGATCAACGCCGTAAAAGAGGCAAATCGTCTGGGTATACCGGTAATCGCAATGGTTGATACTTGCTGCGATCCTACTCCAGTTGATTACGTTATCCCAGCGAATGATGATGCGACCAAGAGTATTGCCGTGATTATGGACGCAGTATGCGCCGCTATCGCGGAAGGTCTTGAGGAGCGCAAGCTCGACAAGGACAAAGAGGCAGAGGCATCCGAGTCCGCAGAGGCTGCACCGGCAGCCGGCAAGAGGCTTCGTGCACGCAAAGGCGCAGCCAAAGAGGCTGCACAGGAAACAAAAAAGACTGAATAAACATTATGGAAATCAAAGCAATTGACGTAAAGAAGCTGCGCGATATGACTTCCGCAGGCATGATGGACTGCAAGAAAGCTCTCGTTGAGGCCAACGGAGACTTCGAGCGTGCAAAGGAAATCATCCGCGAGAAAGGAAAGCTCGTTGCGGAGAAACGTGCGGACCGCACTACTACCGAGGGCAAGGTAATCGCCCTTGTCAACGGCAAGAAAGGCGTTGTCGTAGCTCTTGGCTGCGAGACCGATTTCGTTTCAAAGAACGCTGATTTCCAGGCGCTCGCAGACGCTATCGCAAAGGTTGCCATCGAGAATTTCCCTGCTGACGCGGAGGGCCTTATGGCCTGCACCCTGCCTTCAGGGCTTACAGTCGAGGCTGCCATCACCGAGCAGACAGGCAAGACAGGCGAGAAACACTCTCTCGCAGCCTACATGCCTGTAGAGGCTGAGTTCGTGACAGTTTACAACCATACTATTAACGGCAAGCTCTCATCTCTGGTAGGCTTCAACAAAGAGGTCCCTGCCGAGCTCGGCAAAGGCGTCGCAATGCAGGTGGCTTCAATGAAACCTGTATCGATCAGCGCGGCTGACTGCCCTGCGGAGGTCGTGGAGCAGGAGCGTAACGTCGCTATCGAGAAGACAAAAGAGGAGCAGATTCAGAAGGCTGTTGATGCAGCGCTGAAGAAAGCCGGCATCAATCCTGCGCATGTCGACAGCGAGGATCACATCGAGTCGAATATGAGCAAGGGATGGATCACTCCGGAGCAGGCGGCTCAGGCACGCGAGATCAAGGTTAAGGTTGCCGCAGAGAAAGCTGCGAATCTTCCTGAGCAGATGATCCAGCAGATCGCGAACGGCCGTGTAGCCAAGTTCTTCAAGGAGAACACTCTTGAAGAGCAGGAGTATCAGATGGGCGAAGGCAAGGAGTCTGTAAAAGACGCCATGAAGGCTGTGGACCCTGAGGCAAAGGTTGTCGCTTTCCGCCGTTTCAGTCTCGCTGACTAATTCTTACAGTCGAAAGATCCGAAAGGGAAATCTCCATATTATGGAGGTTTCTCTTTTTTTTATGCCTGCATGATTGCTGTTTTATGCAATATTTTCGTATCTTTGCACTCGTTTTTTGTTTTGTGACTCGGAATATTTCATCATATCGACGTACTATAGTCGGGCTGTGTCTGATTGTCGTATGCACCTTTGCTCTGTTTTGTTCCGCTTTTGCTCAGAAAGCTCCGGACGGGACAAGGCCGCTGGGGCGTGACTATAAATTCCATGAGAGGCTGTCTTACAGAACCAATGCTTTCGAGTGGATGCTTACGATTCCGAATGCGGGCATAGAGTTCGACCTCTTCAAATCCCAGTATAACAGGCAGACTTTAGGCCTCTCGGCCAAATACAATTGGAACACATATCACAGCTATGTTCCGTCATCGGTCTTCAATCTTATGGACGTAAGGCCGGAATACAGGTATTATTACAGATACAGAAGGAACGAAAACAGCGCCAATCCGCGCCCGTGGCGTGCGAGATACATAGGCGCCTATGCCGATTACGCCATGTATGCCTTCAAATTCGGGCCTGTCGGCATCCAGGGCAGCGGTGCCGGCGCCGGCGTATCGTGGGGATACGATGTGTCCCGGTATGAGTATAAGAAGTGTGCGGTGGATGTGGAGTTCGGCCTGTCCCTCGGTCTTTTCGTGACAAGGTACGATGCCTTTACACACAATTCCAACGGCTATTATTATGAGAGCCTGCCTGAGAAATCAAAGGACTGGCACATTACTCCTTTCCCTGTGATTTCGGAGCTCAAGCTGGCTTTTGTCCTGCGTCCGGTAACGGTGGATGCAAAGTACGTGCTGGATGATCCGAAGATCAAGCAGCTCGAGATGGCCAAGGAAGACGTAGCCGGCTATTTTATGGAAGACGGCAGCATCACCAAGGCCCGTTTCGACGAGGCCCATGAATCAGAGCTTGCCGTGCTCAGGGAGGATCCGCGGAAATACACGAGGGAGTTCATGAGATATGCGTATGCCGAGGCCAAGGATGCCGAGAAGAATGCGGCATTCGATATCCAGGATGCCAAGATCAAGGACAAGCTCCACAAATATACCCTGTCCATGACCAGAAAGGCCATGTCAGGATTCAGGTCTGCCCTTGCCAAGGAAAAACGTGAGGCGAAAAAGGCTGAAAGACAGGAAGCCATGCGGAAAGCAAAGGAGGAAAGGCAGGCCGCCAGACAGGCAAGGCAGGAGGAGATGCAGAAAGTGAAAGCCGCAAGGCTTGAGGAACGTCAGGCTGAAAAGCAGGCCAGGGCGGAGGCCCGTCAGGCCGCTAAACAGGAGAAGAAGGTCGCAAGGCTGGCAAAGTCAGAGAACAATGATGCGGACAATGAATAGGAAATTCCATATACTGATGCTGGTACCGGTGCTTGCCGCGCTGGCAGTGTCCTGCGTGTATATTCAGACAGATACCGCCGACAGCTTCAGGTCCGCTTTCAAGATAAGCTATGACTGGCGTTATGCCGGCAAGGCCAATACGCCGGACAGCATGACGGTATTCCTGGCCCATGCCGAATTCGGCGGACGCGATACGGTCATGTGCTATAAAAACGCCGAGGGCGGATTCGATATGTCACGTGATACCACGCTTGTAAGCGGCCGGTATTATTCGATGGCTTTCGGAAGCGTGGAGCCTGATTATTCGGTACCTCTTATGTCCGACGTCCTTTCCGGCGGGACTCGCGTATCAGCTCTCAAGCTGAATGCACCCGCTGTCACCGATGATGCTGATATCGCCGCATACCGGCGCATCGCTTCCGAAATGAAGCTGCCGGAGGGAATGAAGCTCGATTTCAACCCTTCCATAAAACATATCGTGAACCCTGTCGCAAGAATTTTCTGGGGATCCGGCGAGGCTGTCCTGTCACCGGACGAACAGGCGGAAATACAGTTCGTGCCAAAGGATATCACAATGCTTTTCACGGTAAAGATGATGTTCGACGCCAAGGTCAAGGCCGATACTGTAGTTGCCTGTCTTGCCGGCGTTCCGTCTTTTGCCTATGCCCTGACAGGCGATGTGGACAAGTCCGCCCTTGCGAAAATATATTTTCCCCTTGCCAGGCAGAAGGACGATTCCTTCAGCGGTTCGGTCCGCACGCTCGGACTTTTCGCTCCTGTCAATTCCAACGAACTGGATTTCGGCCCCGGTATCCTGTATGTTTCGGTATGCAGCGAGGACAAGGTATGTTCGCATTATGCGAGAAACCTCAAGGATATGGGCTGGATGAGAAGGGCCGGTTTTTCATCCGACAGGTTTACGGTGGCAAAAGCCAGCTACACATACGATGCGGGCACGCTCAGGCCAAAGGATATGGTGATAGATTTCAATCAGGGAGGAGAACTCGGCGCTGATGACAGCTACGCCTCTCCTGAAGATTAAATGTATGAGGGAACGGATATGAGGAATGTATGTCATATGATTTCAGTCTTGTGCTGTCTGCTGCTTTGCGGCGGATGCACCGACCGTTCATATACCGGCCAGTACGACCTTGATACCTCGATATCCATGCTTCTCGAGTTCGGCGCGAGCGGAACCGCAGCCAAAGGTGCGGGACCTGTAAGCAGGCTGAGCGAAATACATGACTCCACCATGTGCGTCGTGGCGTTCAGGGAGGACGCATCTTCACTGAAAGACGAGAGCGCGTTCATCGCCCGCCATACGCCTGCCCTGGTGAATGTGACAGATGCCAAACTGGACTGGACAGACGAGATTCCGTATTATCCGGTAAAGGACCGCAGCCACGAATCATACAATATATACGCCTATTACCTGAGCGACGCACTTTCCACAGGCCCTGTCAGGTATTATGACGAGAGGGTGATACTGCCGTTGAAAATCGACGGCACCCAGGATCTGATGCTCGCGAAAGCCCGGGCGAAGTACAGGGGTTCTGACGAATATATCAATGCGTTCAGCCATTACAGCTCGATGAGCGGTGTGGTGCCCGTGCTTTATCCGGAGCATGTGCTTACATGCCTGAATTTCCGCGCCCGCATGGCGGAGAACCTTAACCTCTCCGTCCGTCTTGAGGTCGATTCCCTCTATATATGCGGCCTGCATGACAATGTGCTCTTTACGGTTGCGGCGAGAAACAGCGAGGATACAGGCATCCTGACTTGCGGGGACACCACTTCCTTTTCCCTTGCCCTGCCGAAGGACCAGGACAGCAAGATCCTCCTGGAATGTCCGAAAAAAGGCGCCGCCGCGAAAATCGTGCATCTGTGTCCTGACCCTAAAGACAGCAAATACAAGTATTATGGCATGCTGATTCCGGAGATCCTCTCCGAAACAAGTGTCATAAGGCTGAAACTTACCCAGTATACATTGATCGAGGAAAAGCCGAATCCGAAAGACACGGACTGGCGCAAGGCTTCTCCGCATACGGCATACTGTACTCTCAGACATCCCGACGGACTGCGGGCCGGCATGCGCTATGACATATTGCTCACCCTCAGCGGAGACGTGATGCTCTCGGCGGAGGCGACGCTGGTGCCATGGGACTGGGGCGGCGACATCAATGTAGGCGGTGACAATAATCCTGAATTCGAATAACTGAAGTATAATAATATTCAAAACTAAAAAACATACCCAATGAAGAGGTTTTTCCAATTTGCCGCTGTGGTCCTGGCAGTAATGACTACAGCCTGCAAGCAAAAAAATGCAGATCTTGCCGATGACACGCTGAAGTCAGACGGCAAGGAGGTTGCCGTAGAACTCGGCAGCAATATCCGTGTCAATACGGCTAAAGGTGCAGGTGCTGTGGATGCGTGGGGCAAGCAGAATCTTTATGTGTTCGGCTACCAGCGTGCAAGCTACCGCGACAGCTATCCGCCAGATTTCTCAAATGCGTTCATCGACGGCGTCTGCGCGCAGGCTCCGGCAAGCAGCCTTGAGGGTAAGATCAGCCTTTACAACCAGGTGGACAAGGACGGAAAACTTTATGCCGAGCCTTTCTATTACGGTTATTCCAACGGCCAGTACGCAACCTACAACTTCTATGCATGCTACTTTGACGATGCGGTAAAAGTGAACGGCACTGCGATCGCCGGCCTCGAGAAGACAAAGGAACAGGTTACCGTTCCTTACGAGATCGACGGTACCCAGGACCTTATGACGGCTTATGCCAACCAGATCACTGACGTGAAGGGTACTGATGTAAAGGCGGAGTACGCGTATTCAGGCTTCTCCGCACGCAGCGGCGTCACCCCGAACCTCAAGTTCAGGCACTGTCTCTCGCAGTTCCGCTTCAACCTCACCAACAGGTCGAACGTGAACCTCCGTCTGGATTCCATCAAATTCAATTCATATTCAAAAGGCAAGCTCGTGATCTGCAACCGTGATGCCGAGAAGCTTGGCATCGTTCCGGACGAGACGTCCACCACGGATTTCTTATGCTCTTTCCAGAAAGGCGGCACATCAGGCCTTGCCCTTCCGGCACGTTCAAACAACGACGCATACACTTCCGTAAACGCCGGCTCGCTGCTCGTCACTCCGAAGGTCGGAGCCGGAGCCAAGGCCACTTACCAGCACGATATCAGCGTATATCTCTCTATGGAAGTCGAGAGGACCGAGCTTGACAATAACGGAAACATCGTATATGAGAAAGACGGAAAGACTCCGAAGGTTGTAAAGGAGTACCAGAAGATGGACGCCATCCCTTATGTGATCACTCCTGAACTTGTCGTTCCGGAGGGCGGAAAGAAAGGCGACCTGAACAAATTCGAAGCCGGCAAGTACTACAATGTGAACATCTCCGTTTATTCATGGGAGAAGATAGAGGTACTCGTAAGCCTCACCCAGTGGGTGAACGGCGGTGCTGTAGACATCGACCCTGATGACAATCCGGAATTCTGAAAACATGCGAACTATTAATCATTAATCACGATATTTATGAAAACAGCTAAAATCATAGTACTGTCTTTCTGCGCTCTGTCAGCCCTGGCAGCATGCAACAAGAACCAGAACTCCATGACCGGTGACGAGCCGTGGGTATATGACGAGAGCCTGCCGGTTCCTGTCCAGATCCTCGGCCAGAGCAGCGCTCTCCAGACAAAGGCCGGAGCCATTACTCCTGTAAACGGCACCCTTCCTGCAAACGTGCATTTCGGCGTATTCGGAGTAGGTGACCCGGACAAGGATACTCCTGTACTTTTCCAGGATCTCGCCGGCAAAGGCTGCAATGCCCTTGACGCGACAATTTCCTACAACAGCGCCACCGGCCTGTATCTTGCGGACCTTTCCGCAGGCGGACGCCCTGTATATTATCCTATCCGTACCCTCAACAACTACAGCTTCTACGGCTATCATGCAGGCAACGGTGCCGACAATACCGTGCTTTCCCTGAATGAGGACGGTGAATATACTGTCGCTATCTCGGATTACGGTTTCACCGATGTCCTCTGGGCTACTCCTGCCGTTGCCGAAGAACTCAACGGCCTCGAGGGCTACAATACAAAGTACGTGCGCGAGATCAAGAAACTGGGCCGTATCGGCAACGGTTTCCTCCCACGTCTTGATTTCGGCCACCAGACAGCCGCATTCGAGTTCTATGTGAAAGCGAGCGACGCTGCGGCGGAGGCTTCTTTCGGCAGGAACAGGGCGGATATACGCGTGGTCAAGGCCAGTGTAGAAGGCCTGAAGACAGATGCTTCGCTCATCGTCCTCAGCGATGATCCGGAGCGCAACGGCCTCATCGTGGAAGGTACCCAGGATGCTGAGCCTCATGTCATTAATCTCGGCAGCGGCGTTTATCCTACAGTAGCCGGAGCAATTATCGGCGACGGCGTGTTCGTAAGTCCGGAGAGCCTCGAGAACGTTACTTTCACTTTCGAGCTGAAACAGGCTTCTTACCAGTCATCTTACCAGTATACGGTGACAGGTGCCCAGGCCAAGGCGGCGTTCGCCGAGAAATACCCGG
Source organism: uncultured Muribaculaceae bacterium (assembly GCA_964385835.1). GTDB lineage: Bacteria > Bacteroidota > Bacteroidia > Bacteroidales > UBA932 > Cryptobacteroides. Next base: position 11,499 of record CAYLQE010000003.1, on the reverse strand, counting down.
ATTTCAAGGGCTTCGAGAAAGGCAACCGCTATCAGATGAATATCCTCCTCAACAAGGCTATGGAAGTGGAGATCAATGTCACTCTCCAGGCATGGGAGGACAAATTCGCCGATATCATCACCGTCGAGTAATCCCACGTTCAGACATTGGATCTTATTATGAAGCAGCGGCTGCGCAAAATATTTGATATTCCGGCATGGAAACATGCCGGGGGATTCCGTGTGCAGCTGTCGCCTTGCCATATCGTTTCCATGTCCGCGGCCGTGCTGCTGTCCGTATCATGCCATAAGGAAATGCCCGATGACTGGGCGTATCAGATAAAGGACGATACGAGGTGGTGGGTAAATGCCGAACTCCCCGTGCCTGTGACTTTCGGATTCTCCTCAGGAACGAAAGGACAGGCGATAGAGTCCGTGGCGGATATGGAAGGAATGGAATTCGGACTGCTTGCCGCAGGCGACGCCAGCCGCGAGGATCCCGTCCTGTATGACGGGAAGGCGATGATACAGGACGGCAGGGTGCTCTTCTCCGGATGCGAGGACGGATATCTTTATTATCCGCGCAGTTCCGGCAACGACTATTCTTTCTATGCTTACCGCACCGGCCCTGAAAATTCCGGATACCTTGTCCGGAAAACGGCGGACGGAAGATACGTGGTCTCAGTGGACGATCTTGGCAAGCATGATGTGCTGGTGTCGGTCCCTGCTGTCGCCACGCCGGTTTACGAACCCGGAAATGACGCTCCGCTGAACGGATTCAACGCCAGGTATGCCAGGGCCGCTTATCTGTGGTATGGCGACATGTATGCCCCTAAGCTTGAATTCAGACACGTCTGCGCGGCTATCCGGTTCCATATAAGGTACCGGAAATACCTCAACATTCTTCCCGAAGTCCCTGTCGCGAGAGTGACATCGGCCAGGCTTGATTACGTTCCTGTATCGGCTGAGCTTGATCTGCATAACGGTACATTCGAGACGGAAAGCGGATCGGGAAGCATTGTACAGGAGGAGGATGCCGGCCCTACTCTGGAGGGCAGAATGCTTGACAATACATTCTTTATCGCTCCGGGAGAATATCCGCAGATTGAATTCGTGTTCGCGCTGTCGAGACTCGGCAGGACCTATGATATAAGCGTGTCCCATGAAGACATAGCAAGGGTGATGAACGGCAATGTCGTTTTCGAGCGTGGAGGACGTTATACCTTCGATGTATTCATCAGTGAGTCGAATTTCAGCGGAAACAGATTCAGTGTGGAACTTAATCCGTACAAGAAATAAGGAAGCGATGAAAAAGACACTGTACATATTTCTTGCAGCCGCGCTGATGCTCACCGCAATGCCGGCCCGCGCCCAAAGGGTGTCCGTAAAGACAAACCTGGCGTACTGGGCGGCATGTACCCCTGACTTCGGCATGGAGTTCGTCACGGGCGAGCACAGCAGTATCTCTATCTCCGCTTTCGGCCATTACAAGCCTTTCGGCGTGTGGGACTCGAAACTGTTCGCCATACAGCCCGAATACCGCTATTGGTTCAACGGACGTCCGCTCACGAGAGAGTATATAGGCGTAAACGCAGCTTTCGCCACCTACGACACGACACTTTCAAAGATGATATACCGCGGCGATGCCGTTTCCATCGGTATCAGCGGCGGCTATGTCTTCTCACTTGGAAAACGCTGGGCCTTCGAGCTCGGCGCCGGTGTCGGCCTGCTGGGCTTCAGGCACAAGCAGTACGCCGAAGGAGATGACTATGACGGGTTCTTCAGCAAGGCCAGCAAAACCAATGCATGGGGCTACAAGCTGTTCCCTTCAAAACTGAACGCAACGATTATCTATATGATAAAATAACGGCATGAAAAAACTGTCTCTCATATTCCTTGCCCTTTTCGCCATCATAGGATACGACTGCCATGCGCAGCTGCAGATTCCCGTGACGGGAACGGTAGTGGACCCGTACACCAAAGTCGGTGTGGACGGGGCATGCGTGTGGGCGTACGACAATATCTATGTCGCAAGGGACAAAGAGAAGGAGCTGAAGGAGAAAATGAAGACAGGCGCGTATTTCGAGCCGGGAGCCATAGACATACGCACTGACGACGGCAACTTCGATGTTATGGTGCATCCGGATGGCGCTGTCATAATCTATCATATGGATTTCCCTTCCGCTGACCCAAAGCTCGTGCCTGTAAAAGGCAGGAACAGCATCGGCAGCATACCGTTCGATACCGGCGCGAAGATTGAGAAAGCCGTCATTACCGGCGAACGTGGCCCGGAGCCTGAGTTCCCGATACCGGTAAGCGACGGAGAGACCGTGGCCGGCGGCGCGACCCTTCCGCTTCAGGAATTCCTGCACAAGGACCCTTCCACCTCCAGGGTGGTGTTCCAGAGCTATCTTCTGGACGTGGCGAGCGGCGATACGGTGATCTTCCGCGAGCCTGTAGTTTATGACGGACGCGAATATCACCGGACCCAGCTCCGCAGAAAGGCGTTCGATCCGGATAACGATCCTCTGTACAAGGCAGCGGAGGCTTCCGGAGTATTCCTGAGCGATTCCATGAAATTCGTCTCATATACAGACAAGATAGCCTTGCCTGATCCGAAGCGTCTGTATTTCTACAACTGCTACATGTGGGTCGAGGACTACAACAAGGTATATTACAGGGTCAAGGATACGACGGCGTTCCGCAGCGACCGTCTGGCCGTGCCTATGCGCTTCCTCGAGTATGAGCTCGAGAATTACAGCCTGGATCCGGCGAATTACAGGAAACAGCCTAAGAAAGAATCCATGTCGACCCCGGGATCTCTTGAACTTGAGTTCCTTGAAGGCAAGGCGGAGATCGACAAGAGGGACAGGAAAAGCGTGGCCCAGCTCGATTCCCTGAAGAAAATGCTGCTCAGCTCCATAACCGGAGGAAGCACCCTTACATACTTCGGCATCACCGGCGTGGCCTCTCCGGAGGGCAATTACGAGAAGAACCTCGCCCTTGCCGAGAGCCGAATGAAATATGTGGCTTCGGAAGCTCTTTCAGTATTGCCGAAGTACTACCGCGACCGTACCAACAAGGACATGATTGCCAAGGTGGCAGGATGGGACGAGGTGGCCGCGATGCTTGAAAGGGACGGATACAAGGCAGAGGCCGCCGAAGTGCGCGGCATCATCGCAAGGTATCCTGAAAGCTATACCCGCGGCAAGGCTCAGAGCATGGACCGCCAGTGCGCGGGCATCAGGGCCCTGCCTTACTACAGGACATTGATCATGCCGCTTCTGAAGGAGCTTCGCGTCGTGGACTTCTCCATTACGGTGAATGTCGTGCGCGAGATCACTCCGGAGGAGATACTTTACAAATACAATCATGAGGCCGACTACCGCGAGGGCCGCGTTCCGATACCGCTTTACGAATACTGGCATCTGTTCAATATGGTGAAAGACAAGGACCAGCTGGCTAAGCTTTACCGCCGTGCCCTTGACATCAGTCTCGCGCAGCCTATACCGTGGGAGCTTCCTGCGAACAATCTCGCGAACCTCATGCTCGAACGCAACACTCCGGACAGCACGATCCTGGCTCCTTTCATCGACATCCGGCAGCCGTCGGTCAATTTCCAGACATGGAAGGACGGCCGCAAGGACAGGATGTGGAACAACGAGATACTTGTCGCCAATCAGGTCAAGACTATGCTCAAGCTGAACAAGTTCCAGAGCGCCGGAAAGCTGTCCCTCCTGCTGCCGGATTCCAGATACCACAATCTTAGGCAGATCACCAGATGCCTTGCCGGCTTCTGGATGAAGAAGGAAGAGGAACAGCTGAGACAGGAGATCATAGCCTCTTCTCCGAGAAATGCAGTCGTCATGTACATGGCGACCGGCAGGCTGAACCAGGCCATGGCTATGGCGGATTCCCTGTCCGAGGACGATGCCGTGACGCATTACCTCAGGGCGCAGATCCTCAGCTGCATGTACAGGCAGGATTATTCGCTGATGCGCTCGCAGCAGGATGAGGATACAGGCATCAATGTGCTGGAGCTCGCCACATACCACCTCAACAAAAGCTTCAGGATGGATCCGTCGCTGGTGGAGGTGGCCCTGTCAGACTTCTACATTCCGGAGAAACTGACGGCGGACGCGAGAAAGGAAGACGTTGCCGATCCGTTCGAAGCGATAAGGAAAAAGGCTGAGGATGAGGCTTCCCAGATAAATGATATAGGCATGACCGATGAGGAACTGGACAGATTGTTGGGACTGTAGAATGAGAAAAGGAATCATCATATTGGTTGCGGCATTACTGGCCGCGTGGCTGCCTGCCAATGCGCAGGCGGACGCTGACACTACAGCCTCCGCCATTGCCGGGAACGGAGGTTACAGCGCCAAACGGCTGCAAATGCAGAGCCGCTACATTACACCGGACCAAGACGAGTTCACCCACAGGGAATTCTTCTCCAACATGTCCGGCGGAGTGTCGTTCGATTATATCTATCCGATCAAACCCGGCTTCATGTTCGGCCCTTATGCCTCCTTTTATGTAGGCAAGCAGTTCGCCAAGGCCAGTACGGTGCGCATATCACTGGGCGCGGGCCTCTTTTACAACACATATTCGGGTGACTACCAGCTCAAATACCATCTTGTCGCAGATTACCTGTTCAATTTCTCGTCGTTTTTCAACGGCTACAGCAAGTACCGTCTGTGCGAGTTCTCGGCATTGGGCGGACTCGGATATTACAGGACGAGGCTCTCGAACTATCCTCAGAGGGACCTTACGGTGCGCACCGGCCTGAACATCAATTTCCATGTTCTGAAACATGCCGACCTCTTCCTCGAGCCACGTCTGGATTTCTTCAGGGAAAAATCAGGATCCATCAAGGACAATACCGATGCATGGAGACATTATTCCATGTCCGCCGTATTGGCCGCGGGCATCTCGTTCAAGGCCGTCGACAGGCTGAGGTGGAAAGAGGAGCCGGCTATCGGCTGGTACGCTCTCGCGATGGGCGGCCCGCAGTATCAGAATTCGGCACAGGTATATTCCATAGGCGTCGGGAAGATGATGGGCGGCACCGGAGCGGCCGGCATAGGCCTCCATTATATGAAATGGCTCGACTTCCGCATTTCATTCACCTATTCCAAGAACGGCTGGAGTACCGATTTTTACGGAAAAAGAAAGAACACTTCTTATGACGCCCTGCGTTTCGAAGGCCTTTTCGATATCGCGAACATGATTACGGGCCGCGATGACACCAGACTCTCCGGAGGCTTTGTGTTCGGCCCCGAAATCGGAGTCATCCGCAAGGCAAGCGACGTTACCGGCATAAACGATATAAAATACTGGTATTTCGGAGCAGGTGCCGGACTTCAGGGCAAGTACCGTGTCAACGACAAGGTCAGGCTGTTTGTAGAGCCGAGGGTCTCGTTCGTGCCTTATCTGGAAAATCCTTATAACGGCTCTCCTGTACGTTACGGAAAAGACTGCGATATCACATTGAGCCTGAACGTCGGCTTCGAATATCATTTCAAGAGGTATAAATGACGGTTTCGGGACATTCTTTCAAAAAATAAAGGCCACGCAATCACTGCGGGGCCTTTTTTCTGACTTACAGAAGTCACTAACCTAAAACTTAACCTATGAAAAAACTATTTATGCACAGGTTTATTGCAAGGAGCGTGCCAAACTTTACAGAAGTATGTCCTCAAGTTCGGATATTTTCTTTATCTCGAACACGCGGCTTGACTGGGGCATGTCCATAAGCTCATGCGCCCATGTGAAACTGTAAGGCACATGCACCGCCCATCCTCCCATGGCGATCACCGGAGCGATGTCGCTGCGCACGGCATTCCCTACCATAAAGAAATTTTCCGGAGCCACTCCTGTCTTGACCGCGAGATTCCTGTAGTCGTTTTCGGATTTCGTCTCCATTACCTCTATGGCGCTTACGCAGTCCTCCAGTCCGCTCAGACGCCATTTGCGCATCTGCTCGCTCAATTCTCCCTTTGTGGCTATTATCACGGTATATTTCTCCGCTATCCTGCGCACTGTCCGCTCCGCATCCTCTATAAAGTCGAAACGGTGATGGTCCAGCCGTACGATGATGTCCCTGATTTTCTGATAGAGACCGGGAGTGAAGCTGTCCGCGGCGATTTCCGCGGCCGCGTCCATCATTGCCACGAGATAGGTTTTGGAGCCGTAGCCGAACACCTTTATGGCCTCTTCCTGATAAGCTGTCAGAATATCTGCGCACCGTCCGGCCCCGCACCATGGGGCCATGAGCTGTATGAACTCAGCTTCCGCCCGGCGGTAATATACATCGTTTTCCCAGAGCGTGTCGTCCGCATCCAGGAAAACGTGCGTGATGTTTCCAAGTCTGCCGTCCATCGCTTATTCGGCCTTTGTAGTGTCGGCCGCGGCCTTGATGATCACAACCGGCTCAAGCGGCCTGTCCCTGAAATCCGTAGGTACGGCGGAAATGGAGTCTATGACGTCCAGACCCTCCACAACCTGGCCGTAGACCGTGTACTGGCCGTCGAGATGACGGCATCCGTCCTCGCTCTGCACGATGTAGAACTGGCTGCCGGAAGATGCTCTGCGGGGATTTGCCATATCGCCCATGCGTGCGGCCGCGAGAGCGCCCTTGCAGTGACGGATTTCAGGCACGAACTCCGCCGCCACGGTATATCCGGGACCGCCTGTTCCCCATGAGTTGATCAGAGAGTCGTTTTTGCTGAGCGGATCGCCGCCCTGTATCATGAAGCCCTCTATCACGCGGTGGAATTTCACGCCGTCATAGAATCCCTTATTCACAAGTTTGAGGAAGTTGTCGCGGTGCTTCGGGGTCGCGTTATAAAGCTTGATTTTCATTGTACCCTTGCTGGTGGTCATTTCCACGATAGGGCCGTCCATCGGATTCTGTTCCATATTTTCTTCGTTTTTGTTATTGTTGTTGCATGACAGCAGGACTGCCGCCGCAAATACTGTAAATGTAAAAATGGTCTTTTTCATAAAGCTGCGGAATAATGAAGTGCAAAAATACTGAAAATTGCGTAATTTTGCACGGTTATGAGAACTCCGTTGAAACAACTGGCCGGCGAGACCGCGGTTTACGGCCTTAGCACGATACTGGCGCGCATTATTAATTTCGCGCTCGTCCCCGTATATACAAGGGTCCTGACACAGGGCAACTACGGCATAGTCACCGAGCTGATGAGCTGGATAGGCGTGCTTCAGGTCGTGCTGGTGCTCGGCCTGGAGACGGGATGCTTCCGCTATGCGAATAAAGAGGGCGTGGATCCGCGCAAGGTATTCGGCAATGCGTTTGTCGCCGTATTCGCCGTCTCCGCCGTATTCCTGGCTATGATGATAGCCTTTGACGGCCCGATAGCCTCCGCCCTCGGATATGACGGCTATGACAACGTGATAAGATATATGGGAGGCATACTGGCCCTGGATGCCGTGACCGCCATAATATTCTCGAAACTGCGCCAGAACCACAAGGCCCTCAGGTTCGCCCTTATCAAGACTGCCAAGATATGCACCGAGCTGGGCGTGAACCTTTATCTGTTCCTTGCACCGTCGAAGCCCGCATGGGTGTATCTCTTTGTCAGCGGAACTCCTGATTTCAGCTATGTGATCTTCGCTATTTTCGTGAGCTGCGTGCTCTGCACCCTGCTTCTTCTGCCTGAAATATTCCGCCTTACGCTGCGGCTGGACGCAAGGCTGCTGAAGGAAATGCTGCTCTACAGCCTTCCTCTTATGGTCGCGGCCCTGCCAGGGGTCATAAACGACCTGCTGGACCGCATACTGTTCCGCTGGTTCGACACGTCTTCGGAGCAATGGCGCGACACCCTCGGCGTATATCAGGCTGCCGTGAAGCTGTCTGTCATCATGAACCTTTTCATACAGATGTTCCGCTATGCCGCGGAGCCGTTCTTCTTCCAGAGGGCGAAGGATAAGGACAGCCGCGGCCTTTATGCTCAGGTCATGACTTATTTCGTGGCTTTCTGCTGCATGGTGATGATAGGCGTAGTGTATTATATAGATGTCCTCGAGCTTCTGCTGGGCAGGGAATTCCGCAGCGCGACAGGCGTTGTGCCAGTGATGCTGCTGGGATATATAATATTGGGAATGCTATTCAACGTGAACATGTGGTACAAGCTGAGCGGACGCACTTCGATGGCTGTATGGATCACCCTCATAGGCCTTGCCGTGACTGCGCTTGTGAACATCTGCTTCATGCCGCGCTTCTCATACTGGGCTTCGGCCTTCGCCCATCTTCTCAGCTGCAGCGTCATGCTTGCCGTCAGCGTCCTGCTCGGCAACAGGTATTACAGGATTCCGTACCGCTGGGACAGGATTTCCGTTCTGTTCCTGATTACCGGCGTCTTCTACGCATTCTCATTTTATACCGCATCCCTTCCGTCGATGTGGCTGCGTCTGGGAGTGAATACGGCGCTTATGCTCCTTTACTGCGCGGCGGATTACCTGTATCTGAGACACGTGATGCGCCGGTGCCGTTAGGACTCCGGCGGAACCGCAGGTGCGGAGCGGCTCTTATGCCATAAGGGCGATTATCAGCAGCTGGGCGATGAAAATGCGGATGAACGAGGTCAGCGGATATACGGCGGCATAGGCTTCGGCAGCGTTTTCATTGCCGAGCTGCTCGTTTACGAAAGACAGTGCGTTCGGGTTTGTCATCACTCCGGTCAGCAGGCCCATGTTCTGGGCGAAATCCATCTTGAATATCTTCTCGTTCACGATTCCCATGATGAAAACCGGTACGACGGCGATGATGAAAGCGAGTCCTGCCCATCTTAGGCCCTGCATGCAGAATACGGTCTCGACGAAATTTTCACCCACGCCGAAGCCGAGGCTTGCGAAAAAGAAGGTGATGCCCCATTTGCGCACGAGCTGGTTGGCGGCAGGGGAGGTATATGTCATTAGCTTGAACTTCGGTCCATAGTTGCCGAGCAGGATGCCGACGATGATAGGGCCTCCGGCGATACCGAGTTTCACAGGTATGCTGATGCCGGGGATAACGATAGGAATGCTGCCCAGAAGCACGCCGAGAAATATGCCGAGGAGCAGGGGAGTGACATGAGGCTCGCTCAGCTTGACCTCCTCGTTGCCGATGAACTTGCTTATTTCAGTAATCCTGTGACGCTCTCCCACACAGGTGAGACGGTCGCCGAACTGCAGCTTCGTGGATGCCGAAGGCACCAGCATGATGCCGGAGCGGCGGATGCGCGCTACGTTGACGCCGAACCGGTTGCGCAGCTTGAGATCCTGCAGCCTTTTCCCGATGACCTCATCCTGCGTCACATACAGGAAGCTGCTCATGAGAGAATCGTCTATGACGTTCCAGTCTATGTCGGGACGGTTCCAGTCTTTGCCGAGCTCCTCATGTCCGAAAAACGCGTCTATCTCCTGCTCCTCCTCTTTCTTGCAGTTGATAAGCAGGTGATCCCCCTCGGAGAGGACGGATTCCGATACGGGGATCTTCACATGCCCGTCGTGCCACAGGCGGGATATGACGAAATTCTTTCCGCTGCTTTTAACGGCCTCCCTGACCGTCTTTCCTATTACATCCGGATTGCAGACATACACGACTGTCGTAGAAGTGTCATTATCACCCTCCTTCCCTTTGCTTCTGGCCGCGCTTTTTGGAAACATCATGCTCATCAGCATTACAGTAAGTATGACTCCGAACACGCTCACCGGATATGCCACCGCATACGCCGAACCTACGTTCAGGACACGTCCGATCGCGGAGGGGTCTATGTCCAGGACCGTCTGCTGCGCCGCGATAAGTCCCGGCGTATTTGTAACAGCTCCGGAAAGAAGCCCGACTGCCTCGGGAGCTCCGGTTCCGGCGAATATTGCAATAAGCCATGCGATTGCGGATGCCAGAGCAATGGTTATAAGGGCACTAGTCACAAGGTGCATGCCGCCTTTCCGAAGTGACGATACGAATCCCGGGCCGACCTGCAGTCCCAGGGTATACACGAACACGACGAGGCCGAAATTCTTGCAGAGATCCATCATCGGCCCGTTTACCTCGATTCCCGCCTTATGCGCGAAATGGCCGAAAGCAATGGCTATGAAGAACACCATGCTTCCTCCCAGCTGTATTTTCCCAATGCGCAGGTGTCCGCATAAAAGTCCCGTTATCGAAATAAGGCACAGTAAAAGAATCGTCTGTGCCACCGAGCCATGAAAAAATAATTCTCCTAACCAGTCCATCTCTAATATAAAAGGTATCCTGCCACTCCGGCCGCCGCCAGTATAAGTATGGGATTCACCTTTAACCAAAGCGCCGCCGCGAATGACGCGGCAAAGATAATCCAACTTTTCCAATCAGGGAAATTTTCCGGCGTAATCATTATGACGGCAGCGGCGCCTATCAGTCCGACAACCGTAGGACGCAGGCCTGCCATCAGGCCGGTGAAGACAGGGGAGCGGTTGAACCTGCCGTATGCGTGGCAAAGTCCGAGCACTATCAGAAAGGACGGCAGGACCACGGCCAGGGTCGTGATGAATGAGCCGCAGATGCACAGGAATTCATTGAATCCGGCCTCGCGGATGACGCTGTATCCTATATATGTGGCGGAGTTTATGCCTATGGGGCCCGGAGTCATCTGGCTTATTGCCACGATGTCCGTGAACATCATGTCCGATATCCATCCCTGCTCCGCCACGACCTTTCTCTGTATAAGGGGAAGCATGGCGTAGCCGCCGCCTATAGTGAACAGGCCTATTATGAAAAAGGTACAGAAAAGATCTATGAAAATCATCGTTCTCCGCCCTCCCCGCGTCTTTGCAGCGCCAGCGATACGCCGAGGCTCACGACAATCGTCACCAATAATATATATACAGGCGAAATCTTCAGCAGCGCGGCGGCCGCAGCTGCCGCGGCCAGGATTATCCACTGCCACCATTTCTTGCATCCTTTCCTTGCCATGTCTATCATAGGGACAGCGATGAGCGACACGACCGCAGGACGCATTCCTGCGAATACGCGCTGCACGTACGTATTGTCCGCATAGCCGCTGAAGAAAAGCGCGATCGCAAGTATTATGAGGAAAGGTCCCATGCAGCTGCCGAGAGTCGCTGCGACCGCTCCAGGAATTCCGCGCATCCTGAATCCGGCAAAAATTGAAATGTTCACGGCCAGCAGGCCCGGGGCGGCCTGGGACAGGGCTATGAGATCGGGGAACTCCTCCTCGTCTATCCAGCCACGGGATGTCAGCTCCTTCTGTATGATAAGTATCATCGCATATCCGCCCCCGATGGTGAATGTTCCTATCTTCGCCATTACCAGGAATATGCTCCAAAGTGTTATATTTTCCTCTTTTTTCATAACTTTATGTAAAAATACGAAAAATATTTGAAAAAGTTTTGGAGTTTACAAAAAAGTGCGTATCTTTGCAATCCGTTTGAGAAACAACGGCAGCTCATTGAAAATATTGAAAGACATTTGTACAAGCAAAAGTACCGAAAACTAAAAAAATCGAGAAGCGTT
>CAYLQE010000002.1:0-141735 GCA_964385835.1 uncultured Muribaculaceae bacterium | reverse complement strand
GAAACAAAAGGGCATAGATTTTATTAATAGAGCTTTTGCAGAAGGATATAGTGAAACAAATATTATTTTTACGGATGTTTATATCTCGAATTTTGAGAAACTGCCATAAATTTTAGTGTTTTGGAACGGGTTAATGTTTCATTCAGTGTTAATTCAGATCAGTTTTAGAATACAGAGCTAAAGAAACAATAGCATGAATCACCGCTTTTAAAAGATGAGAGTCTATAAACGTATCAACGATATTTATGAAGTCGAACTGCCGGACTGCAAGAGATATTTTCAGTTCCTGGGATCGGATTCTTCTCTGCTGGGAGGAAATGTCATAGCGATATTCCGGGACAGGCATGACAAGTCAGCATCGCCAGAGGTCAATGACATTATCAAAGGCCCTGTGGAATATTATTCTCATACGAATATTAATTACGGTGTTGAACTCGGACTATGGAAGAAATATGGCAACGCACCGGCATGCAATGACTTGTCCAGGATTTATTTCAGAAATTATGTAGATGAAAGAAATATCTGGCATATCTGGAGGGCAAATGAGAAGTTACTGTCTTTTGCCAAGGTCCCTTATAAGTTCAGGAAGGCATATATCACGTATCTGTTCCCTCCGCACTGCGTTTGCCATAAATTCATGTATGGCAGATTTTTAGGCGAAGACGTCTTAAGCTCGTTTACAAAAAGATGAAATATATCTTATCAATTATATTATCTTTATTGTCCATAAACTGTTTTTCTCAAGACAAGGAAAACAACAAGGCGTTCATTGATGATATAAAGCGCTCGCTTGATGTCCGGTACAAAGAGTATTACGATTATATCCGCGGAACATTGAATGAATATGGGGTACAGGATATCGATACAATGATAATAATCCCGACATTTTATGCCTCGAAAAAGTATATAGATGTCGCAAAAGAGCGTTATGATAATGCCATAGTCATCGGTTTAGAAAAGCTGACGGGATCGAAACCGTCAGGACAAAAAGATTCCGGGTTCTCACAATATTCTATAGACCAATATGTTGAAGTAACAAAAAGTCTTGATATTGAAGAAACGACAGGATTGAAAAGAACGGATCTCTTTCAGTATATAAACTATGACGCACCGTCTTTAACAGATGCAATGATATACCGTTCAAACCACTTTTCCGGTATATTTTCTCAAAGCGGGATTAAAAGAGAATGGAGAAACTATATGAGTGCTGACAATGAATTGTTGGCAGAAGTATGGAGGCAAATAGGACAGCATTTATACGAGTTGTCGCCAGAGTATGTTTTTTATCTTAATAATATCGGGCATCATATAATCTTTTTTATAAAAGACGATGACATATTCTGCTATTTCACGATGTCAGATGTAATAATGCCGTTGAATGAGGGCTTGAATGACATAAGTGCCGAATTTTTCGCCTACTTTCTTCATATTCTTATGGTATTAGCATGAAAAACTGGCAACGGGTAAATGGGCTGACCCAATGGCCTTGTCCTTTTCGTGCTTATCCTGAGTTTACAAGAGGCCGAGGGAGATCTTGAGTTTCAGGATGCGGGCGAGGCTTTCGTCGATACGGGTCTGCGGCAGACGACCGCTGCGCACGGCATCCAGAACCCCTTTACAGGCCGCGGAATAATCCGCCGGCATAAGCACTATATCCGCCCCGGCTTCCACGGCCATCACGGCGGCAGTGCCGGGGTCATATCTGTCCGAAATGGCTTTCATAGCCATGGAATCCGTAATCACGATGCCGCGGAAGCCGAGTTCCCCGCGAAGTTTGTCCGTAATCCACATCCGAGACAGTGTGGCAGGCAGCACCTCTCCCGACGGTTCCGAGACATTAGGAGCGGAAATATGGCCGACCATCACCATAGGCACACCGGCCCCGATACCGGCCCTGAAAGGTATGATCTCGCATGCGAGCATCTCTTCCCAGGTCTTCAGGCTCTCGGCATAGCCAGCGTGGCTGTCCGCCGCGGTATCGCCATGACCAGGAAAATGCTTGAGGCACGAAGCCATCCCCGCCTTTTCCAGTCCCCGCATGAATTCCACGACAAGAACGGCCGCACGCTCCGGATCTTCGCTGAAAGCGCGTCTGCCTATCACCGGATTGTCCGGATTCGTATCCACATCGGCCACAGGAGCGAAATCCACGCTGAATCCGTAGCGGCGCAGATAAGAGCCTATCGCCTTTCCCGCCTCATACACGGCCTGAGCGCCGCGGCGTCCGACAGTCTTCATGGACGGAAACGCAGGCACTCCGAATTCCGGATTCCTGCCTATCCGGGCCACCGTACCGCCCTCCTCGTCTATACAAAGCAACGGAGGAAAACATTGGTCATTCAGCGCATGTACCAGCGAATCCAGCGATGCCGGGTCACGGAAATTATGCGCGAACACGCAATAGCCGCCCACCGGATGATCACCCATATCCATGGAATCCGCCGCTTCGGGACGCACGATAAAAAGCTGCGCGACCTTTTGTTCCATTGTCATGGAGGCAAGCAATGAATCGACGCGCCATGCAACCGCGGCATCATCACCGCCGGCCGCAATTCCCGGCACCGCGGCGCGGCACAAAACTCCGGCACAGGCAAAGAGAAGCCATGTCAAAAGAATATTACGCAGAAATTTCATACCTTTGCAAAGTAACGAAAAATAATGAAAAGGGCAAAACACATAAAAGGATGTTTGGATCTGCCGTCAAGATACCGGCAGATTCTTATCCTGATTGCCGTTGCAGGCGCGGCCATGCTTGCGGCACCATGCGTTATCGCCCAGAACTCCGGTTCCCGGAACGACGCCTCCGGCAATAAGGCTCCCCTTACTGCGGTTTCAGGAAACGCTCCCATGTCAAAGGCGATGCCTCAGGAAAAAAGGCCCGCACAGCACAGCAGCGCGGACAACGGGCAGAGCGGATACAAGACTCTCGGCGGCAAACTGATGCAATACGTGGTGGAGAACGGGGATACCGTATATCTGGCCCCTCTTAATGCGGCGCGCGTATACGAAAAGAAACCGCGTCAGAAAGGACGTGAGTGGAGGAAATACTACAGGCTGGTCTACAATTTCGCCGCGGTATACCCTTATGTCCTGGTAGCCAAAGATATAGTGGACGAGGCCGACAGCGTGATCAGGGCCGGCAACCTGAAATACGTGAGCAAGGACCGCTATGTAAGCGGAATAGTCAAGGAACTGTTCAACTCCTTTGAGGAGCCGATGAAAAACATGACGGTCACCCAGGGCCAGCTCATGATGCTTCTGATCGACCGGGAATGCGGAATCAGCTCATACGACATCATCAAGACATTCAAGAACCAGTATGCCGCAGGCTTCTGGCAGGGAATCGCAAAACTGTTCGGCAACAGCCTTAAACGGCGCTACGACCCTGACGAAGAAGACAGGGCGATAGAAGATCTCGTGCAGCAGTGGGAACAAGGCACCTTCGAACAGACCTATTTCGAAATTTTCTGGAAATACCCGCCTATGATCGAGCTTCCTCCTCAATACAGAAAGCCGGATCCGACCCGATCCACGAATCAAGCATCACAAGCTCCGAACAAGCGGAAAGTTTCTGACGCACGCCCACATGATAATGGCCGAAAATAAACAGGTCCACATGGCGGGTCCCGAGCACTGACCTGCAATATTTCACAATCGCCTCGTCATCCCCTCTCCATTCATATTTCTCGCCATGTGCAAGACGGCTGCCCTTGCTCCACATATATCCGATCTTCATGGCGAGCGTAGGGTGGACGAGCGCGCTGAACAGCACCTGTATGAGACGGCAGCGGAACAAGCCGTTAAGAATCCTGAAACCGTAATCCTTTTTATCGAAGCCGTCGCCGTGTCCCAGGCAGAGCTTTTTCCCTGCCACTTCCACAAATGCCGGCTGCGAAAGCTTTATCATGCCCAGCTCCTCAAAATAGGAGTATGTCCATATATCATGGTTTCCCGGGAAGAAATACACCTTTACCCCGGAATCCATAAGTTCCGTGAGCGCAGCGAATACGCGCACGAAGCCTTTGGGCACCACTTCTTTCCATTCGTACCAGAAATCCCAGATGTCGCCCAGAAGATACAGGGCGTCGGTATCAGGACCGTTTATGCCGTGCAGGAACTCAACGAAACGGCGCTCCCTGTCCTGAGGTCCGAAAGCGTTCAGACCGAGATGGACATCGGACACGAAGTAGGTCTTGGTACGGGCCATAGGCTAATGAACGGGTTATGAGAAAATCAGCACGAAAACGCCTGCCGCGGCGCAATACAGCGCGAACCATTTGAGAGAAGCCTTCTTCACGAGGGCTATCATCACCCTGCATGCGAAAAGTCCGGAAAGGAACGCCGCCACGAATCCACCCAAAAGGGGCATCGCTCCTATTGACAGCGCCGAATCCGCGAAGCCGCCTTTCAGAAGGTCCAGAAACGCCTCGCCCAGGATAGGCACAAGCACCATGAGGAACGAGAACTGCGCCATCGCGTCACGTCGCACTCCGCAGAGAAGGCCGGTGGCGATAGTGCTGCCGCTGCGGCTAAGGCCCGGAATGACGGCGACAGACTGCGCAAGCCCCACCACGAACGCCTGCCAGTAGCTTATTCCGTTGCGCTGCGCTGACTGAATCTCACCCTCACCGGCCTGCACTGCCGCTTTTCCGGCAGAGAGGACGTCCGAAAGGTACAGGAGCACAGCCGTCACAAGCAGGGCGCACCCGACCACAAAAAGGCCGTCGAACAGCGCCGTGACATAGTCCTTGAAAAACATGCCCACGATGAAGATCGGTATCATGGATACGCCGATTTTCAGGATATAGTCCGTCTGGTCGTTGTATCTGAACCTGAAAAGCCCTTTCAGAAGATCCCATATACGGGTGCGGAACACTACAATCGTAGCGAGGACCGTCGCCGCATGCACTATGATCTCGAAAGAAAGGAAAGCCTTGTCATCAGGCAGTTCTATGCCAAGAATCTCGCGGGCGATCATGAGGTGGCCGCTGCTCGACACAGGCAGAAACTCCGTAAGTCCCTGGACCAGGCCGAGTATTATTCCTTCAAACCACTCCATACTATTTCTCCTCCTTGTCAGGGCGGCGCATAATCGCCGCGATCACTATGATGATGCCGCACAGCATAACGACGGGAGCCGCCACGAGACGCCGGAAATCAAACATGTCATAATTGAAGACGGCCGGATCCTTCACCCCTCCTCCTGCGAGCAGGATGAATCCAGACACGATCACGACGAGCCCGGCGAGCATCAGTCTTATGCCCTTGGCCGTCATTGCAAAATTCTCGTTTGCCATACTAATAATACAATTCTTCTTTTTTGAGGTTCACGATATATCCCACCACTGCGTAACTCGTCCCCACGCACAGAATCAGGCCGGAAGCCACGACGATTCCCATAACCATGAGCAACTGCCCGAGACGGAACACCTCGAACATCTGCGCGAACTCGTTTTTCACGACTATCAGGGCGGCAAGCAGCATTATGATGGACAGCAACGCGGATATGATGCCCTGGAACGCTGCCTCGCACAGGAACGGACGGCGGATGAAAGCCTTGGTGGCCCCGACAAGACGCATAGTGTGGATGCTGAACCTTTTGTCAAACAGGTTGAGGCGCACGGTATTGTTTATGAGCACGACCGAGATGAAAAGCAGGAACGCGATGAACACGGAAAGGACCAGCGAGATCCTGTTCAGGTTCGCGTTCAGGGCCTCGATCAGAGAGCGCTGCCACACCACGTCCTCCACCATTTCCGAGGAGGCTATCACGTCCAGCAGAGAATCCAGCTGCGCCGGAGTGACATAATCGGCACGCATCGAAAGATTGACGGAGACAGGTATCGGAGAAGTCTCGAAAACCGTCAGGAAATCCGTTCCCAGCAGCTCTTCCATCTCCCTTACTCCCTGCTCCCTGGATATGAATTCCGTTTCTCTTATATACTCTTCAGCATCCAGTTTCTTCTGAAAACCGGCAGCCTCGGCTTCGGTCACCTCAGGACGGAAAATGACCGACACCTGCATGTGCTCCTTGAAATAATCCGCCACATTGCCCGCATTCACGAGAAGCAGGGAAGCGACTCCGACAAGAAGAAGGACCAGGGATATGCTGAGTACCGATGACAGATACGCGCTCATCAGACGCTTTTTCATGATTTTATTCTCTGCAGCTGCCATTACACAAGGTTTCAACCCCCAAATATACAGAAATATTCAAAAAAAATTCGTATATTTGTAAGAGAAATTTGTCTATTCTATATGGAAGGTTCCGTCAAAAGAGTATTGTTCGTAAATTCAGAGATGACTCCTTATCTCAAGGAGACCGAAATCGCCGCCCGCATCCTGAATCTTTCACAGAAAATTCAGGAGAAAAAAGTAGAGATCCGCTCTTTCATGCCGCGCTACGGCCTGATCAACGAACGAAAGAACCAGCTGCACGAGGTGATACGCCTCAGCGGCATGAACATCGTGATCGACGATGTGGACCGCCCGCTCATCATCAAGGTGGCTTCCCTTCCGTCCGCCCGCATGCAGGTGTACTTCATAGACAATGACGACTTCTTCCGCCGCAAGGCCCTTTATACCGACGCTTCGGGCAAGTTCTTCAAGGACAACGGGGAGCGCGCGGTATTCTTCGCCCGCGGAGTGCTCGAGACCGTGAAGAAGCTGCGCTGGTCGCCGGACATAATCCACTGCAACGGATGGATCTCGCATATCCTGCCGATCTATCTGAAGAAGTGCTATAAGGACGACCCTATCTTCTCCGACATCAAGGTGGTACTGTCCCTGCTCGACGACACTCCGGCAGAGAATTTCGCCGGAAATTTCGCCGAGACCGTAAGGTTCCAGGGAGTGGATCATGCGGATGTCGAGATTCTGAAAGAGCCTACTGGCATCAATCTTGCTAAACTTGCCATCGACTACAGCGACGGTGTGATTGCCGGAGCGGACGGGGTACCTGAGGAGCTCATGGAATATGCCCGTAACCGTGTGCCGACAATGGAGTTTGACGCGAAGGCGATCGCAGACGGCAGTTATGTAGACAGCTACAAATCATTTTACGAAAAAATCTGATGGATATACGCCATTCAATATTCAGCATACTTGCAGGCTGCACCCTGATTTCAGGTGCGGCTTCTTGCGTTAAAACGGACTTTACCCTCGGAAACAACGTAATTCCGGACAACGAGAAGTTCATAACCAAGGTCATAGAGATATCTGTCGACAGCATCGAGCTGCGCACGCTGGACAACATAACGGGTCTCAGCATGATCCGCAGCAGCATCGGAGCGATACGGGACGCCGGCGGCAACCTGATACGCCACGGCAGCGCCATCACACTCGTTCCGATGAAGGATACCCTGAACTGGGGAAAGGATCCGAAATTCAAGGATTTCGTGCTGTGCACCTCGAAAGACACCCTGAATATGGAGAACGAGGACCAGCGCCATATCCTGCAGAACCTGAGGGTATACAGTCTTGCCGACATCTACGGCCCGGACGAGCTCGGCAAGGTTAAGTTCAACGAAAAGTTCAGGAACACGGACGATATCACGAACGCCATGTTCAGCGGCAAAGAGACGGTATCGCTCGGCACCCCAATGTACGGAGGAGAGGAAAACGTCACCATATATCTCAACGAAAGGTTCGCAAGATCATATATGGGAGAGGGCGGCATCGAGGTTTCGGACTCCGTGTCCACATACACGATGAAGCACCCTGGCCTGTACATCTGCACGGACGATCCCATGGGTACCGGAGGCCGTGTGAACATGTTCAAGGTCGCGCTTGACTACGACAGCAGCACATACCTTATCAGCGACTGCTTTGCGGAGCTGAAATATACCGCGGGCTACGAAAAGGACGGAGTGATGACACAGGTGGACACAAGCGTCATCTTCATGCTCGGGGCCAGCTCCTATGAGCCTACCGCCACATGCTACGCGTTCAACGCATGCGAGCATGTATATGCTGACGGGAAGGCCCCTGTAGGGAAAGCCGGAGAATCGATACTTGTCGAGGGAGGAACGGGCATCAAGCCTATGATACGCGCGGAATATCTGAAAAAAGCCATCATGAAGGCCCTCATGCAGGAAGATGAGATGGCCGGCATGAGCGAGGAGGAGATCGTGAAGAACATCATCTTCAACAAGGCCACGATAAGGATGCCGTTCAGCAGGCCTGACAATTACAAGGACTGGAGGTTCTATCCGCAGACCCTGAACCCTACCCTCAAGATCAGGAACAAGGAGGGCAAAGGCTTCAATTACGTAGGACTTACAGATGCTTCCGTAAGCGATGAGAACCAGGGCGACATCGACAGCGACATCATGAGTTTCCACCCGGACATCACCCACCACATGTATGAGATCATCAGCGCAAAAGACGCGGAAGATCTGGAAAAGGCTGATATCTGGTTCCTCATCCTGTCCAACGAGACCTATACCACGAAGTCAAGCAGTTCGAGCAGCACCGATGACTATTATGCGCAGATGGCCTACCTGAACTACTACAACCAGATGATGGGCGGCTATGGCGGATACGGTTACGGAGGATACGGATATGGCTACAACAGCTACGGTTACGGCAATTATTACAACTATTATATGATGCAGGCCCTGTACAGCAACCAGGACAGCGACAAGACCAGCAGCGTATCCATGCTGGACACCGACCGTTACTACAACTGCAGGCTGAACGGCCCTAAGGCATCAAGAGACGTTCCGAAACTTCAGATCACATATTCGTTCACCAAGAACAGGGACTGATGCGTCAGGACAAGTCCGTGCGATACGTGGAAATCCGCACGGCGGGATGCAAAAAGAACAGACCGGCTGGGAACCCAGCCGGTCTGTTCTTTTCTATCAGGACGAAGATGATTACTCACCCACTTTCTCCTCGATATATTTGATAACGTCACCTACATTGGTGATCTTCTCACTTGCATCCTCATCAGGAATAGTGATATCGAACGCTTTCTCAAACTCCATGATAAGCTCCACTGTATCCAGTGAATCAGCGCCAAGGTCGTTGTTGAAAGAAGCTGTCTCGGTAACTGCCTCCGGAGCAACGCCCAGCTTGTCAACGATGATAGCTTTTACTTTTTCTGCAACTGTTGCCATAATTTTAGGTTTTATAAATTGTTAATAAATATCAATCAAGGCTGCAAATATAACAACTTTTATTTTATTATGCAAGTAGGCCCTATCTGCTGATCTTCAGCCACACGCGCAGGCCATGGATCGAAATGATAAAATAGCATGCCCACATTGCTATCATTACGAAGGCATTCGAGCTGGTATCGATCATTGCCGTATGAATCCACAGGCACAGATACGTGGCGTTCACGATAATCCATACAACCCACTGCTCCATGAACGCGAAAGTCATCAGGAACTGGGCGACAACCTGCATCACGACTGCAGCGGCGTCGAGCCACGGGGAATTCGTACCGTAATGGCGCAGCACAAGGGCGAGAACGGAGGTCACGGCGGCGATCAGCAGGATGACGCATACGCGCTGCCACGCATTCAGACGCCGTCCCTTTACCTGCGACTGCTCTCCGTCCGGAGAAAGCGAGGCGCCGTGGCGCATCCACATCGCGAAGCCGAGGATCTGCATCGGCACAAGAAACAGGAGTGCCATCCAGCCTATGCCTATGTTTCCTTCGCTAAGGGAGACTATACCCTGACACACCACCGCAGGCAGGCCGAAAATATAGTTCCATATATTGCCGTTGGAAGAAAGCACGCAGTTGGTGACGCCCAGAACGGCGGCCATTATGCCCGTTATGCGTATCAATGTAAGCGGCCACTCGTCCGATATGACAAGTTCTGCAGCCGTACAGGCCACGATCAGCGATATCATCACTATCGCGAAAGGTGTGAAAATCCCTGTTTTCTTTTTCATTGTTCAGAACCGGTAAAATATGCAATTAAACTTCATTATCGTGATTCCGGAGTCAGTTTTGTCCGAGCTCCTGCTTTATTCTCGCAGCCAGCCCGGCTCCCGCGACAGAGGCGATCTCCTCCTCAGGCGCCGCCGCTATGCGGGCCACAGAGCCGAAATGCAGCAGCAGCCGCTCCTCCATCTTCACGCCGACTCCCTTGATATGGCGGAGGGCGGAATCTATCTGGGCCTTGCTGCGGAGGTTGCGGTGATGGGTGATGCCGAAGCGGTGGGCCTCATCCCTGACGCGCTGCAGCAGTTTCAGGGCCTGGGAATTGCGGTCCAGAAACAGCGGATAAGGGTCGCCTATGCGTATCACCTCCTCTAAGCGCTTCGCGAGTCCGACGACCGTCAGCCTGTCCGTTATGCCGAGCTCCGAAAGAGCCTCGTACGCGAATCCCAGCTGTCCCTTGCCGCCGTCTATAACGACAAGCTGAGGCAGGTCATCGGGATTTTCCTCCAGCATGCGCGAGTAGCGTCTGTTCACGACCTCTTTCATCGAGGCGTAGTCGTTCGCTCCCACCACCGTCTTTATCTTGAAATGGCGGTAGTCGCTCTTGGACGGTTTTCCGTCCCTGAACACGACGCAGCTGGCGACTGGGTTTGTGCCCTGGATATTCGAATTGTCGAAGCATTCGATATGGGCCGGCAGTTCTTTCATTCCGAGGGCATCGCGCAGTTCCTCCATCACCTTCATGTTAAAGCTGTCCGGATCGCACAGCTCTTTCTGCTTCATGGCATTGAAGCGCATCTCACGTGAATTCCTCGCGCTCAGTTCCAGCAACGCCAGCTTGTCGCCGCGCGCCGGAATGGTGAAAGTGACCCCTTCCAGCTGCGTATCCGGCAGAAACGGCACTATGATCTCCCTGCTCAGCTCGCCGAATTTCTGGTGTATTTCCTCTATGAAGCTGGACAGCACCGACTCCTGAGGCTCCTCGATGCCCAGCTTGAAGCCGAGATTCAGCGACTGGATGATACTTCCCTCCCTCAGACGCAGGAAATTGCCGTATGCGTCCGAGCCGTCCTGGACAAGGGTGAACACATCCGCATCCATATCGGAAACGGCTGTGATGACGCTCTTGGAATAATGGCTGGAAATGCCCTGCATGCGTTCCTTGTAGAGCTGCGCCTGCTCGAACTCCAGATTCTCCGCTGCCGTCTCCATCAGTTTCCTATACTTGGCCAATATGCGGTTTTTCCCGCCTTTCAGGAGAACCCTGATCTCGTCTATATTGGCGTTGTACTCCTTCATGCTCACGGCTCCGATACATGGACCGTTGCATTTGCCGATATGAAAGTCCAGACACGGACGGAACCTGCGCCTGAGCACCGCATCCGAAGTTATGTTGAGCTTGCAGCTGCGCAGGGGATAAAGGCTGCCGAAAAGCTCCAGAAGCGCGCGTGCATGCATCACGTTGCTGTACGGGCCGTAATAGCTTCCCGATTTCCTGTCCACGCGGCGTGTAAGGAACACTTTAGGGAAATCGTCATCCGATATGCATATCCACGGATAGGTCTTGCTGTCCTTGAGAAGTATGTTGTAGCGCGGCTTGTACTGCTTTATAAGGTTGTTTTCAAGAAGCAGGGCGTCGGCCTCGCTGTCCACCACGGAATACTGCGCGTCCGCGATCTTGCTTACCATCAGGGCTGTCTTGCGCGTGAGACGTCCGGCCGGCACGAAATACTGAGCCACCCTTTTGTGAAGGTCCTTGGCTTTGCCGACATATATGACATTGCCCCCGGCATCGTAATAACGATAGACACCGGGGGAATGCGGAAAAAGCGCTATTTTTTCACGTAGGGTCAATGCCGTCAGAAATATTTCTCCAGTTCCTCCCTGATACCCTCGCCGCGCAGGTCACGCTTGAGGATAGTGCCGTCAGGGCCTATAAGAAGAATATGAGGGATGCCCTCTATGCCGTAAAGATCGGTAGGAACATGCTGCGCATCCACGATCTGATCCCACACTATGCCGTAAGCCTTTGCCGTATCCAGTGAAGCCTCAGGCTTGTCCCAGACGGCCACGGACACCATGCGGAGACCTTTTTTCCCGTATTTCTCATACACCTTCTTCAGATTCGGGATCTCACGTTTGCAAGGGCCGCACCACGATGCCCAGAAGTCCACGAGACAATACTGTCCTTTGCCGGCATAATCCGAGAGCTTCGCCACTTTGCCGTCAGGCTGCCTTACCTCGAAGTCGATGAATGCGGTGCCCGGAGCTGTAGCGGATTTCTTCTCGTAAGATTTTTTCATTTTCTGGATCATAGGATCCGCCTGCGCGTTCGGACCGAGCTTTCCGATATAGCCGAGTATGCCCTCGGCATCCGTCACGTCAAGCTGGGCGATAAGGCCTACCATGTACACCGCGACAGAATCGTCATTGTGTTTCTTGAGCGCGGCTTCGGCAAGTTCCGCCAGTTCTTCGGTAACGGCGTTGTATATCTCTTCTATGCTGTCTTCTTTCTCTTCGTCCGAAAGTGCGGCATTCTCGAAGATGGACATGCATTCCTGGTTGAACGCCTGGATTCTGGTCTCGGCCTCTTTCTGATAATCGGTCTCGCTGCACGAGCACAGGCATGCCGCAGCGAAAGAGAGGATGATGATAATCTTTTTCATTTTCAATATCTTGATTTACTGCAAAGATAACAAAGAATTTCATATAAAAAGAAGCCGGCCATGCAGGTCGGCTTCTTTTTGTCCAAGCAAGATGATCTTACTTGTTGTCGCGACGCTCACGACGGCCGCCGTCACGACGTCCACGGCGCTCACCGCCGCGACGCTCGTTGTTGGAAGCCTGCTTCTGAGCAGCGAGACCTGCGTTAGGAGAGAGGTCTTTCTTGCCGTATACCTCGCCGTTGCAGATCCATACCTTGATACCGAGCACGCCGACTTTGGTGTGTGCCTCTGCGAGAGCGTAGTCGATATCGGCACGGAAAGTATGAAGAGGAGTACGTCCCTCTTTGATCATCTCTGTACGTGCCATCTCGGCGCCGCCCACACGGCCTGCGATCTGCACCTTGATACCTTCTGCGCCTACACGCATTGCGGTAGCGATAGCCATCTTGATCGCACGGCGGTATGAAACACGGCCCTCGATCTGACGGGCGATGCTCTCTGCCACGATACGTGCGTCTGTCTCAGGTCTCTTAACCTCGTAGATGTTGATCTGAACATCTTTCTTGGTTACTTTCTTGAGCTCATTCTTCAGGTTCTCTACCTCCTGGCCGCCTTTGCCGATGATAACGCCCGGACGTGCAGCCTGGATAGTGACTGTGATGAGCTTGAGAGTACGCTCGATTACGATTTTAGAGATGCTTGCCTTTGCCAGACGGACACTGAGATACTCGCGGATCTTGTAATCCTCTGCGATTTTCTCGGCATAGTTGCCGCCTACCCAGCTGGACTCCCAACCACGGGTGATGCCGATACGGTTAGAAATTGGATTGGTTTTCTGTCCCATAGTTATTAAGCCTCCACTGTTTTAGGGGTTTTTGTATCAAGAATGACAGTAACGTGGTTTGAACGCTTGCGGATACGTCCGGCACGGCCCTGAGGGCAAGGACGGATACGCTTCAATGTGCGGCCTGGGCCTACCATGATGGTCTTTACGATCACGTTGCCGTTATCCAAATCTTTGGTATTGTCCGGATTCTTTGCCTCCCAGTTGGCGATAGCGCTCTTAAGGAGAACTTCCAGACGGTTAGATGCCTCTTTCTTCGAGTATTTCAAAAGATCGAGCGCACGGTTTACTTCCACACCGCGGATGGTGTCAGCCACCAGACGCATTTTACGTGGAGATGTAGGTACATCGTTGAGTTTAGCGATAGCTGTCTGCTTTTTAGCCTCTTTGTATTTTTCGGCCATCAAATGTTTACGAGCTCCCATAATTACTTTACTTTTTTAAATTATTTACGATTGCCCGAATGACCTTTGAATGTACGTGTAGGTGCGAACTCACCGAGCTTGTGACCAACCATGTTCTCAGTTACATAAACAGGAATAAATTTATTGCCGTTATGAACTGCGATTGTGTGGCCGACGAAATCAGGAGAGATCATGCTGGCGCGGGACCAGGTCTTGATCACCTCTTTCTTCTTGCTGCCTTCATTCATAGCAAGAACTCTTTTCTCCAGGGCTTCCTGGATATAAGGACCTTTTCTTAAAGAACGACTCATAATCTAGCTTATTATTCCGTTATTTTTTCTTTCTTTCAATAATGAACTTGTTTGAGGTAGCCTTAGGGTTACGAGTCTTGTAGCCTTTAGCTGGCAGGCCCTTGCGTGAACGTGGATGTCCACCGGAAGCACGGCCTTCACCACCACCCATCGGGTGATCTACCGGGTTCATTACAACACCACGGTTGCGAGGACGGCGGCCCAGATGGCGTACGCGGCCTGCCTTGCCGTGTGATTCGAGGTTGTGATCAAGGTTTGATACGACACCCACGGTAGCACGGCAGCTTACAAGCACCATGCGGGTCTCGCCTGAAGGCAGACGCAGGATAGCGTGATTGCCCTCGCGTGCGGCAAGCTGAGCGTAAGTACCGGCGGAACGTGCCATTGCGGCACCCTGGCCCGGACGAAGCTCGATATTGTGGATGAGTGTACCAAGCGGAATTTCAGCAAGAGGAAGAGTGTTGCCCACCTCAGGAGCCACACCTGCGCCTGAAACGATCTTCTGACCTACTTTCAGACCGTTCGGAGCGATGATGTATTTCTTTTCTCCGTCCTCATATTTCACGAGCGCGATACGTGCGCTGCGGTTTGGATCGTACTCGATGGTCATTACCTCCGCCTCAATGTGGTCTTTAGTGCGGAAGAAGTCGATGATACGGTACATTCTCTTATGACCGCCGCCGATGTAGCGCATGGTCATCTTACCCTGGTTGTTACGTCCGCCGCTCTTGCGGATAGGCTCGAGCAGGCTCTTCTCAGGAGTCTTGCAGGTAATTTCGTCAAAAGCACTGATTACCTTGTTCCTCTGACCCGGGGTCGTTGGTTTGAATTTTCTTACTGCCATTGTCGTTTACCTTTTAGATGTTTGCATAGAAGTCAATTGTATCATCACCCTCAAGAGTTACGAATGCCTTCTTGAAGTGATTCATGCGGCCTGAGAGAATGCCTGCCTTTGTGTAGCGTGATTTCTTCTTGCCGTGATAGTTCACGGTGTTCACGTCAGCTACAGTCACGCCGTATTTGGCCTCTACAGCCGCTTTAATCTCAAGTTTGTTCGCGTTGCGGTTCACAACGAAACCATAAACCTTGTTGCTCAACTTTTCGCCCTGAGCTGTCAGTTTCTCTGTTACTATTGGCTTAATCAGAATTTCCATTTCTTTTTCTCCTTATTTAAGACGTGAAGCAAGGATTTCCTGTACACCATCAGTCAGGACAACTGAATTAGCGTTCATGATAACGTAAGTGTTGATCTCGTCAACCGTGATTACATTAACATTAGGAAGGTTGCGTGATGAAAGGAAGATGTTGTCCGAGTTCTGAGGAAGGACGAAGAGGATCTTGCGGTCTCCGGCCTTGATGTTGCTGAGGATAGCCGCGAACTCTTTTGTCTTAGGAGCCGCCATCTCGAACTGCTCTACAAGAACCACGGCATCCGCCTGAGCCTTGTATGAAAGGGCTGAAAGACGTGCGAGCTGTTTGAGCTTCTTGTTCAGCTTGAACGAGTAGCTGCGTGGCTGAGGGCCGAAAGTACGCGCGCCGCCTACCCAGATATTGGATTTGGTAGCACCGTGACGTGCTCCGCCACCGCCTTTCTGACGACCGATTTTCTTTGTACTGTGATTAATCGCCCAACGCTCTTTTGTAGCGTGCGTGCCCTGACGCTGGTTTGCAAGATACTGCTTTACGTCAAGATAGATAGCGTGATCGTTAGGCTCGATGCCGAAAATGGCTTTGTCAAGGGTAATCTCTTTACCTGAAGGAGTACCGTCAATTTTCAATACAGGAAGTTTCATAGCATTAGTCCTCCAGCAATAAGTATGATCCCTTGGCTCCTGGAACGGAACCCTTTACAACAAGAAGATTGTTTTCAGGCATTACTTTGATGACCTCAAGGTTAAATACCTTAACGCGCTGGTTGCCCATCTGGCCGGCCATACGCATTCCTGGGAATACACGTGAAGGCCATGAACATGCGCCGAGTGAACCCGGGTGACGGAGACGGTTGTGCTGACCATGGGTAGTGCCGCCTACACCAGCGAAGTGGTGACGTTTCACCACGCCCTGAAAACCTTTACCTTTAGAAGTACCGACAACATCGATGAACGGAGTTGCTGAGAAAACGTCAGCCACGCTCAAAGTGTCGCCTAATTTAAGCTCCTGAGCAAAATCAGCCGCAAACTCGGCCAGTTTGTACTTAGGTGTGGTTCCTGCCTTTTTGAAGTGGCCGAGTTCGGCCTTGTTGGCACGTGCTTCTTTTTTCTCGTCATAGGCAAGCTGTACAGCGGCATAACCATCTTTTTCTACTGTACGAATCTGCGTAACAACACACGGACCAGCCTCAATTACAGTGCACGGAATATTTTTTCCGTCGGCACTGAATACGGAAGTCATTCCGACTTTCTTTCCAATTAATCCAGGCATTGGTTTAATTAATTAGTTGAATAATTTACTTAATACTCCGCATTCCAAAATGCGGACCGCAAATATACGGACTATTTTCGGATTTACAAATAGTTATGAACAGTTTTTCAACAGAAAAAACACTGTGATTCACCCTCGTATGTCAGAGCCGAGCACCATTTCACAGTCATGGCAGTCAAAAATCAGAGGAATCGTCTTCCCGTTGTTGCGCAGAAAGAGCCTGTCCGGACTGCCGCACATCCCCATCCGGTGTTTTATGCAGTATTTTGTCCGCATCAGCTCGCCCTTCCGGCGCGGATGCTCCAGCAAGGACCGTTCAGGGACCTCATGCGGCACTGCGGATGCCGTCCTGCCGCCAGCCTTGCGGGGAAGCACCGCAAGGGCCTTGAACCTTTCCGCGAACTCCCTTCTTATATTATTAAGGTATGCAGCGCTCAGAAGAGGCATTTCGCCGGCGCATTCGAGAGACGACACGCTGAAACGGCAGCCGCCTGCGCTTTTCGACAGCTGGGTACGGATAACGTTTTCCATGCGCAGGCGGCCGGATGCCGTGTCGAAGCCTTCCATGCTGTATTCGCCTGAAAGGACAGATCCGTCCTCGCGTACCGCATCGAGACGCAGCTTCCCGGGGCTGAACACAAGTGAAAATCCCACGTCAAGCGTTCTGTCCGGAGTGTTTTCCAGCTGTTTTTCAAACGCGGCATCACGGTTCCTCCAGAGGCGGGCATTCTTCCGCAGCGATGAAGGCACCTTGCAGTACACCCTCCTGCCCTCGACCTTGTCGGCCCTGAAACCGTCCACACCGCCGTCAGGCCGTACGGTGCACAGGCCGTCCCCGTTGTTCAGGACGACATTGTCAGGAAGGGTGACATCTATATATCTTTGCCCGCCCACGGCGGATACGAAGCCGGCCGGTTCACCCATATGCTTGGCGGCATCCTCCGTATGCCAGCATCCGCGGCGGCCGTCGGCATACAGTTCCGTATATCCGCGGTTGAAGGTCTTGCGCAGATCCGGGCGGAAGCCTCCTTCCACGCGGCCGTAAGAGCTGCGGCAGTACAAGTCCGGACTACGCTCCACGATACCGTCAAGCCGCATTGAATATGCCCTTACGACATTCTTGACATAAGATTCGTTTTTAAGACGGCCCTCGATCTTGAATGAGACCACTCCCGCCTGGGCGAGATCTTCCAGACGGTCTATGAGACAATAGTCTTTCAGCGACATCAAGGGCTTTGAAGCGCAGAGCACGCGTCCAGAGGCGTCAACGAGGTCGAAATTGTTGCGGCATGGCTGCGCGCACTCGCCGCGATTCGCGCTGCGTCCCGTAAGCGCCTCCGACAGATAGCAGTCTCCGCTGTAGCATACGCACAGGGCGCCATGCACGAAAAACTCGAGATCCGTGCCCGGCACGGCTTCATGTATACTGCGTATCATCTCAATGGACAGCTCCCTCTCCAGGATGAGGCGCTGGAAGCCGAGGGATGCAAGAAAACGCGCCCTTTCCGGCGTCCGTATGGCACACTGCGTGCTGGCATGGAATTCCTCCTTCCATTCTCCATACCGGCGCAGCAGCGGAAGAAGCGACGTGTCCTGCATTATAAACGCGCTTACACCGGAATCCTTGAGCCCGAGCATCAGTCCGGCGAGCTCCAGCCTTTCCCGGTCGTCGCGGCAAAGGGTATTGACCGTCACGAATATGCGAACTCCGTACGAAGAAGCATAATCGCACAGACGCCTTATGTCCTCCACGGAATTGCCTGCCGCCGCACGTGCTCCGAATGCAGGGCCTCCGATATACACCGCATCGGCACCGCAGCGTATAGCAGCGATGCCGATGTCAGCGTTGCGCGCCGGAGCAAGCAGTTCCAGCGGCGTCA
Organism: uncultured Muribaculaceae bacterium; assembly: GCA_964385835.1. GTDB lineage: Bacteria > Bacteroidota > Bacteroidia > Bacteroidales > UBA932 > Cryptobacteroides. The sequence goes on along the minus strand of CAYLQE010000002.1, from coordinate 123,308 downwards.
TTATTTCTTAAGCTGTGCCTTGAATGCCTCGATAGCGGCCTTCATCTGAGCGGCATCGGAAGCGTTAGGATTGATATCCAGATATTTCTGGAGATAGTCTGCGGCAGCCTGGAGATCGCCGGCTTTCTGGGATGCGATGCCTGCGATCTTATACGCGTTTGCAGAAGGGTTGTATTCCGCAGATTTAAGCGCGGCATTCACGGCATCGGTATACTTCTGCGCCTTGTTGAGAGCCTGGGCATCCTTGAGATAGATGGTCGCAAGCTGTTTGTTGGCCTGCTTCTCCTGACCCAGGGCGGCAGCCTTTGCATAAGCCTCGATAGCGGCGTCTTTCTGGCCGAGTACGCCGAGCACCTGACCTTTCTGGAGGTACGCAGAACCCGAATCCGGATCACCGGCAAGCACCTCTTCAATCTGTACAAGGGCCGCTTTGTAGGCAGCAGCCTTGGCAGCGGCGTCTTTCTCAGCCGAAGCGGCTTTCAGTTTCGCGTTAGCAAGAGTCTGATGCAGCTGGTGCTTGAAAAATACGGCCTTCTCCTTTATCTCGTCCTCGCCGTTTTCCTCCGCTACCTTTATAGTCTCAACGGTCTGCTCGATAGCCTCTTCGAACTTGCCTTCCTTGTAAAGAGCCTGCGCATAGGCGTTCTGGGCGATAGCATGGCCTTTCCTGCAGGTCGCGATAAGCTCCTCTGCGCCTTCCTCGGTGCTCTGTGCCGCCTCTGCGGCAGCTTCCTTGAATTTCTCGATTGCAAGATTGTAGTCATTGCCTACAAGTGCCTCGTTGCCTTCCTTTGCAAGTTCAGTCGCTTTCTTCATATCCTGGGCATATACTGCCGATACCGATACAAGGGCCGCGAAAACAATAGCGATAATTTTCTTCATGTTTTTGTATTTTGTTTGATTTAACTTTCAAAAACGAAAAACAAAAGTAGCATAAATTTTGTAAATTTGCACAAAGAAAACGCCGCAGAATGAGAATCAAACCCATATTTATCACATTTATACTGTCAATCCTCCCCGTTTTCACCTGCATGGCGCAGGAAAACGCTTCTCAGCTGCCGGAACTCAAACCCAGCAAGGCATACAGTGTCGGACGTCTCGCGAACGGCCTGAACTACTATTTCGCGAACAATCCCACAAGAAAAGGCCTTATAGACATATCCCTTGTACAGAAAATGGATTCCGGCATCAGCGAAGACAGGCTGGACATGATCGCGGCGGAATGCTTTTTCAACGTAAAGTCCCTGTCCTCCCCGTTCAGAGACTTCCTTGCAAGGAACGGCATAGCTCCGTCGGAGCATGGATATTTCACATTCGCCAGAGGCTCGATCCGCTATGATTTCCGCAACATATCATCGGCTCTGCCGGAAAGCGTGCTGGACAGCACGCTGCTCGCGATATTCGATCTGGCGAAACTCCAGTCCGAGCACGGCGGTGTCAGTGACGCCCAGGCGATCGTGATAGCCGGAGATTTCGACAACAAGGTCATGCTCGCAAAAATGGGGCTGCTGAGCATGATTACCCCCCGCAAGGAGGGAGCGGTTCCGCAGCTGCTGTACAAATGGAACGCCCCGGAATCCGGCGTGGCGTTCAGCATAACGTCAGGCAGCGGAATCTCTGAAATAAAAACCGTATGGAAAGAAGCCCGGATTCCCGCGGAATACATGAATACCATCCTGCCCGTGATCTCGGACAAGCTGGCCGGGGAGCTTGGATGCGTGGTAAGGCGCAGGCTGGAACCGGCGCTGAAGAAAAAAGGCCTGAACGCATGGATCGGCTACAGGCATGTCAGCAGCGCGCAGAGCCCTTATGACGACAGCATCACGCTCACGGTACACTGCACAGACAGGGACACATCAGCGGTAAAGGAAGTGCTCGCCGAGGAACTCTCCCGCCTGCGCACATGGGGCGTGGAGATGGTGGAATACACCTATGCGAGGGACATCTATCATAACCGCTGGACAAAACTGGCATGCGTACAGACCGTCGGCAACACCCTCCTTATGGACAAATGCGTGTCCGCGTTCCTGTACAATGCGAGCCTGGCAGAGGAGACCGACAAGATAAAGTTCGCATACAGAAACATGCCGGACGAAAAACAGACGGAACTGTTCAACGATTATATGCGCCGTCTCCTGGCGCAGAATTTCGATGAAGACAGAAGCATCGCCGCGCTCCCGGCTCCGGACACGCGCGAGGCCATAAACAAAAAGCTGGACGAATATCTGCCGTCATACTCCCTGAAAGCTCCCAAGGACAAACCGGAGCCGATCACGGGAGGCATAATATGGACTTTCCCGAACAAGGTGAATGTCATACACAAGAAAATGCCTGCCAACGGAATAAGCTACTTTTCATACGCCTCGAAAGGCAACCGCGACAAAGCGGAGGATGACAGGCTTATGTCAATAAGCGGCATAGACGACGATGTGCTGATGACTTATCTCGAGGCATGCGGCATAGATATCCGCATGAAGCTCACGCCGGCTGATGTCAGGCTGGAGGGAAATGTGATGAAAGAGAATCTGGACCAGCTCCTGCGCTACATCTGCGCTGTGTCCACGCAGATGACGAACAAAGACATATACGGCAGCGACAACTACAAGCTGCTGGTGATCGCGGATGACAGGGATGATGCGGAGATAAGTTCGATGCTGTCGAAATACATAGCCGGATTCCGTCCGGGATCGGGATGGCTGTCCGGAAAGAAATATTATGAGGATTACGACGACGGGACGAAATACCGCGGCTTCATCATGAATGACTCGGCATTCCCTCTGGACAGGACCGGGGGCAACAAGGCCCTGGCGGACATCGCGGCCTGCGCCCTGCATGATGCCGTCGTCCGCGAATTCGGCAACATCGCCGTATATCCGCGTGACTGGTCCGGCTTTGCCGACGAACCGGCGGATCACTACCGCCTGCTGTACGGAGTCAGACGCTATGATACCGGCAGCGCCGGAACATTCCTCGGCAAGATGAGCGATGAGGAAATAACCGCCGGTCTGAAAAACGTGTTGAAAAAGCTGGCCTCGGCCCCGGTTTCCAAAAGCAAGCTGGAAACCTACAAGGGCATGGCTAAAAATTCCCATGCCAGCTACATGAATACGGCCGGATACTATATAAATACCGCGCTGGACAGGTATCTGGACAACAAGAACTTCGGTTCGCGCTATCCGCTGCTTGTAAACGGAATTACAGAACAATCCATACAGAATTTCTATGCTGCCGCCGCTGATTCAGATAAATGACATACTGGTATCGTCTGATATCATTACCGAATGTTTCGCCTGCGATTACGGGACCTGCCGCGGCGCATGCTGCATAGAGGGTGACAGCGGGGCGCCGATGGATATTTTCAAAGGAGCGTCCGCAGGCTGTACGGAGGATGGCGCCGGAGTCCGCGAGGCTGATGCGATACGCGGCGCATATGATGATTTCAGGCCCCTGCTCAGCGACAGGGCGGCGGAGGCAGTGGCCGCGCAGGGATTCAGCGTCGTGGACAGGGACGGCGACACGGTGACCCCTCTTGTGCCGGGGACGGAAGAATGCGCTTTCTGCCACATGCACCCGGAAAACGGCTGCATGTGCGCCATCGAGATGAAAGGCGGCGTGAAACCTATATCATGCTCGCTCTATCCCATACGCACGAAAGTCCTGCGCACCGGAATGATAGCCCTCAACCTTCACCGCTGGAATATCTGCAAATGCGCTTTTGACAAGGGACGCAGGGAAAACATAAGGGTCTATGAATTTCTCAAAGGTCCTGTAGTACGTGCTTTCGGCAAGGAATTCTACGACGCTCTGGACGCCGCCCGCAAAGAATTCGACTCTGTTTCCGCAAAATAAAAACTTTCCACTTCTTGTTCTACACCTTCAACAAGCTGAGAATAGCGTATATGGCGGCCTTTGATGCAGCACCATGTTGGGGCTCTATGTAAAATTTTACTCTTTGAGAAAGTTTTTTATATTTGCAAGAGAATTTCCGTAATTGAATAAGGTATGCATAGGTATCGTTTTCTGACAGTTATACTCTGTTTGTGTATGATTGTATACGTCTCTTTCGCTCAGACAGAGGGGACAGCCAAGGTAAATCAGGCCGGGCTTAATGTCAAGGTGACGGAGAGGGGAAACGATTTGCCTGTTCAAATGGCGACCGTCTATATCGTGCCCCCGGAGGATACGGTGGCGGTTGCCTTTGCATTTACGGATAAGAAAGGTCTGGCTCAGTTGTTTCCTGTTCCGGCCGGAAAATACGCACTGAATGTTCAGATGCTCGGATACAAGCCGTACAAGAAGGAGGTCTTGTTGGAAACGCAAACGGTTTCAAGTGTTTCCGTAAGGTTGGAAGAGGATATCAGAGAATTGGAAGGAGCCACAATAACGGCCATGGGTGACCTTGTCACCACGAAAGGAGATACGCTGATATACAATGCAACATCATTCCAGACGTCAAGCAACTCCAGCCTCGGTGATTTGCTGAAGAAGATGCCCGGGATAGAGGTCGGAAAAGGCCTGGTCAAAGTAAATGGGGAACCTGTATCCACAATAACGGTTGAAGGAAAAACCTTTTTCTCGGGCGACGTCTCAAAGGCCCTTGAAAACCTCCCCGCTTTCATCGTGAACAAAATACATGTCATTGATGAGGATGGCCGGGACAGAAGCGGGCTGTCAAGGAAAAGGAAGAGGATGGACGTAAGGCTGAAAGACGAGTTTCGCAACGGATGGTTCGGACAGGCATCCGCCAGCGGAGGTGCGTCCGTAAAAAACAAGAATTCAGATCTGTTCGGCGACGGAAGCCGCACGTTATACAGTGCAAAGCTGTATGCGTCGTATTATGGCGACGATGACCAGGCTACTTTGCTTGGCGGCGGTAATAATATAAACATCAATCAACTGGAACGGGCGGTCCCGGGATTGTCGAACACGGCGACATTCGGGATAAACTATAACACCTCCAGGATTCCGGAACAAGAGGCCCACAGCTCTGCTTCATACGACTTCAAACGCAATAATGAAAGCATGGAATCCAGTCGCACGTCATTTCTTGCCTCTGGAGAAAATCTGACAACTACACGTCACCGGAATAATAATGATGTAAATAATTCTCTCGCTGCTCATCTTTCCTTAGGAAATCCGTTTAATACTTTCTCTCCTGAAGGCATTCGAACTACCTTGGACTTGAACTATAGCAATCGCAAGATAGGCAGGGAGGAGTCTTCCGCAACAAATAATTTAACTGAAAATCTCAATAGCAGCCGTTCGGTGACGACAGGTGCGTCAAATGACTTTGGAGTAGGAATTGGGACGAGAGGACGCTATTCTTTTGGCAAGGATGGTATCCATCAGATATCTTTCACAGGAAATGCCACATACGACGGTGGTCGTGGAGAAAGCGTAGAGTCTTCCACGGCATGGCTGAAAGGTGTCGCAGATCAGCGCGGGCTTATGTTCAACGACAGGGCTGACGCCATAAAGTTTGACGGCTCATTTTTATACGAAATGAAGTTCACCCGACACTGGCAGGTTCGTACGTATGCAGATGCAGGTTTCAATTTCATAAAAGAGATGAAAGACGCACAAAACGGTGACGACCGAAGCCGAAATGAGTATTATTCAAAAAACTCAAGGGACAGGGAACTGAATCTTGTTGAGAGCCTGACTTTGCGTTACGGAATCAATAAGGAAGACAAAAAACTGGTCAATGTTGAATTCGGAGGCAGGGTTTACGAGAATAAAATCAGTCACAGCGCAATCCCGGACGTCCTCGGCAGCAGCACCGATATATGGAGCATAAGTGCCGGCCCGATAGCCTCGGTCAGCGTCAATGATATGGGAAAAAATTCATTCTTAATCAGCACGAACGGCAACAGTGTGGTCCCTTCAGGTGCTCAGAACTTCAATACCGTACTTGATATCTCAAATCCTGTCAACATATCGGTCGGAAATATCTATCTGAAATCCGGCTACCGCCAGAATATAGTCGTTCAGGCAAGGCTTCGCTCAGAAAAAATGAGGAATGCGGTTGTTAACGTCAGATTAGATGGTACTATATCATTCAAGGATAGAACCATAGCGAGTTGGTATGACGACGCGTCCGTAAGATATTCAATCCCGGTCAATGCCCACCGCCCTCATTACAATGCGGGATTGAATATCAATTATGTCCAACCGTTGAACAAATCAAAGACTCTCAACCTGATTATTACCCCGAGGATTACGGCCAGCAGCAATTCGAACTACATTTCGAAAGGTTCTCTGATGGGGCTTGACAAGGAGAGTTTTGATTATCATACAATGATGAGCTGGTTTTACGGAGACCGCAATGGCGACAGATTCTACAGTGGAAGCAGCGGCTTTATGGAGAGCCGCAGTTTGAAGCTGGATTGGCTGCTAAAGGCAGAACTGAAATACGAGATTCTGGCGTATTCTATACGATGCGGAGGCTCCGTGGATAACGCAAGAACCAGCTATGTCAGCTTGCATTCGACAAAGGTGAGCAACTGGCGAGGCAATGCTTTTGCCGAATTGCTCTGGAAGAACAAAACAGGATGGGAAATAGAGGGCCGCTTTGACTTCAATGGGTATCACGGATTTGAAGGAAACTTTAACAAGCCTGAATTCCTGTTGAATTTCCGAATGGCAAAAGAGATTAAATCCTTCAGCATCAGTCTTTCTGCCAATGATATCCTTGGAAGCAACAAGTCATTCATACATGTCTCGTCTGCAGATTATATAGAGGATACATATTACAATAACGTAGGGCGGTGCATCCTCCTTGGCCTGTCATACAATTTCGGGAAATGGGACATGCGTGGAAAATACAAAATGAAACAGCTGGAACAAGAGAAAAATCTATAAGGCGTATGAATGGCGGAATAATCACGTATAGCAGAATTTAATATTGGGCTTTTTAGTATGCTTAATTAGTCTTTTATGAGAAAATTATCGCACATTTTGATAATGTCCTTGATTACTCTGTTTTCTTCTGGATATGGTGGTCAGGCATGTCCAATACGAAAAGAAAAGCCGGCAATCGAAAGGAATAATCATCATATTTCCCTGTCTGACAACAGATTGTCTATAGACATAGAGAAATGTCAAAAGCCGGATTATGTATCGGACGCCTATGATCCTGGAATGCTCCGGCAAAGAGTTCTGGCAGATTTGGAGAGTAACGGGTGTTTAAGCGAACTCAAAAAACTTTGTGTAAGGTATGACCAGGATCTGGTTGTCTTTAACCTGACGGTTATATCTGATACCGGAGAGATTGCGAAAGCGGATCTGGTCTTCCCCAATAAAGAGGAAACAGATAGCCACATAATCCGTGACGGGTTCCTGGTTTCCGTCTTTATGTCTTAAAAAAAGCACCCCGTAGGTTCCATTGGTGAAATCTTGCCTTATGCGCAAGTCACTTTCGTTATCAATTTAAATTCATAACGGGCAAGAACCGGTTGTTCCTATGCAGACATCTCGCTATTGGCAAGATGTATTTCAGATAGATTTGAATGTTTCTTTGCACTTTCGTGTAATGTATATTTGTCGTTATCGTTATTATAGGGTATACGAATATTGGACGGATGACGAATAATATCCCGAACAAGCGTTAAAAATTCAATAGCAGGTTCACCGCCGTATTGCCCGATAAAGACTAACCGTTATGCATTCTCTTGCCTGGTCATCATCCCATAGAGAAAATTCTATATTATTATATAATTGGTCAAACATACTGCGTATTTTTCTTCGGGATAGCATATTATCCTCGTGTGCAAGAGTGAAAGAAACCGCTTCAAGTTTACCATTGGGGTTAATTACGAAGATGCCGTTCTTCACATTTATCCCATAGGAATCTGTAATTGATTTAACCTGTACCTTATACTCAGTTATAAAACGATTAACTATGTCCTTATTCCTTTGCTTATGAGCAGGAGAATCTGAAATATGAACATTATCTTTTAAATAACTGTTGACATCGGTATATTTTGCGTTATAATACACGACAATTTTCTCAGAGTTGCTTTCAATACAATATCTGGAATTATTTTGAACGCGACGAATAGAATCACAGGAATTGCTTTCTTGCGGACACCTTGGGGCGAGAATACATAAAACAAAATAACAGAAAAGCAAAAGTCTCATAGCGATTCATTAAGAGCAAATGTAAAAATATCTGAAAATCCGGTGACAAAGTCGAGAAGGGCCGCACAGAAAAATGAGAACAAGGGGCTTGACCGACACTTTATTAGTCCGCCCCTTGTCTTTATAGCGATAACGGCCGGTTGCCGGAGGATTATCGCCCGTCCTGATTGCCAGAGTTCTGCTGTACGTCGGCCTGATTGCCGGTATCCTGTCTGTCGTCAGACTTTTTCTCGCCCGGTTTCGGATCGGAATACAGCATGCGCTTGATCTTCATCGTGGCGGTCTTGGTGAAAGAGTCCTTCACGATCCTGACATCGTTGATGTTGTTCGACTTGCGCACGTTCTTGTTCACATAGCTCAGAATCTCTTTCTTCTTCTCCTCAATCATCTTGTAGAACTTCTCCTCTGTCTCGTGATTCCAGTTGATGACGCTGTCATCGAACTTGACCAGAGCCACGAGCTGGCCGTTCTGGCTTACCACGAGGGACTCGTTCACGCCTGATATGCCGTTGTTTATAAGACTTTCTATATCCTCAGGATAGATATTCTCGCCAGAAGGGCCGACGATCATGGAACCTATGCGCCCCTTGATTGAATAGAATCCGTCCTTGTCTACCGAAGCGAGGTCTCCGGTGCGCAGCCAGCCGTCTTCCGTGAATGCATCCTTCGTACGCTCCGGATTCTTGTAATAGCCCATCATCACGCTGTAGCCAGTACATTGGATCTCGCCCACGCCCGTTTCTGGGTTGACATCTCCCAGGCGCACCTGCATGCCGTAGCATGCGCGTCCTATGCTGTCGCAATGCTTCTGCCCTACTTTCTTGGCGCATATAAGCGGAGCGCATTCGGTCATGCCGTAGCCTATGGCATACGGGAAACCGGCCTTTATCAGGAAGTCCTCGATTACCGGATCGAGCTTGGCTCCGCCAAGGCCGAAGAACTTCAGCTTGCCGCCGAAGAAGTGCTTGAGCTTGCTGCCGATCATCCTGTACAGCAGGCAAGGCATGTTCTTTTCCATCCATGTGAGGGTGCGGCTGGCATCGATGGTCTTGCGCACGCTGGTCTTGTAAATCTTGTCGATGATAAGAGGCACGGAGCAAACCACATGAGGACGCACCGCCTGCAGGGCAGACTGCAGCACGGCAGGTGTAGGCGCTTTCTTTATATAATATACGCAGCCTCCTACAAAAATAGGATACAGCAGGCTGAATGCCATCTCATACGTATGTGCCATAGGAAGAATCGACAGCCAGCGTGTCTCCTTGCCGAACTTCGCGGCATTGTAAGCCGCCGGCATGTTGTTGCATATGTTCCTGTGCGTAAGCATCACTCCTTTCGGATTGCCTGTGGTGCCGGATGTGTAGAACAGGCCTGCAAGGTCGTCGGCCAGAGGCTCGCGCACCGTTCCCAGTCCCGTGAATTTTGAACTTTCCTCTTTCAGGAACTTGAAATCGTCCAGCTGTATGATCAGCGTAAGGCTGTCTTTCGTTTCATCAAGCAGCCTTGAATACTTGCTCCTGGAGACAAAAAGAACCTTGGTATCGGAATGTTTGATGATTGTATTGACATCCGCCGGGGATGATTCCGCGATAATCGGTACCGCGATGCGTCCGAATGCGGTAATGGCAAAGAAGGCAACCGTCCAGTTGGGCATGTTCTCCGCCAGAATCGCCACACGGTCGCCGGCACTGACGCCGTAGCGTGTAAGGCGGCCGCTGAGCACGGTCACGGCCTTGGAAAGCTCGTGATATGTATATTTCTGGTCGCCCTCGAGCAATTCATTGGCAGGCAACTCGCCGAAACGGGTATGGGCGTACTCCAGAAGATGACGGAGCGTTGTGACATACTCGTCGCGATACTGTCTTCTAAATCTTTTCATTATGAAGCTGAATTATTTGGTGACAAAGTTTTCAGGATGTTTTCCTGAAATATTGAGTTTTTCGTAATAAGCCTGGATGCCCCTGGTATCATCCGCGGCATTGTCGGTAAGAGGATAGCTGTACGTGTATCCTATATGTTTGGTACGCCAGTCGATATATCCGAGCCATACCGGGCAGTCCAGAGTGCGGGCTATCAGATGGTATCCTGTCTTCCATCTTTTCACCGGCTTTCTCGTGCCTTCGGGAGCTATCGCAAGATGAAAGACCTCGTCCGAGTTCTTCATCCTGTCTATGATGCCCTTGATGGCATATACCGGATTCCTGCGGTCCAGAGGGATGCCGCCGAGCTTTCTCAATATAGGGCCGAACGGCCAGAAGAACATCTCTTTCTTTACAAAAGCGCGCGGCTTCACTCCTTTGCTTTGGTAAAACAGATAACATATCGCGAAATCCCATATGCTGGTGTGCGGTGCGGCAAGAATTACCGCGACCTTGTCTTTTGCGACTTCGCCGTCAACGGTCCAGCCTAATTTTTGCAGCATCCAGCCGCAAAATCTTCCCCATCTTGTCATGTCGTGGTCGGTTTAAACATTTACAAATATAGACGAATTTATTTGTATTGTCATACAAATTCACTAAATTTAAAAACGAAATACAATATAATATGTTATCTAACAACATCTGGTGTGTAATTATGGCCGGCGGCAGCGGAACCCGCTTCTGGCCTCTCAGTACAAATGGCATTCCAAAACAGTTTATAGAAGTCACGGGCACGGGACGGACATTCCTGCAAAACACGTATAAAAGGTTCAGGAACCTGATTCCTGCCGAAAGGACGGTCGTCGTGGCGAACCGCATGCACGAAGATCTGATACGGCGCGACCTGCCGGAACTTCCGGACGGAAACATACTGCTGGAGCCTTACAAGCGCGACACCGCGGCCAGCATCGCTTACGCCATGTATTCGATACTGAAACGTGATCCTAACGCAGTGATGATAGTCGTGCCTTCCGACCACATGATCAAGGATGAAAAGGAATTCGAGAAGGTCATCACATCTGCCGCAAGCTATGCTTCCGGCAACGACGTGCTGATGACGATAGGAATACATCCGACACGTCCTGACACCAATTACGGCTATATCCAGGGTGTAAGCCAGCCAGAGCTTGACAGACCTGTGGCAGTGAAGACCTTCACCGAGAAACCCGATGCGGAGCTTGCGAAAGTATTCGTCCAGAGCGGCGAATTTCTGTGGAACAGCGGCATTTTCGTATGGAAGGCGGATATGATATGCTCGGAAATAGAACGTCACCTGCCGCAGATGGCACAGCAGTTCAGGGGATGGGAAGGCGCTTTGGGAACAGCATTCGAGAGCGAATTCATCGAGACCGCATACGCCGAATGCGTAAAGGTATCCATAGATTACGGAGTCATGGAAAAGACTTCATCCGCATGGGTGTACCCTGCCGATTTCGGATGGTACGACATAGGCACATGGGAGTCCCTTTACAGCTTCTACCCTGACAAAGACCGTAACGGAAACGCCTCTAACACGGCATCCATGCTGCAGGACTGCAAGGGAAACATCCTGCTCAGCACCTCCGGCGACAAGCTTATGGCGGTATGCGGACTGGACGGGTACACGGTCGTGGACACGGATAAGGTTCTGCTGATATGTCCGCGGGAAGATAAAAAATTCAGGGATTTCCTGTCAAATCTGGCTATGCCGGAGTTTGAAAAGTACAGATAGAAATATTTTACTTATCTTTGCAGCCGATATCGGAAACGCATGCTGGACTTTCTTCATATAGGCTTTGTGGACGTGCTGGACATCCTCCTCGTCACGTTTATCATTTTCTATATGTTCAGGCTTCTGAAAGGCTCCCAGGCCATGAGCATCTTCATGGCCATAATCATCCTTTATGCCCTGCGCATCGTATCGGCGGCCCTGAACATGCAGCTGACGTCTTCCCTGCTGGGAACGGTTATGGACGTGGGACTTATCGCCATCATCATAATTTTCCAGCCTGAGATCCGCCGCTTCCTGTCCACGCTGGGAAACTCATACAAGCAGGCGGAGGCCAACTCGAAGTTCCTTTCAAAGATTTTCGGGCGCGACCGCAACAGGACGAAAAGCACGCATACCATAAACGAGATATGCAAGGCCTGTGACGAGATGTCTCAGGACAAATGCGGAGCGCTGATAGTGATGCAGCGTTCCAACCCTCTCAAATACTATGTCGAGACCGGTGACAGCATCGACGCCATCGTCAGCAAGCGGCTGCTGATGAACCTGTTCTTCAAGAACTCGCCATTACACGACGGCGCCGTGATAATCTCGGGAGACAGGGTTGTGGCCGCACGCTGCACCCTTCCGATTACGGAAAGGGACGTACCGGCATCCTTCGGCATGCGCCACAAGGCGGCCGTCGGCATCTCGGAGACCACGGATGCGATGGTAATAGTCGTGAGCGAGGAAACCGGCAGGATCTCCGTGATGTCAGGCGGAGAGACGACGCACATAGAATCGATAAACAATCTTAAACTCATGCTCCAGAATGACTGATATTGATCTGACACTGGAACAGAAGATAGGTTTCGACAGGGTCCGCAAATCGATCTGCGACCACTGTCAGAGCGCGTATGCGGCGAACCTCGCCTCGGAAGAGACATTCTGCACGGACCCGCATGAGATAAGGCACCGTCTCGTCCTCACGGATGAAATGCGCCTCATACTTATGTTCGAGGACGGCTTCCCTACCGGCGGCTACATCGATTCCCTCGAATTCATACTTCCGCTGCAGAACGCCAACGCAAGCATGGACATACTCAGCGTGAGGAAATTCCGCACCATGCTGGAGACCCTGGGCAAGACTGTCAGTTTCTTCGACAGCATACAGAACGGCATTTACCCCAATCTGAAGAAGATGGCGGCCCCGATATCTTCGTTCCCCGCCATATCGCACAAGATAGACACTCTGCTCGACCGTTACGGAAACATAAAGGACAGCGCATCCGACGACCTGTACAGGATACGCCGCGACATGGCCGCGAAAGAGGCCGCAGTAAGCCGGAGGGCCGCCGCAGTGCTGCGCAAGGCGCAGGATTCGGGCCTTGTGGATCATGACGTGTCGCTGTCAGTGCGCGACGGACGTATGCTCATACCGGTGCCGGTTGCATCCAAACGCCAGATTTCAGGCTTCATATACGACGAATCGGCATCAGGCAAGACCGCGTTCATCGAGCCGGCGGAGGTCGTGGAGCTCACAAACGAGATAAAGGAGCTTCAGTTCGCCGAACAGAGGGAGATAATAAAGATACTTTTCGATTTCAGCGAGTTCGTACGCCCTTACGTGCCGGAGCTCATCGAGGCCTCGCGCTATCTCGGACAGATGGACTTCATTATGGCAAAGGCCCATGTGGCCCTGGACATGATAGCCGGCATGCCTGTATTCTCCTCCGACAATGCCGTCAATCTCCGCAAGGCGCGTCATCCGCTGCTCGAGAAATCGCTGCGGCGCGAAGGAAAGGCGATCGTACCCGTTTCCATAACGCTCACCCCGGCGAAGCGCATCCTGCTTATTTCCGGTCCGAACGCAGGAGGAAAATCCGTGTGTCTGAAAACCATGGGACTGCTGCAATACATGTTCCAGTGGGGAATGCTGATACCTACCTCCGAAACATCGGAGATGAAGGTTTTCAACCGTATAATGGTGGATATAGGCGATGACCAGAACATCGACAACGACCTGAGCACATACAGCTCATTCCTGGCGAACATGAGGGATATGCTCAGACATGCGGACGGAAATACGATGGTGCTCATAGACGAATTCGGCTCGGGTACCGAACCTGCTGCCGGCGGCGCGATCGCGGAAGCGGTGCTGGCCGCTCTGGAAAAATCCGGTACCTTCGGCGTGATAAACACGCATTACACCAATCTTAAAATGTACGCCTCGCGTCCCGATTCCGCGGTAATAAACGGAGCCATGGCGTTCGACGCGCAGAAAATACAGCCTCTTTTCAAGCTGGAAATGGGCCTGCCGGGCAACTCGTTCGCATTCGAGATGGCCCGCAAGATGGGCATACCGGAAGAAATAATAAAGGATGCCGAATTCAGGGCCGGGGACCAGCTGGTGGATATGGAGCGCAGCCTGCGCAAGATAGCGCGCAGCAGAAAATCTCTCGACGAGAAGCTGGAAAGGGTGCACAAGGCCGATGAAACGCTCAAGAACATCACCGACAGGTACCAGAAGGAACTCAGCGACATAAAGGCCCTGAAGAAAAAGATCATAGAAGAGGCGCAGGAAGAGGCCAAGGCGATCGTAAAGAATGCCAACAGGGAAGTGGAGAAGACGATCCGCACCATCAGGGAGTCACAGGCTCAGAAGGAGCAGACAGCCGAAGCCCGGAAAGGACTGCAGGCGTTCCTTGGCGGCCTGACAGCGGCAAAACAGCAGCAGGACGAATATGTGGAGCGCAAGCTGCAACAGCTGGAAGCCCGCAAGGCCCGCAACGAAGAGCGGCGCAAACAGCGCGCGAGCGCGGCCGCACAGATGCAGATTGCCGGGCAGGAGGCCGAAAGGGCACGTGAGGAAGCGTTCCGCACCGGAGCTTTGTCCGTCGGCGAGAAAGTGCGCATCAAGGATACCGGCATGGTAGGGGAAGTCACCAAGGTCAGCGGCAAGAACATACTGCTGAACGTCGGCAACCTCAGCACCAAGGTGCCCGTATCCAGGGTGGAGCGCATTACTTCAAACGAATACAGGGATGCCGTAAAGGAGATCGCACGCCCGGCAACGTCTGTCATCCAGGACAGTTCCATACGGGAGCGCAAGCTGAATTTCTCCACTGAGATCGATATACGCGGAGAAAGGATGAATGACGCCCTGGACAAGGTGATGCATTACATAGACGACGCCATAATGCTGGGAGTTCCGCAGGTACGCATCATTCACGGAAAAGGCACCGGCGTGCTGAGGGTGGAGGTACAGAAATACCTGCGCGGCATTCCGGCGATCGATACGGTGGCCGACGAACATATACAGTTCGGAGGTACGGGCGTTACGATAGTAACATTTAAATAACACGATATTATGTCAGTATGGCACATCTGGGCAGTAATCGCGTTGCTGTTCATCATTCTGGAGATCTTTACGGCAGGATTCGCCGTAGCCTGTTTCGCTTTCGGAGCCGCTGCCGCGGCAGTATGCGCGGCATTTGACCTGTCCCTCACATGGCAGGTTCTTGTCTTCGCGGCGGTTTCGGCATTGTCCTTTGTTTCAGTAAGGCCTCTTGTACTGAAATATTTCTTCAGGAAATCCGGTAACATCGTAACCAACGCCGATGCCGTGATAGGACGCAGGGCAAAAGTGACCGAGCGCATAGATCCGGCCTCCGGCACAGGACGCGTCGCTATCGACGGCGACGACTGGAAAGCGGTTTCCGCAGATGACAGCGTTATCGAAGAAGGCTGTTTTACGGAGGTCGTGTCCCGTGAAAGCATCATATTAACCGTAAAAAAATAGAATCATGGAAATCGGCTCACTCATCGTCGTATGCGTAATCGCCCTTATGGTGGTTATCTTCATCGTCAAAGGCTTTAAAATCATCCCGCAGGCGGAGACAAAGGTCGTGGAACGTCTGGGAAGATACCACAGGACCCTCAATTCGGGCATCAACATCATCTGGCCTATCGTAGACAAGGCCCGCGAGATCACCATCCGCATAGCTTATCACGATGTTGACGGACATATGTACGTGAAGAACAAAACAACTACCTGCATCGACCTGCGCGAGCAGGTGTATGACTTCCCGAAGCAAAGCGTAATCACGAAAGACAACGTAACCACTTCAATCAACGCCCTGCTGTATTTCCAGATCGTGGATCCGGTAAAGTCCGTATACGAGATCGACAATCTGCCTAACGCAATAGAGAAACTCACCCAGACCACACTGCGAAACGTGATCGGAGAGCTGGAGCTGGACGAGACGCTTACCTCACGCGACACCATCAACTCCAAGCTGCGTGCCGTTCTGGATGACGCATCGAACAAATGGGGAGTCAAGGTGACACGCGTCGAGCTCCAGGACATCACTCCTCCGTCCAGCGTACGCGACGCCATGGAGCGCCAGATGCAGGCCGAGCGCGAGCGCCGCGCGCAGGTGCTTAAGGCTACCGGAGACAAAGAGGCCCTTATCCTCGAATCCGAAGGCCGCAAAGCAGCCATTATCAACAATGCCGAGGCCGAGAAGCAGACCAAAATCCTGGAGGCTGAAGGCGAGGCGAATTCAAAGAAAATCCGCGCAATCGCCGAAGCCGAGGCAATCACCAGGATAAGCGAGGCCATCCAGGGCTCGGGCATGAGTCCGGCAAACTACATGCTGGCTGAGAAATATATCGAGACCCTCAAGGAAATGGTTTCCGGCGCTGACGGCAAGACAGTGTACATGCCTTACGAAGCATCGGCGATGCTCAGTTCCATCGGCTGCATGAAAGGCATGTTCGATGCCGGCAACAAATAAAGTCCAAAAGACAGGGCGCCGCAAAAAGTGGTGAAATGGCGCCCTGCCTGAAGAAGCCTGCCTGACAGTCTTACAGTTCATTTATCGAGAAGGTCAGCTGTACGTCGCCGAAGTTGCCCGTGACATTGTCCGTGGCTTCGATATATTTGCGGCTCAGCTGGCCTCTCCATACTATGTCGTCACGTGACCTGTAAGGTATGGATATCTCGAAGCCGTAGCTTTTCGAATTGTATTTCACGACGGCATTGCAGTTCCACGATGTTATGGTGCCTCCGTCATCCTCGATAATCATAAACGCGCAGTTCTGCAGCTGCGGGGTCCATTCCGACACCAGCAGGGTGTTGAGTTCCAGTGTTTTGCCGACCTCCGAGCGGCGGACCACCACCATAAAGTCAGTAATGGTAGGAGAATACAGGTATATGTCTGATTCCTTGCTGACATCGAATGACTCAAGGCTGCCTATCTTGAAAAACAGTTCGCTCGCTCCCCTGAACCAGCTGTCATAAGGACGTTTCAGCGTGATATCCTTGAGAACAAGGCTTTTTACCGGCGCTGCCTTCGTGGAGGCCGGTGCCTGGTTGGGACCGATGACGATCGTGCCTCCCTCTCCCCACTGCGGATTGTTCTTTTTCAATATGTCTATGGTGGTGTGACGGGAATCGTCATTGTTGTTTATCACCCATACAGGACGCGTTTTTGCGACATCCTCGGTGACCGTAATGCTCTGCATTTCCCCGTTTTCATCCATATACCACCCGATATTGGACTCATCGCCGTTCAGAGGATCGAAAGTGATCACGGGATAGCTCCTGCCGTCCCATTTCTCCGCAAACGGCCAGTATATCTGGATATCGCTCTGACTTATATAGTTCATGTACTGCGCGGCGCTCACGGAACCGCCGGAGGCTTTAGTTGCTTCGGAGTAGTATTCGGCGAAAAGATCCCTCAGGGGACGCCTGTAGGTTTTGCCTGACGCCGCCTTTGTCCTGTCGTCCAGCAGATCGCTGCCTACACCGCTGCCGGGGCTGCCGAACAGCTGCGACATGGTATATTCGCTGTCGTATCCGTTGTCCACGGATGCGCTGACGGCATCGTATACCTCATTCAAATGTTCAATTTCCATAGGCAGCGATGACAGAACTCCGGCAAGGTCATCCAATGATACGAGTTCCGGCGTGTTCGTGTCCGCGTCCGAAGGATTGTCCTCTTTTGTACACGACATCAGGAGAAGTCCTGACAGAATTAGAATTGCAAATCGTTTCATCTTTGTTTTTTTTTACAAAGCAAAACAAAACTATCCGTGTAAAAAAATACACGGATAGTCCATATAAAAAACGCCCTGCAACGCTGTCAGGGACCTTTATCTGCTGAATTTTATCAGACGCTGCCTGTTCGAAAAGTCCTTGAAGATCTCAGTCTTCCTGAAGCCGGCCTTATGGAAAACATCCTCCGCATCGCGTCCCAGCGCCTCATTTATCTCCACGAAGCCCACCGCATCCGTGTTAAACCGCCGTACACAGATATCGGCTATCTTTTTGTTGAATTTCTGCGCATCGTCGTCCGGAACGAAGAGCGCGAGCTCCGGCTCGAAGTCCAGCACATTCCTGCGCATCCTGCATCGTTCGCCGTTCATGACATACGGAGGATTGCTGACAATTATATCGAAGCCGGCATTGTCTCCAAGGGCGAGGGACATAGCCTCGTCATCGAAAATATCGGCCTGAAAGAAGCGCGGCTCACGTCCCTTGTCTATCTCTATCTTCTGGCTCTGGGCCACCTGCAGGGCTTCCGCGGACACGTCTATGCCTATGACGGTACTGCCCGGAACATTAGCCGCGAGAGTCCATGCGATACATCCTGATCCTGTACACAGGTCCAGAATGCGCACAGGAGCGGCCTGTGAACCGAATGCGCTGCGGTGACGGTATATGATCATCGCCTGCTCTATCACGATACGGCATATAAGCTCAGTCTCCGGGCGCGGAATCAGAACCGCCGGAGAAACATTGAACCTGTTGTTGTAGAAAACGGTATAGCCGAGAACGTATTGCAGAGGCTCGCCCTTCACGAGACGCGCCAGAGCCTGGTCCGCCCTCGCGACAGCCTTGTCCCTGAGTTCCAGGGCCGGATTCACCATATATGTATAGCTCTCCACGCCCAGATACTCGGTGCAGAGCACACCGGCAATCGTATTGGCCTCCTCAGGCGGATACAGGGCGGACAGCTGCGCACGCGCCCCCTGCACGAATTCTTTCAGCAGCATTTCGAATCTATGACATTTGACAGGAAATCTTTCATACTCATGCCCGCCGTACGGACCATTTTAGGGACAAGCGACGCAGATGTCATGCCAGGGATTGTATTCACCTCCAGGAAGTACAGTCCCTTGTCCGACAATATGTAGTCCACACGCACCAGCCCTTCGCATCCCAGGCGTTCATATATCTTTTTCGAGCTCTCCTGCACCATTTCCGTGGTTTCCGGATCGAGCCGTGCCGGACATATCTCGTCGCTGAGCCCGTTGTACTTGGCCTCGTAGTCGAACCATTCGGTATGAGGCACGATTTCAACTACAGGAAGGGCTTTCAGTCCGTCTTTGCCGCAATATACCGCGCATGTGATCTCACGTCCTGAGACAGCCTCCTCCGCGATGACGGTCCTGCCTTCGGCAAACGCCGCCTCAACGGCAGGAAGCACTTCTTCCTGTGTCTTGACCTTCGTAACGCCGAAACTGCTGCCTCCGTCGGTAGGCTTCACGAACATCGGCAGTCCCAGCGTATCCACCCACTGACGTGGATTGACGCTCTGGCCTTTCCTCACGAAAATATCCTTCGCACAATGCACGTAAGGCACGTCACGCAGATAGCTTTTGCAGCTGAACTTGTCGAATGTCACCGCGGAAACAAAAGAACTGCAGCTGCTGAAAGGAATGCCCAGCATCTCCAGATATCCCTGCATCTGCCCGTTCTCGCCCGGAGCTCCGTGCTGCATTATGTAAACGAAGTCGAAGCACAGCCTCTTTCCGTCCAGAATTACCGTAAAATCGGTCTTGTCAATCTGCGGACGTCCGTTCTCCGGTATCTCCGTACGCACGTTTCCTCCCTCTCTGTATGCCGCAAGGGTCCATTTGCCGAAGCGCGCGAAAATCTCGTACACATTGAAACGCTCCGGATCGAACTGCGACGCAGTAAACTGCCCGCTGCGCACTGACACTTCCCATTCGGAAGAGTCGCTGCCGTATATAATCGCAAGATTCTTCATCCTCTATTCAAAAAAGTTGTCATTTTCATAATCCTCCGCGGACTGTCTGCCCGTAGAGGCCTCCATAATGTCTTCTCCGCAGTCGAGGTTCATTTCGAAGTTAGGCGGAGCGGCGAAAGGAGTGTCGTTCGTCAGAGTGCCGTCGGCCAGACATTTCTTCATGAATATGCCCCATATAGGAAGGGCCATATTCGAGCCGCCGCCCAGCTGAAGGGATTTGAAATGCACCTGACGGTCTTCCGCGCCGACCCATACGCCTGCGGTGATCTTAGGCGTGTAGCCTATGAACCAGCCGTCGGCCTGGTCGTTGTTGGTACCCGTCTTTCCGGCGATGTCGCCGGGCAGGTTATATGTCGAACGCAGCCTTATGGCCGTACCTGAATTCACGACTCCGGACATGAGGTTCTCCATTAGATATGCGGAATGCTCGCTGATGGCCTCGTGCTTGTGAGTGGTGAACGAAGATATGACATTGCCCATATTGTCCTCTATCGAGGTCACGAACAGCGGCTCGACGAAGACGCCTCCGGAAGGGAATGTGTTATATGCTGCAACCACCTCATACAGGGACAGGTCGCATGAGCCCACGCACAGAGAATATACCTCGTCCAGATGGGAGCGTATGCCCATCCTTCGCATCATCTGGGCCATGGCCACGGGGCCGAACTGCTTCATGAGATATGCGGAGATATTGTTCGAGGATTTCATCAGTCCCCATTTCAGGGTGACGCTCTGGCCTATCCATTCGCTCTTGTCCGTACTCTTCGGCGTCCAGGTGTCCTGTCCTGCGAGATCGAAGGTCTGAGGAACGTTTATCACGCGGTCGCACGGCGACATGCCCTCCTGCATGGCGAGGGTATAGAGGAAAGGTTTCGCGGTCGAGCCTATCTGACGTTTGCCCTGACGTACGTTGTCATATTTGAAATAGCGGTAGTTGGGGCCGCCGACATAGGCCTTGACCTCGCCGGTAACCGGCTCTATCGCCATGAACGCCGCACGGATGATGCCCTTATAATATCTTATGGAATCATTCGGCGTCATAAGGGTATCGACGGCCTTGCCGACCGAATGCCTGCGTCCTACGGCATCCTTTTCGGTACGCCATGTGAACACTTTCATTTTCGTCTTGACATCGAAAGACTTCATTATCTCGTCCTCAGATGCTCCGGAGGCCTTCATCATGCGGTAGCGGTCGCTCCAGCGGCGTGCCTGCCTCATCAGCAGATCCACTGTCTCGGGAGTCGTCTCATCCGCGAACGGACGCTGCCTTTTCCAGCGTATCTCCTTGTTGAAATCCGTTTGCAGACGGCCTCCAAGATGCTCGGCCACGGCCTCCTCCGCATTCTTCTGCATGTTGTAATTGATGGTAGTATGGATGCGCAGGCCGTCCTTGTCCAGATTATAGGCGGTGCCGTCGGCTTTCCTGTTCTTGTTGAGCCAGCCGTACAGCTGGTCGTCGGCCCACAGCAGCGAATCGGCCCTGTAGTCCTCGATCTGGGAATAAGAGGACTTTTTCGGCTCTTTGGCGTTCATAACGCGGCGCAGCATGTCCCTGAAATATGAAGCGAGTCCGGTATTGTGATCCTGTATCTGGTAATTCAGGACTATCGGAAGGGCGGACAGGGAATCATATTCGGCTCCTGTGATAAAGCCCTCCTCCTTCATTTTTGACATGACGTAGTCGCGGCGGGCCTTGCTCCTTTCCGGATTGAGGGCCGGGTTGTATCTGGTAGGCTTGTTCACCATGCCGACGAGCGTGGCCGCTTCCTCTGCGTTCAGCTCTATAGGCAGCTTTCCGAAAAACGTACCGGAAGCGGCCTTGATGCCGTATGAATTGCTGCCGAAGAACACGGCGTTCATGTACATTGTCACTATTTCGTTCTTCGTGTAGCACCTTTCCAATTTTACGGCCGTCACCCATTCCTTGAGCTTGATCCAGACTATCTTCAGCTTTCCTGCACCGGCCTCACGCGGATAAAGCGTCTTTGCGAGCTGCTGGGTGATGGTACTGCCGCCGCCCTGGGACGAGTCCCTCATGAGAAGCGTCTTGAACAGCACGCGTCCGAGGCTCTCGAAATCTATGCCCGAATGCCTGTAGAAACGCTTGTCCTCGGTCGCCACCACCGCTTTTACAAGATAGGGTGACAGCTCGTCGTATGTGACGTATGAACGGTTTTCTATATGGAAAGTGGTCAGGACCCTGCCGTCGTCGGCGAGCACCTGGGTGGCGAGCTTGCTGTTAGGCCTTTCGAGATCCTCAAAAGACGGAATATCGGCGAACATCCACACCGCCGCCACGAGCAATATCAAACTTATAATGGGAACCAGAAGGATTATCCAAAAAATTTTGACAATTTTTATTTTCAATAAATCTGTCATACCTCTTGCAATTGAACTACAAAATTACGCATAAAATTTGGATTATTGGGGAGAAAGTGGTTTACTTTGCAAAAAATAAACTGTTGAAATGAAGGGAAATCTTGTAATTGTCGAGTCTCCCACAAAGGCCAGGAAGATACAGGGCTATTTGGGAAGCGATTATATTGTAAAATCGAGCCAGGGACATATCAGGGATCTGAGCACCAGCACATTAAGCATAGATATCAAGGATAATTTCAGACCGGCGTATGAAGTTCCGGAAGAAAAGAAGAAGATAGTGGCGGAGCTTAAGGGCCTGGCTGACAAATCGGAGACCGTATGGCTCGCATCCGATGAAGACCGCGAGGGAGAAGCCATCTCATGGCATCTTGCGGAAACGCTCGGACTGGACCGCGGCAAGACAAGACGCATAGCGTTCCACGAAATCACGAAACCGGCCATACTCGCCGCGATAGAGAATCCGCGCGACATAGACATGAACCTCGTGTCGGCCCAGCAGGCAAGACGAGTGATGGACAGGCTGGTAGGCTTCGAACTCAGTCCGGTGCTGTGGAAAAAGATCCAGCCGAAACTTTCCGCCGGAAGGGTGCAGAGCGTGGCCCTGCGCCTTATCGTCGACCGCGAGAGGGAAATACAGGCTTTCAAGAACGAACAGTATTACAAGATCGACGCGATATTCACTCCGGAGGGCTGCGGCACACAGCTGAAAGCGACCCTGGACACACGTTTCAAGACAGAGGACGAGGCATACGGATTCCTTGAAAAAAGCATAGGCGCCGCCTATCACGTAAGCGACATCAGCTCAAAAGAGGGAGTACGCAAGCCGGCATCGCCTTTCACGACCTCGCTCCTCCAGCAGGAGGCCGCGAGAAAACTGGGATTCAGCGTGAACCAGACCATGCAGGTGGCCCAGAAACTCTATGAGGAGGGACTTATCACATACATGCGTACGGACTCCACAAACCTTGCAGGAGAAGCCGTAGCGGCGGCCAAGAAGTTCATTTGCGACAATTTCGGCCCCGAATATTCCCATCCTCGCCAGTACAAGACCAAAAGCAAGGGCGCGCAGGAGGCCCACGAGGCCATACGCCCTACATACATAAACAATACGGAGATCAAGGGCACCTCAGCGGAATGCAGGCTTTACAACCTTATATGGAAACGCACCGTAGCAAGCCAGATGGCGGATGCGAAGGTCCTGAACACAAGCATCGAGGTGTCAGCCGACAAATTCGCTGAAAAATATTTTACAGAGAGCGCTAAAGTGCTTTTCGACGGCTTCCTGAAACTGTACATGGAAGGCAGTGACGAAGACGGCGGAGCAGCCGACGAGGAAATAATCCTTCCCGACATACGCCAGGGACTCGTTATGCACGAGAACGGCATCAGCGCCGAATGCAAGTTCACACAGGCTCCCCTGCGCTACAACCAGGCAACCCTCGTTCGCAAGCTGGAGGAACTGGAAATCGGACGTCCTTCGACATACGCCAGCACGATAAACACGCTCATGAGAAGCAGAGGATACATCGTGGAGGGGGACAAGGAGGGCCGCACTGTTACGGTTAACAACCTGAAACTGAAAAACGGCAAGATCAGCGTAAGCTCGAAAAAGGAAGTCATCGGCGCAGAGAAGCGCAAGCTTCTGCCGCAGGACATTGGCATCATGGTTACGGATTACCTGACGGAGCATTTCCCGAATGTGATGGATTACGGCTTCACCGCCGGCGTGGAGGAGAGTTTCGACAAGATAGCGGACGGAAAGCTGGAATGGAACAAGGTCATTTCGGATTTTTATTCACCTTTCCATGCCGATGTCACCGCCTCGCTCGCAGATAACGTATACAGCCGTCTGGAGCGCGTGATAGGCACCGATCCGGGAGACGGACAGACCATCATTGCAAAATACGGGCAGTACGGGCCTTACGTTCAGAAAGGCGAAGGGGACAGCAAGGTATTCGCTTCCCTCCAGAAAGGCCAGATCATCGAGAGCCTGACACTGGAAGACGCGTTGAAGCTCCTGCAGCTTCCGAAGGTGCTCGGACAGGAGAACGGCAGCGACATCATCGTCGCCAAAGGACGGTACGGGGCATATATCAGGTACGGCGGACGCAACATTTCCCTGCCCCGCAACGCCGATCCGCTCAAGTTCACTCTTGAACAGGCGCTGGCGCTTATAAATGATAACAATGTAAAACCGGCAGCCAAAATCATATCGGAGTGGGACGGAATACAGGTCATCGAGGGTACCTACGGACCGTATATAAAGGCGGAAGGAGGCAATTACAAACTGCCTAAGGGAACGGATGCTTACAATTTAAAAGAGGAAGAAGCCAGAAACATAGTCGCCAACGGTACTCCTACCTCAAAAAAACGCGGTAAATTCAGTAAAAAGTAATATATTTGCACGTTATAAATTGTAAGTACGATGCAAAATATTCAAATTGACCAGACTGACAGAAAGATTCTCACATTCCTTGTAAAAAATGCACGCATGCCGTTTCTGGAGATTGCCAGAGAGTGCGGAGTTTCGGGTGCGGCCATACACCAGAGGGTCAAAAGACTCGAACAGGCAGGCATTATTACGGGATCGCGTCTTCTCGTGAAGCCGGAGGCGTTGGGTATTCACATCTGCGCATATATTCAGGTAGCCCTTTCGGAAGGCAACAAATATACGGAGGTCATAGAGTCTCTGAAAAAGATTCACGAGGTGGTGGAGTGTCATTTCGTAACCGGAAAGTACTCCCTGCTCGTAAAACTGTACTGCATGAACCACGACCACCTCATGGAAGTGATCGTGAACACCTTCCAGAAAATTCCGTACATCCAGAGTACGGAGACCCTGCTCTCGCTCCAGCAGCCTATAGAGAGACAGCTTTGGGTGGAGGAATTCGAGAACACGCACTTCACCCCGAATCCTCCCGAGCCTAAAAAGAGCAATCCTAAGAAAAAGTAAGGGTTACAGCCAAAGGCGGCGCGCGATTTCCATATCCTCGGGGGTAGTCAGCTTTATGTTGTATTTTTCCCCGGGGATATATTTTACAGTGCCTCCCATAGCCTCTACGACGGAGGCGTCATCGGTAAAGGCCGGGCTGAAAGCCTGGCCGTATGCCTCGCGCAGGATATCGGACGAGAAGACCTGAGGAGTCTGCGCGCAGAACATCACGCTGCGGTCAGCGGCCGCTCCTTTTACCGTCCCTAATACGCCGTCCTCATCTGCGGACAGGACTTTCAGGGTATCGGTCACAGGGATCACCGGAACGGCGGCACCGCTTTCAGCGGCGGCTCCGAAGCATCCACGTATCAGCTCCGCAGAAGCGAAAGGGCGCACGGCGTCATGCACGGCGACAAGAACCCCCTGAGGGACCTTCTCCAGGGCATTCTTCACGGAATGGAAGCGCGTGATGCCTCCGTCCGTGATGTGCTGGCGTATTTCGAACCGCATCTTCTCGCATTCCTCCAGCCAGAAGGATCTCCATGAATGCGGCAGGGCCAGGACGATACGGACATCCGGCACTGCCTCCATCATCCGTTCTACCGACAGCTGGAGTATCGTTTTCCCTCCCAGACGGAGAAATTGTTTGGGCACAGAGGCCCCCATGCGTGTTCCGCTGCCCCCGCAGGCAAAAATGCAGTATTTCGCTTCGGCCATACTCTTTTGTTTTTTGGTTTTACAAAGATACGTCTTTCTTTGAAAGAATATTTCTTTTTAGTATATTTGTGCAATTGTGGATTTTGATTTTTTAAATTAAGAAAAATATGGCTTTTTCATTCTTGACTCAGGAACTTGCGATCGATCTGGGAACCGCGAATACGGTGATTTTCCAGAATGACAAGATAGTTCTCGACGAGCCCAGTATCGTTGCCATCAACACCCTCTCGGGCAAGGTGGCAGCCATCGGACGTCAGGCGAAGCTGATGTACGAAAGGACCAACCCGAACATCAAGGTAGTGCGTCCTATGAAAGACGGCGTGATCGCCGACTTCAACGCAGCCGAGATGATGATAAAGGGTTTCATCAAGACAGTGAACAGCAGGCACCGTTCTCTCTTCACCCCTAACCTCCGCTGCGTGATAGGTATCCCTTCGGGCAGCACCGAGGTCGA
Organism: uncultured Muribaculaceae bacterium; assembly: GCA_964385835.1. Taxonomy (GTDB): domain Bacteria; phylum Bacteroidota; class Bacteroidia; order Bacteroidales; family UBA932; genus Cryptobacteroides. The sequence goes on along the minus strand of CAYLQE010000002.1, from coordinate 97,021 downwards.
GATCCGTGCGGTCCGCGACTCCGCGGAGCATGCAGGAGGAAGGGACGTGTATCTGATTTTCGAACCTATGGCCGCCGCTCTCGGTATCGGTCTTGACGTTCTGGCGCCGAAGGGCAACATGGTGGTAGATATCGGAGGCGGTACCGCCGAGATCGCGGTGATCTCCTTAGGCGGCATCGTGGTCCAGAACAGCATCGACACGGCAGGCGATGTCTTCACTGCCGACATACAGCAGTACCTTCGCCAGCAGTACAGCATCCGCATCGGAGAAATCACCTCGGAGAATATCAAGATAGCCGTAGGAGCGGTTATAGACGAGCTCGACGAGGAACCGGAGCCATATATCGTTACGGGTCCGCACATGATGACTTCGCATCCGGTGCAGATTTCCATCAATCACATAGAAATCGCAAACTGCCTCAACCAGTCGATCACCAAAATCGAGGACGGCATCATGAATGTCCTGGGGCAGACTCCGCCGGAGCTTTATTCCGATATCGTGGAGAACGGCATCTTCCTCTCCGGAGGCGGTTCCCTGCTGCGCGGCATCGCGAAACGCTTCTCGGAGAAGTTCGACATTCCTTTCCATGTCGCGGAGGATCCTCTCCGTGCCGTGGCACGCGGTACCTGTCTGGCGCTCAAGGGCGTAGACAAATATCCTTTCCTGATGCGCTAGTGCCGGCAACGGTCTGTCAATAAAAATGATCAGGAATACCGCCAGAACATTTTACATCAATGCGGCCGTCTTCATAATCCTGGAGTCGGCTTCGTTGTGGATTCTGGCATCATCCTCGCAGATTCACCAGAGCTGGATCGGGCACGGGACTACGGAGCTTATGGCCGTCGTGTGGAGACCTTTCGACAATCTCGGCAGGTATTTCAGCCTGAAAGATGAAAACGACAGGCTGGCATTGGAAAACGCCCAGCTCTACGAAGACCTGCATAAAGCCCTTAACGCTCCATACGATGAAGATGAGGACATGTGGAGGACGAAGGGATTCAATTTCGAGTTCCTGCCGGCGTCCATAGTGTCCAGATCACACAACACCCAGCATAACTACATCATCATCGACCGCGGATGGTCGGACGGGGTACAGGAGGGCGACGGAATCATTACGCCACAAGGCGTGGTAGGCATTGTCCAGAGTGCCGGTGAGAACTTCAGCAACGCGATAATGATAACAAACGACAACCTGTCCATCAGCGCCAGGCTCGGACGCGAGGGTTTCGTCGGCAATCTTTCATGGACCGGACACGGAGCCGGCAAAGCCGTGCTGAGCGGCATTCCGCTTCACGCTCATTTCGAGCCGGGCGACACCGTGTACACAAGCGGACATTCGTCAGTGTTCCCTTCCGACATCCCGATCGCGATCGCCGAGGACAGCAAGGTGCGCGGCGGAAGCTCGGCGGAGATAGAGACAAGGTTTCTGGAGGACCTCGACCGCGTAAGGCACGTTATGGTAGTGAAAAACAATGACAGGGAAGAACTGGAGGAACTGCTGAAATGACGGATACGAGATACACTGTCACATTTGTCCTGATGCTTCTGCTCCAGCTTGTGCTGAGCAAGTATTGCCAGATAGGCCCGTATGTGTGCGTTTGCATACTTCCGGCCATGATCCTTAGTCTTCCGACTTCACGGCCAGGGTGGCTTCAGATGCTCATCGCATGCCTATGCGGGCTTGCCGTTGACATTCTCGCCGACGGACAATGGGGCATGAACGCCGCCGCACTGATACCGGGGGCCGCACTGCAGAAATTCTTCATCAGGATATTCATAAGCGACGAAATAGTGGAGCGCAACTACAGCTTTTCTTTCAGGACGAACGGATTCGGAAAGATCAGCGGCGCGCTGTCTGCGGAGATCCTGCTGTTTATGGCAATATACGTGATTCTGGACTGCGCCGGCAGACGCAGCGGCGTTTTCATCGCAAGCAGGATACTGCTGAGCACGCTCGTCAGCTTCGTGTTCTGCGTGCCTGCCATAAACATACTCTGCCCGAGACCGGCAAGATAGCCTTCATATATTCGGCATGGAAAAAGATACGCGGCTTATTATCGGACTTGTCTGTTTCGCCATGATTCTCGTGGTGAAACTGTTCTCCATCCAGATTCTGGACAGCTCCTACAAAGAGAGCGCGGACAACCTGGCCATGGTGTACCAGACCATTTACCCTTCGCGCGGCATCATCTATGACAGAAACGGCAAGATACTGGTAAGCAACAGGGTGGTGTATGATATCATGATTACGCCTAAGGAAATGGCGGATAAGGAGTTCGACACCCTTGCAATGGCGAAGGCCCTGGATATCGACGTGGAGTATATCAAGGAAAAGTTCGGCTATTACAAGAAATACCGCTCCCGCATAGGGTGGCAGTCACAGATGTTCATGAAACAGGTGTCGCCGGAAGCCTATGCCCGCTTCGCGGAGATACAGTACAAGTTTCCGGGCTTCCGCGGAGTGCCCCGCACCATGAGGGACTACCGGATCAATGCAGGCGGCAATCTGCTGGGCTATTGCTCGGAGGTGGATGACGCGTATATGGCAAGACATCCCGGAGAATACCGCAGGGGCGACTATGCGGGCCGTACCGGCATAGAGGCCGCCATGGAAAAGGAACTTCGCGGCGAAAAGGGCTACAACATCTATCTCAGAGGGCCGAACAACCAGATAAAGGCGCGCTACATGGACGGCGGAATGGACAAGGAAGCCATACCTGGCAAGGATATAGTGACCTGCATAGACGCCGACCTGCAGAATTACGGACAGAGGCTTCTGGAAAACAAGGTGGGAGCCATGGTGGCCATAGAACCGTCTTCAGGAGAGATTCTGGCGCTCGTCAGCTCCCCGTGCATAGACGTTGAGATGCTGGACAACTTCGGCAGCCATTACAACACGATCATGGAGAACCGCTACCGCCCGCTTTTCAACAGGGCCGTGGCCGCGTCATATCCGCCCGGCTCGGTCTTCAAGCTCGTGAACGGACTGATAGGACTTCAGGAAGGGGTTCTACGGCCCGAGACCAGATATCCGTGCGTCGGAGGATACAGTTACGGCAACAAGAAACTCAAATGCCACGCCCATTATTCTCCGCTGAACATGGAACAGAGCATCATGACCTCATGCAACGGCTACTACTGCTATGTATTCAAGAGCATAATAGACAACCCGAAATACAGTTCCGTCCAGGATGGTCTCGACCATTGGAACGAATATGTCCGCAGCTTCGGTTTCGGACAGAAACTTGGCAGCGACTTTCCGTCCGAACTGGCCGGCAACATACCGACATCCTCATTTTACGACAGACGCTACCGCAAAAGCTGGAACTCAAACACGGTCATTTCCCTTTCCATAGGCCAGGGAGAGATAGGATGCACACCTCTGCATATAGCCAACCTGACGGCCACGATCGCCAACCGCGGATGGTACAGGATTCCACATATCATAAAGGCAAGCGATGGAATAGAGATAGATCCGAAATATTACGAGAAACGCTATACGATGGTCGATACCGTCAATTTCGAGAAGATAATTCCGGGAATGTACAAGGCCGTGAACGGCGGTGCCGGCAGCGGTGCGACGGCGTATGGCGGAGCCGTCGAGGGTCTGGAGATATGCGGAAAGACAGGTACGGCCCAGAATCCGCGCGGCGATGACAACTCCGTATTCATCTGCTTCGCGCCTAAGGATGATCCGAAGATAGCCGTAGCCGTTTATATCGAGAACGGTGGCTTCGGAGCCCAATGGGCGGTGCCTATAGCCTCGCTGCTCGTGGAAAAATACCTCACCGGCGGGACTACACGCCCCGAACTTGAGGAAAGGATGATGAAAGGCAATCTGATCCACAAAGTAAAACCTTACAAATAATGCTTTACCGCTCATCTTCATATTCGCAGGAACGTTCAGCCAGCTCTACCATCGACTGGTCGCTGATAATATGCTATATCGCCATAGCCCTGTTCGGCTGGGCGAACATCTACGCCTCCATTCATGGAGATGACATAAGCTCCATATTCAGCTGGAGCTTCAGAAGCGGAAAACAGTTCGTATGGATCATGTCGTCGTTCGCTCTTGGGGCGATAATCCTGTTTGTGATCCCGCCTAAGATTTACGAAGTTATCTCCCCTTTTCTATATGGAATCGTCTGCATTCTGCTGATAGCCGTAATATTCATAGGTAGCTCGATAAAAGGCTCCCACAGCTGGTTTCAGTTAGGTCCGGTATCATTCCAGCCGGCCGAGCTGAGCAAGACTACAACATCGCTTATGCTGGCCACATTCATGAGCCGGCACGGCTTCCGTCTGAAAGGAAAGAATTTCTGGATTGTCGCGTTCATAATCCTCCTGCCCATGCTGACAATCGTGGCGGAAAAGGAAACGGGTTCCGCCCTGGTATATGTAGGCTTTATCTTCATGCTGTACCGCGAGGGACTGTCAGGCTGGCTTATCACCATCCTCGGCCTTGCGATACTCACATTCATACTGACCATCACCGCTTCCCCTTTCTGGGGCATTCTCGTAGTGCTGTCCCTTGTCTCGCTTTTCGACTCAGTCCAGTGCGAACGGGGCTGGTGGTGGGCGGCCATAGCTATTCCGCTTATTGTCGGAAACTGTTTTATCCCTGACAAATATGCCGATACCGTCGTCACGGTCGAGCTCGGCATCTACGCCGCTGTATCGGCACACCTGGCGTTCCGCGGCCTGCACCAGAGATACAGATGGGCTACCCTCGCGGTCCTGGCAGGCTGCATCATAATGGTGTACAGCGCGGACTTCGTATTCGACAATGTCCTCAAAGGCTATCAGAGGGAGCGTATCGAGGTTCTGCTCGGCATGAAAGAGGATGCCTCGGGAGTCGGCTACAACGTGCACCAGAGCAAGATAGCGATAGGCTCCGGAGGATGGCTTGGCAAAGGCTACTGCCAGGGCACCCAGACCGCCTATGATTTCGTGCCGGAGCAGAGCACGGACTTCATATTCTGCACCGTAGGCGAAGAATGGGGATTCATAGGATGCGTGGGACTCATCTCACTGTATGTATTCATGATATGCCGCATAATAAAGGACAGCGAAGGGTCGCGCAACAGTTTCACACGGATATACGGCTATTGCCTTGCAAGCACGCTGTTCATGCACCTTTTCATCAACATAGGCATGACACTCGGCCTTATGCCTGTGATAGGCATACCGCTGCCGTTCATGAGCTACGGAGGGTCATCTATGTGGTCTTTCACCATAATGCTCTTCATATTCATCGCGCTTGTGCACAACGAAAGAAGATATTTCTGATAACTGTACCACGGAACCGTTGTTACCTGATCGGGTGCTCCAGCCCGTCAGGAGAGACCATTACCGTCCCGACCTCGGGCTTTGCAAGATGTCCTATGACGTCCCAGTTCTGGAAATCATGACGCAGTCTGTCGTGCTGTCCTATAGGAACGACAAAGATCAGGCAATTGTCATCTCCGCCTTTGAGGGCGGCCTGCAGAGGATCTACCCCCAGTTCCCTGGCGGCGTCTATGCTGCCTCCGGCAAAAGGAATCCTGTCCACATACAGTTTGGCTCCGAGTCCGGTATCGGCGGCAATGCTGCGGAAAGCCGCTTGAAGGCCTTTTGTACAGAAATAGCCGAAAGACGGCGTGATGCCGCTCTCCGACATGGCATTCAGCGTATAAGGGGACAGCTCCGGCTTGAGATACGCACCCACGAGCTGCTTGTATTTTTCCAGTTTCATCGTGCGCCGGCTTCCGGCAAGCTCCGAAGACTTGCGCAGAATCTGATCGCCGAGAAAAGCCGCGCCTGCATTGTTGCTTATGCAGATAAGGTCCATACTCTTTGCCTCCGGCCTTGGCGAAGCCTGCTCCTTGCCGGGACAGCCTCCGGCCACGACGCTTACCGCAAGCCCTGTCAGTGACGGTATAAGCTCCAGGGAAACCGATTCATAGCCGTATTCTTCCGCAGCGGCCACCACACCTTCCCAGATCTGCGACACCTCCGGAAAATCAAGTTTCGAACTCACTGCAAGCGATATTTTCAAAGTCTTTGCCGCTGCCATGCACGCCATAAGTTCGCCTGTAACAAGTACCACGGCCTTGTATCCGAGATGCTTGAAAGGGAAAAAGGTGAGATCGAAATCTATTCCCTCCATAAGAAGGCGGGAAACGGTAAAAGAATATCCCCCGCCGCTGTTGAAGCGGGAAACGGAACATGGTTTGAAAGATGTTCCTTCATAAAGCCTGGCAATAGCACCTTCGGTGCCTAATTCTTTAAATGTATCGGCGGTGCTCTTGAATGTATCCATTATCTCTGAATTCTGCTTTTAATTCCTAAGCGCTCCAGTGCCTCCACGAGAGCGATGTTGACCCTCACCTTGAATTTATGGCAAAGGAAGTCTACTATATGCCCGGTCTTCGGGTCGCGCATGAGCACGGTGACGGCGGTCGGGCCTTTGGATGATTTCAGGCAGTTTGCCAGAGCCTTGACATCCAGCCTGCTGTCGGCCTCTACGCTCAGCCGCAGTTCCTTTATCATCTGTTCCGATACGTTTCCGAGCATCATCACCTTCTTCATCTTGAAGGCGTAGTCCACAGCTCCTTTCTCCTTGCGCTCCTCCGGACGCATATAGAATTTCTCCTCTACCTTTCCCTCTATGAATACAGCGTTATGCTGCTGGAACAAAGGCGCGAACGCCTCATAGTCCTTGCCGTTCAGCCTCAACTCATACGAGCCTTCGAAGTCCTCTATCACGGCCTTGCCCCAGTTCTTGCCGCTCATCGAGATTCCGTTCTCAAACGATGACACATAACCGGCTATATTCACATTGCGGGGTTTCTGGGCAGCCTGGGCCTCCGCGACAACGGAAGGAAGCATAGCGCACGAACAGGTGGTGAAATTGTCTATTTCCAGTTTGTATACATCAAGAGGATGGGCGCTGAGATACATTCCCACAAGGTCCTTCTCCATGCGCAGGAACTCCATGATGTCCGGATTCCCCTTCATTGGCGGAAGTTCGGGACGCTGGGGCTTCATTTCCTCCGAATCGCCGAACAGCGACGCTCCGGCATCGAAATCATCGTTGCTGTACATCGCCGCATAGCGCACAAGGGCATCCGTATAGCTGTCTCCGTTAGGCATAAGCATACGGTACTGCGCCCTGCCCGTACCGAAGCTGTCGAAGGCTCCCGAATACAGAAGGCTTTCAAAAGTGCGTTTGTTGAGCATCTTGCTCATACGCTCGATGAAATCGTATATATCCGTGAAAAGTCCGTTCTCGTCCCTTTCCTTGAGCAACGCCTGCACGATATTGTCGCCGAAGCCCTTGATTCCTCCGAGGCCGAAGCGGATGTCGCCTCTGGCGTTTACGGTGAACTTGTTGTATGACTCGTTGACATCTGGGCTAAGGACGCGGATCTTGTGGGCCTTGCAATCGGCCATGATCTTCTTGATCTCGTCCATCTTGCCGAGATTGCATGTAAGGTTGGCCGCAAGGAATTCAGCTGTATAATGCGCCTTGAGATAGCCTGTCTGATAGCTCACCCAGGCATAGCAGGTAGCATGGCTCTTGTTGAAGGCATACTGGGCGAACTTCTCCCAGTCCTTCCATATCTTGTCAAGGATCTTTTCCGGATGGCCGTTAGCCATTCCGTTCGTCATGAACTTCTCCTTCAGCTCCTGCATCACGGAAATCTGCTTCTTGCCCATGGCCTTGCGCAGCTTGTCCGCCTCGCCTTTTGTAAAGTTGGCCAGCTTGCGGCTCAGAAGCATCACCTGCTCCTGATATACGGTGACTCCATAGGTCTCGGCAAGATATTCCTCCATCTCGTCGATATCGTACTGTATCTCCGCCACGCCGAGCTTGCGGTCCACGAAATCAGGAATGTAGTCCATAGGACCCGGACGGTAAAGCGCGTTCATCGCGATAAGGTCCTCGAACCTCGAAGGCTGCAGCTTCTGCAGCCACTTTTTCATTCCGGGAGACTCGAACTGGAACACGCTGTCCGTATCGCCGCGGCCGTAAAGCTGATAAGTCGGAGCATCGTCGATAGGTATCTTCTCTATGTCGAAAACCTCGCCGCCTCTTGCCTTGATGTTGTTCATGCACTCCTTGATGATACTCAGGGTGTTAAGTCCCAGAAAGTCCATCTTGAGCATGCCGACCTCCTCGATATAGTGGCCGTCGTACTGCGAGATCAGCACGTCCTCGCCCGTATCCTTGTCCTTTGCGATGGAAATCGGAATATAATCCGTAAGGTCGCCGCGGCCGATGATGGTTGCGCACGCATGCACTCCCACCTGGCGTATGCTGCCCTCCAGTTTCTGTGCATAGTACAGCACCTCTTTCACCAGGTCCGTACCATGCTCCAGCTCCTCCTTGAATTCAGGGACAAGGCGGTAGCAGTTCTTGAGGTTGATTTTCACATCCACCTCTTCCATACCCTTCTGGAACCACCTTTTCTCCTTGATTTTCGTCCCCGGATTGTTCTTGTCCTCCGTCTCCACTTCCTTTTCAAAGGACTTGAAGCCGGGTTTCAGCTCATCCAGCTTAGGATTGAAAGGGTATTCCTTCTCCACACGCTCGCTCAGACGGTCTGGAACCATCTTGGTGAGGCGGTTGCTCTCGTCTATGCTTAGCTGGCTGATGCGCGCCACATCCTTTATGGCGCTTTTCGCAGCCATTGTGCCGAAGGTTATCACGCGTGAGACGTGGTCCTTCGAATATTTGTCCTCCACATACCTGTGGGCCATCGGCAGATCCTCGAAATCCACGTCTATATCTGGCATGCTGATACGGTCGGGATTCAGGAACCTCTCGAACAGAAGATTATATTTTATAGGATCCAGATTTGTGATGCCCAGGCAGTAAGCCACGGCCGAACCTGCCGCCGAACCTCGGCCCGGACCCACATAGAAGCCCTCCTTTCTGGATGCGGCGATATAATCCTGCACGATAAGGAAGTAATCCGGGAAACCCATTCGGCAGATTGTCTTCAGCTCGAAATCCAGACGTTCCGCCTGCTCTTCGTTCAAAACGTCGCCATAGCGTTCCCTGGCACCGCGGAAAGTTATGTGGCAGAGATAGGCCACGGAGTGGCAGAACTCATCTCCGCGGTATGTCTTTTCAATTATTTCCCCTGTCTTCTTGTCCTTCTTTACGGTATACCGGCCCTCGTCTATGATATCCTTGTATTTCTCCAGCTGGCTGTCTATATCAGCTATAAAATCCGGATCTATCTCGAATTTGGGCAGAACGTGGCCGCGGTCGATGGAATAGTTCTCCACCTTGCCGGCGATCTCCATGGTATTTTGGATCGCCTCAGGATGATCAGGAAACAGCGCCAGCATCTGTTCCTCGCTTTTGAGAAACTCCTGCTGCGTATAGCGCATGCGGCTCTGGTCATCTATGTTCGCATTCGTATTAAGGCATATCAGACGGTCATGTACAGGGCCGTCCCCGCTCCTCACGAAATGCACGTCATTGGTAGCCACCACCTTCACGCCCATTTCCTCCGCCAGCTGGAATATGGCTGCATTGGCCGTAACCTGCTTGTCGTACACCTCCGTTGAAAGGCCCGGAACCTCTGTCTTGTGCAGCTGCACCTCAAGGTAATAATCGTCTCCGAACACCCTCTTGTGCCATTCTATAGCCTCGCGCGCCCCTTCTATATTACCTGCGTTGATGTTACGCGGCACCTCGCCGGCCAGACACGCGCTGCAACAGATGAGGTTCTCGTGATACCGCTCGATAATCTCGTGGGTGACGCGCGGCTTGCCGTAATACATGCCGTTGATGTGTCCCTCCGAGACAATCTTCATCAGATTGATATAGCCGTCATAGTTCTTGGCCAGCAATATCAGGTGATAGTAACGGCGGTGCTCGCTATCCTTCAGGCGATGGTCATAATGCATGGTGACATATACCTCGCAGCCGATAATCGGCTTTACGGAAGGATGTTTCTTGGCCTCATTCATGAACACTTTCACGCCATACATATTGCCGTGATCAGTGATAGCAAGAGCAGGCATTCCCAGTTCCTCGCAGCGCGAAAACAAATCCTTGATAGACGAAAGTCCGTCAAGGATCGAATACTGGGTATGTACGTGAAGGTGTGTGAACGACATATCCGTTAAAGATTTCTGAGAAGATTGTTAAGGTTGACCTCTTTGTCGATGATAGAACGCAGATCCGAGATCTTCACGCGCTCCTGCTGCATGCTGTCGCGGTGACGTATGGTCACGCAGCCGTCGTTGAGCGACTCGTGGTCTACGGTTATACAGAAAGGTGTGCCGATCGCATCCTGGCGGCGGTAGCGTTTTCCGATTGAATCCTTCTCCTCGTACTGGCAGTTGAAGTCATATTTCAGCTCGTCCATAACTTTCTGCGCAAGCTCAGGAAGGCCGTCTTTCTTCACGAGCGGAAGAACAGCCGCCTTTACAGGCGCGAGAGGAGCAGGGATACTGAGCACGACACGTGTCTCGCCGTTGTCCAGCTTTTCCTCCTTGTAAGAATGACTGAGCACAGCAAGAACCATACGGTCCACGCCGATTGAAGTCTCCACGACATAAGGGGTGTAAGACCTGTTCTCCTCAGGGTCGAAGTACTCTATCTTCTTGCCGCTGAATTTCTGATGGTTGCCGAGGTCGAAATCGGTACGGCTGTGAATGCCCTCGAGCTCCTTGAAGCCGAACGGGAAGCAGAATTCGATATCTGTAGCCGCATTCGCATAGTGGGCGAGTTTCTCATGGTCGTGGAAACGGTAGTTCTCAGCGCCCATACCGAGGTTCACGTGCCATTTCATACGGTTCTCCTTCCATTTCCTGAACCAGTCGAGCTCAGTGCCCGGTTTGATGAAGAACTGCATCTCCATCTGCTCGAACTCACGCATGCGGAAAATGAACTGGCGTGCCACGATTTCATTGCGGAAAGCCTTTCCGATCTGGGCGATGCCGAAAGGAATCTTCATACGTCCGGTTTTCTGCACGTTCAGATAGTTCACGAAGATACCCTGTGCGGTCTCAGGACGCAGATAGATGGTGCTTGCTCCGTCTGCCGTCGATCCCATCGAGGTAGAGAACATGAGGTTGAACTGGCGCACTTCCGTCCAGTTGCATGTACCGCTGATAGGGCAGACTATATTGCAGTCGGTGATGATGTTGCGGTATTCCTCGAAATCGCTTTCCTGCTGCGCCTTGAGGAAACGGCCGTGTACCTCGTCATACTTGGCCTGCTCGCGCTTTACATTAGGATTCGTGGCCTTGAACTGTTCCTCATCGAAACTTTCGCCGAATTTTTTGCGGCCTTTCTCAACCTCCTTGTTTATCTTCTCCTCGATCTTGCCGAGATAATCCTCGATAAGGACATCGGCGCGGTAACGCTTCTTGCTGTCCTTGTTGTCGATAAGAGGATCATTGAACGCACCTACATGGCCTGATGCCTCCCAGATTCTCGGATGCATGAAAATACATGAGTCGATTCCAACGATATTCTCGTTGAGGCGGGTCATCGCGTTCCACCAGTACTGCTTGATATTCTGTTTAAGCTCAGAACCCATCTGTCCATAATCATAAACAGCTCCGAGACCGTCATAAATCTCGCTCGACGGAAAAATAAATCCATACTCCTTACAGTGAGCGACAAGGATTTTGAAAAGTTCTTCTTGTGTCATAATTTTTTATTTGTTTCTTATTTCATTCAACGGAATCATCACAAAATCACGTTCCGGCATGTGCCGGTGAGGGATTGTCAAATCATCCTCGTTTATTTCCATATCGCCGTACAGCAAAATGTCAATATCTATAATGCGGTTTCTATATATTCTTGCCCCGTTCCCGTCATATTCCGGCGGAGCTGTCCTTCCCATGTCCCTTTCTATCTTTTTCACGGCATTCAGAAGGTCCCGCGGGCCGAGCTCCGTATCTATGCGGCAGCAGCAGTTCAGGAAATCCGGACCGTCGAAACCGTATGCCTTGGTCCGTATCATCCCCGACACTTTTCCGAGCCTCGTGTCAGGAAGCGAAGCTATGGCCTTCAGCGCTTCATCCAGGTTTTTCTCCCTGTCGCCCTCATTGGTACCGAGACCGAGATAGACTTCATTCATCGGAAGACACCCGCCTATTCGTCCAGACCCAGTTCCACAAGAGCCTCCTCGCTCATGCGGCTCTTGTCCCATACCGGCTCGAAAACGAGCTCTATCTCGCTGCTCGCCACACCAGGCACGTCATCAACGGCATCCTTTACCGTCTGCACCACATAATCAGCCATCGGACAGTTCGGCGCAGTAAGCGTCATTGTTATCTTAACATGGTGATTCTCATCCACATGAAGGTCATATATCAGACCTAAGTCATACACGTTCACGGATATCTCCGGATCGTAGACCGTACGCAGGGCCATTACTATTTTCTTCTCCAGTTCCATAATCTTACAAAGATAACAATTTAAAATATTTTTATTCGTATCTTTGCCCCCGTTATTAATGTATTTTTTTATGAAAAAAAGTTTTGTCATCAGTCTTGCGGCGGCGCTCGCCATGCTGTGTTCATGCAACAAATATACATACACCGTGGTCGAATACGAATACTACACCTGCGGCAACGAGATATCCGGCGACGGACAGAACAGCCAGGCCGTGGTTTATGACAACGGCAAAGAAATGCTGAGGATGCCGGGCTTTGCATCGGACATTTGCAAATACAACAATGAAATATATACTGCGGGTTACAGGAAGGAAGGCGACGTAAAGCATCCGGCAATCTGGAAAAACGAAAAAGAGAGCACCAACGAATACTCTGAAAAGGAAGGCGTCTTATACACCGTCGCATCGCTCAATCTCGGCGTTATCAGCCTCGGCGAGGTGAAAGACGGGGAATACACCAAAGGCGTGATGCTGCTCAACGGCAAGACTGCATTCGAATTTTCTGAAAAGGAAAAGAACGTATCATTCAGGAAAATTGCCATCAGCATAAACAGCATCCTGTCGGTAGCCGGATTCATTGACAACGAACTGTGCATCTGGTCCCTGTACTACGACAGCAATGCAAAGGTTTTCAAATCCGCCGGCGAAAAGATAATATTGCCTGACTCAAAACTGGATTACGGAAAATACAGCTACAATCTCAACGCCATGACTGCCGACAGTTTCACGATATATATGGCTCTCGGAAGGGTGAACAAAGAAACAGGGCTCACCCAGGCATGCTACACGCAGGGTACGAATCCGGTATTGGTTTGCGAGGATGAATCAGAAATATTCTCCATAACGCTTCTGAACAGCGGTATCTTCACCGGAGGACGCATATACGACGAAAAAAGTTCGGTCTTCAAAGCCTGCGCATGGAACTACTATGGCATGTCGGACTACAGCGAGGGATTCGACAAAGGGCCGAGCAGCATATTCGCTTCCTACGGAGACAGCTTCGGCTTCTTCCATGTGGGAATATACGGCGAGGGAAAAGTACAGTACCAGGTTTTCGGCAACATCAGCTCAAGCGTCCACGAACTGGAATGCAGCAAGGATTACGTACCTGTCAACTTCATCGTGACAGGCACGACAAAAATCGTGACGGAAGAAAGATAATCATATGAAAATACCCCAGGGAAACAGTAGGGAGGAAGTCAAACAGAGAGATCAGATCATTAAAGACTTCTATGCGGGATGGATTGCAGAAAACCCTGAAAAGAAAATGTGGAACGAGAATTTACAGGATTACATTCTTGTAAAATATTTATCCATAACCGAAACGTCTGAAAAAGCAGCAAGGCGATATGAATCTACCTTGGCAGTCATGCGATTGTCTGAATTGCTTGCAAAATCAAAGAAAGTTGCCGAATTGCCGCCTAAGGCGCATACAAAAAATCAAAAGCCTTTCTTGAAAATGTATATAATGCAGCTTGATAATATTAAAATGACAGTAGGATTGCAGAAGTCAACAGGAGATAAGGTCCAGTATTGCATCACAGCCATATAAAACGAAACAGCCGTTCAAAAGAGCGGCTGTTAAAATTTAAGGCTCGAAACCGATGAAGAAACACCTGGATAATCAGCATAACTTCAATCAGAAAGGGTTGTCGTCCCTTACGCGAATTCCTCTTGACTATGCAAATGTATACATTTTTTCCGATTCATCCAAATCGGCAAAACACTCATTGAGACAGCCGGCCCGCTAAACCGCGGCTTCGGCTGTTTTCCTTATGGTATCTATCATCGATACCAATCCGTTGGCCCTGGTAGGAGAAAGGTTCTCGCCGAGCCCGATCTTCTGCACCACCGAAAAATCGGATGCGAGGATCTCGGATGCTGTCGCACCGCTATAAATACTTATCAGCAAGGATATTATACCTTTAGTGATAATGGCATCGCTGTCCGCGGTGAAATATATCCTTCCATCCCTCAGCTCCGAATTCAGCCAGACACGGCTCTGACATCCCTTGATAAGGTGTCCGTCATTCTTCTTATCCTCCGGATACTCTTCCAGGTTATTGCCCAGTTCTATAAGGTATTCGTACTTGTCGAGCCACTCGTCATAGACAGAGAAATCCTCTATAACCTGCCTTTCTTTTTCTGCAATCGTCATAATTCTCTTATTTCAACATTTTGACCGCCTTTTCCAGGCATTTCATAAAATATTCGGCCTCTGCACGCGTATTATACTGAAGAAGCGATACGCGCAACATGCCGGTCACCCCGCATAATGTCATCAAAGGCTCCGCGCACATCTGCCCGCTGCGCACCGCTATCCCCATCTTGTCTAAAAGCAAGGCCAGGTCCTCATGATGCACCCCCTCTATAGTAAATGAGAATACCGGTAATTTTGAAATCATGTCATCCCCGTCCGCACGTCCGTAAAGATGAAGCCCGTCAAAATTCAGAAGAGCATTGTAAAGATACTCCTTATTGCTCTCTAATTCTTCATTCAATTCATCATCACTCAATATATTGGAAGCAAATTTCAAAGCCGGGACCAAAGCTGCGGCAGCATTGAAATTCTGGGTACCGGCCTCGAATTTCATAGGAAGCTGAGCGAATGTGGTGCCCTCTGTAGACACAGTGCCAACCATTTCACCGCCGCAAAGGAAAGGAGGCATCTCCTCCAGCCACTTTTTCTTTCCGTACAGAACGCCTGTCCCCGTAGGTCCGAAGATCTTGTGGGCAGAAAAGGCATAGAAATCACAGTCCAGATCCTGCACGTTCACCTTTATATGTGCAGCTCCCTGTGCGCCGTCCACCATAACAGGAATACCGAGTTCATGACACGCCGCTGCCATTTCTTTCACAGGGTTCACTATTCCGAGCACGTTCGAGGCATGGGCGAAGCACGCTATTTTCGTAGATCCGGACAGCAGGGCCCTGAGATCATCAACCCTGTACGCGCCACATTCCGAAGGATAAAGATATCTGACCTTCGCTCCGCATCGCATGGCAAGCTGCTGCCACGGAACGAAATTGGAATGATGTTCGGCGACTCCGAGCACTATCTCGTCCCCTTTTCCTATATACTTCTGTCCGAAAGAATACGCTACGAGATTTATAGCGGCGGTCGCTCCGGAAGTGAATATTATCTCCTCACGATGTTCCGCAGAGAGAAAATCCCTGGCCGCATCCCTGGCTTCCTCGTATGCCGCTGTAGCCTGAACGGAAAGCGCATGCACGGCACGGTGGATATTGGCATTGTGATACAAGGCCATATCCCTCTGCATGTTCACAACCGTCTCCGGACGCTGTGAAGTGGCGGCATTGTCGAAATAGACAAGATCCTTTCCGTAGACCTTGCTTCCAAATATCGGAAACTCTTTTCTGAGCTGTTCTGAATTCATTACAATTAATTTGTTCGATAGTGTAAAGATAGTCAAATTTCTCCGTATCTTTGTCAATAAATCGTTAAAGTTATGATAGATTACATCAAAGGCCGGATTGAGGAGCTTACCCCCACCGAAGTCGTAATAGAATGCGGAAACATAGGATATATCGCCCTGATTTCCCTGCAGACATATTCGGATCTCGACGGAAAGACAGAGGCAAGGATATACATGCACCACATACTCAGGGAAGATGAAGAACTGTATTACGGTTTTTCTTCAAAAGAAGAGAGGGAAATGTTCCGTCTGCTTATAGGGGTTTCCGGTATAGGAGCATCCATAGCCCGCATGATGCTCTCTTCCCTCACATGCGATGAAATCCGCAACGCTATCATAGCTGAAGACGTAAACAAAATCAAATCCGTAAAAGGCATAGGACTGAAAAGCGCACAGAGAGTCATAATAGAACTCAAGGACAAGATTACAAAAGGCGCTGGATCAGCCGACAGCGGAGCGATATTCATACAGAACAACAGCGTCGCCGATGAAGCGTCAACAGCCCTCATAATGCTTGGATTCACAAAAAACAACGTATCCAAAGCCGTTGCCGCAATATTGAAAAAGACTCCTGCCGCTCCGGTAGAAGTCATTATAAAACAGGCGTTGCAGATGCTCTAAAACAGCTTTATCTGCCGAAATACACTAAAAGCACTGAAATATCTGAAGGACTCACACCTGAAATCCGCGAAGCCTCGGCTATGGTTTTAGGTGTGTATCTTTTTAATTTCTGACGGCATTCAATACTCAGAGACTGTATTCTGTCGAAATCAAAACCCTCCGGAATCTTAAGATCGTTCAGTCTTGATATTTTATCAGCTACCCTGCTCTCCCGCTCTATATAACCGGCATACTTAATGCCTATCTCTGATGATTGCAGAATCTCCTTTTTATAATTGTCTTTCAAAGTGCGTCCCATCATATCCCCATCCAACAAATCCAAAGGATAGTTACAGTTTGTTTTCAGGACCAATTGTGCCACGTGGAACGAATCATTACCACAGCGGCAGGAATCAAAAGGAACAAAACCAAGTCCATCCTTATACTCTAAAACAGTCAGATCGAAATCTTCAAGAGGATTCACGGACATATTGTCTATATCATGATTTTCTTTTGAAAATGTGCCACGTGGAACAAACTCCATAAGTTTTTCAAGTTCCGTATTCGGGCGTACAAGAAGATTGCCTATCTTTGATCTTCCATCTATAACGGCGCTTTTTATAGATTTCAGATAAGGATTCACGTCATCCGGACGTACCGTAAGATTGGAAACGAAATCGGAAAAATTACTTATATTCCCATATTTTCTCATTGTATAGGAATAACGTCTTTCATCTGCAAGACCTATGGAATGAGACAGCTGTGTAAGGCGAGCATCAGCATTGTCCTGGCGCAAAAGTATCCTGTATTCAGCGCGCGAGGTAAACATCCTGTACGGCTCATCCACGCCTTTCAGGACAAGATCATCTATCAGGACCCCGATATAAGCCTGATCCCTCGACAGAATGAACGGCTCCTTTCCATGCACGAAATTATGCGCGTTCACACCGGCCACAAGACCCTGGGCCGCCGCTTCCTCATATCCGGTGGTACCGTTTATCTGGCCTGCGAAATACAGGCCCTCGATATCTTTTACCGCTAAAGAATGATCCAGCTGGGTAGGATCGAAATAATCATATTCCACGGCATAAGCCGGACGGAAAACCTTTGCATTTTCAAGTCCGGGAATCTTATGCAGGGCCGCCATCTGTATATCTAAAGGAAGCGATGAAGAGAAGCCCTGAAGATAGTATTCATTGGTAGTCCTTCCCTCCGGCTCAAGGAAAAGCTGATGAGTATCCTTGTCGGCGAAAGTGCGCAGCTTGTCCTCGATAGAAGGACAGTACCGCGGACCTATACCGTGAATCAGTCCCTGAAACAAAGGCGAATCCTTGAATCCGCTCCTGAGAATGTCATGCACCTCATTGTTTGTATGGACAATATAGCAAGGCATCTGCGGAGTGCCGTTCTGCACCGTTGAAAGATAAGGAAGATACGAGAACTTGTCCAGAACAGCATCGCCTGTCTGAACAGGCAGGGAAGATGTATCTATCGAAGAAATGTCTATCCTCGGAGGAGTACCGGTCTTCATGCGGCCGCTGCGAAGTCCCATGGATACCAGCCTTTCGGTAAGCCCGTAACTCGCCTGCTCCCCTATCCTGCCTCCGTCAAAACTGTTGCGGCCGATGAACATTTTTCCGGAAAGGAAGGTTCCGGCAGTCAGGATAACGCTTCGACATTTAAAAATTGCCCCTGTAAGACACTTGACTCCGCTGATTTTTCGATTCTCAAAGACGAAATCCGTCGCAATATCTTGATAAATACTTATATTACAATGAGTTTCAAGAATTTTACGCCAGGCAAGGGAAAACTGGATTTTATCACACTGCGCCCTCGGGCTCCACATCGCCGGACCTTTGGACCTGTTGAGCATCCTGAACTGCAAGGTAGAGGCATCCGTAACTATGCCGGTATAGCCTCCTAAAGCATCTATTTCCCTTACTATCTGACCTTTAGCTATTCCTCCTATGGCCGGATTACAGGACATCTGCGCTGTCCTTGCCATATCCATCGTCAGCAGAAGCACCTTTGAACCCATGTTCGCCGCCGCCATTGCGGCCTCGCAGCCGGCATGGCCTCCTCCGACAACTATTACATCATACTCCCCCATCATACGGTATCAGCGGATATTATAAAAGTTCCCTCAATGAAAGATAATAGTCCTCCTTTTCACGCATAATCTTCCTGTCCTCCTCCGTAAGGTCGTCGTAACCTATGAGGTGAAGGATACCGTGTACAATTACCCGGTTCAGCTCGCGTTCGAAGCCCTCCCCGTATTCTTCCGCATTGGCGCTGACCGTATCTATACTTATAAACATATCGCCGTTCAGCCTGTCGCCCTCACAATAATCGAAGCAGATTATATCTGTGAAGAAATCGTGCTGAAGAAACCTGCGGTTGATGTCAAGGATATAATGATCGGAACAGAATATGATGTTAATGTTCCCTATCCTCCTTATCTCGCTCTCGGCCACAAGCCGCAGCCAGCGGTTGTTTTTCGTCTTGCACCTGAAAGTAAAGGCGGTATCTTCAAAGAAATATGCTGTCATTCTCTGTCATTTTTATGCAAAGTTAAAACTAATAATGCAAAAAGTTTGAAATCACATATATTTTTTCTACCTTTGATTGCTTGAACATAAACGTTATAAGCTATAAATAATCAAAAAGGGATATGGAAATTAAAAAATCAGACAAGGCTAATCTTGAAAACAAGAAGCTGATGTTCTTTGAGATCGGTCTCATCGTAGCTCTTCTCGTTGTTTTTGCGGCCTTTGAATGGACGACAAAAGAGACCAGCGTGGACACTCTGGTCGATGATCGTGTTCTCGTTGAAGAGGAAGAAATCATTGCAATCGAGCAGAACACTCCCCCACCTCCGCCACCGGCACCGGAGATTCCCGTACTGTCTGACCAGATCGATATCGTCGAGGATGACGTGAAAGTGGATGATATCATCATCAATACAGAGGATGACGCAAATACAGGTGTCGAGATCGTGGACTATGTGGAGAACGTGGTTGAAGAGGTTATCGAGGAGGAGGCTATTCCGTTCCAGCTCGTGGAGATCCAGCCATCTTTCAAGGGCGGCGGACCTAACGAGTTCACAAAATGGGTTAACCAGCGTCTCGTTTATCCTGAGATCGCTAAAGAGAACGGTATCCAGGGTCGTGTAACACTTCAGTTCACTGTAGAGAAAGACGGCAGCGTGACCAACGTGAAAGTCCTCCGCGGTGTGGACGAATCACTTAACAAAGAGGCTGTACGTATCGTATCAAGTTCTCCGAAATGGACTCCGGGACGTCAGCGTGACCGCGCGGTTAAGGTTACCTATACTTTCCCTGTAGTGTTCCAGTTAAGATAAAAAGGACGTAATTTTTTCATATTGGATAATAACCGGCTATGCAATTGCAATTGTGATTGTATAGCTTTTTTATTACATATCAGAAGATGATAGACAGAACACCGAAAGAAGAAAAGGCTATATTCGTAGGTGTCATCAGGCAGGGAGACGATGCCAGGGTGATTGAAGAGTATATGGACGAACTTGAATTTCTGGCGGAAACTGCAGGAGCAGTATGCCAGAAACGTTTCACTCAGAAAATGGACCGTCCTGACAGCAGAAGTTATATTCACAGCGGCAAACTTCAGGAAATCAAGCAGTTCGTACAGGAAAACGACACCGATGTGGTAATTTTCGATGACGAACTGTCCCCTACCCAGCTCCGCAATATAGAGAACGAACTCGGAGGCGAGACCCGCATCCTGGACCGTACGAACCTTATTTTGGACATATTCGCCCAAAGAGCCAAGACAGCCTATGCTAAAATGCAGGTGGAGCTGGCCCAGTACCAGTATCTTCTTCCGCGTCTTACAAGGATGTGGACCCACCTCGAAAGGCAGAAAGGCGGCATCGGCATGAGGGGTCCTGGCGAGACACAGATAGAGACGGACCGCCGTATAATACAGCAGAAAATAAGCAAGCTCAAAGAAGATCTCAAGAAAGTGGACCGCCAGATGGCGTCACAGCGCGGAAACCGCGGTTCTTTGGTGCGTATTAGCCTCGTAGGATACACTAACGTGGGCAAGAGTACACTTATGAACCTTCTTGCAAAAAGCGACGTATTCGCGGAAAACAAGCTGTTCGCAACCCTCGACACGACTGTGCGCAAGGTCGTGATAGAGAACGTGCCTTTCCTGTTGTCCGATACGGTAGGATTCATAAGGAAACTGCCTACACAGCTTGTGGAAGCGTTCAAAAGCACTCTTGATGAGGTAAGGGAGGCTGATATACTCATGCATGTGGTGGATATCTCGCATCCGAATTTTGAAGACCAGCTGCGCGTGGTAAACCAGACCCTTCAGGAAATAAAGGCCGTAAACAAGCCCGTATTCATCGTTTTCAACAAAATAGACAATTATACCTACGAGCCTTACGACGAGTTCTCCCTGACCCCTAAAATGACCAAAAACTATACTTTGGACGAGTTCAAGAACTCATGGATCGCAAAAGAGAACACGCCTTGCATCTTCATCAGCGCGAAACAGAAGATCGGAATAGACAAACTGCGTTCGGACCTGTATAAGATGGTGGCCGAAATCCACGCAGGACGCTACCCTTTCGATAATTTCCTGTATTAAAGATTTTCTGCAGCGAGGCTCCGTCACAGGAACTCCGTCCGGCTTCGCCTCACTACGGCCCCTCCAGCAATCTCCTTCGTTATCACCCGGTGATAACCCGTATCTTGCGGGCCCCGTACGGTTAAACGGTCAGGTTTGAGCCTCAGCGAAAACAAAAAGAGACCAGCCAAAAATTGGCCGGTCTCTTTTTATATTAAAGCAAGTCCTTAGTCTTTCAGCTTGGCTGAAAGGAACTCACGGTTAAGGCGTGCGATATGGTTGACTGTAATGTGTTTAGGACACTCCATCTCGCATGCGCGGGTATTTGTACATGCACCGAATCCGAGCTCGTCCATCTTGTATACCATAGCCTTTGCACGGCGTGCGGCCTCAACCTTACCCTG
This sequence comes from uncultured Muribaculaceae bacterium, assembly GCA_964385835.1. GTDB lineage: Bacteria > Bacteroidota > Bacteroidia > Bacteroidales > UBA932 > Cryptobacteroides. Next base: position 75,549 of record CAYLQE010000002.1, on the reverse strand, counting down.
AGGAAGCAGAGCGAGGGAAGAAACCCTGGCTGCGACGAAAAGCATCGCCGAACCGTTCTTGCATGTAGCCACACAGGCACCGCAACCGATACATGCGGCAGCATCCATGCTCTCGTCAGCATCCTTCTTAGGGATCGCGATGGCGTTGGCATCAGGAACTCCGCCGGTATTTACAGATACGTAGCCTCCTGCCTGGAGAATCTTGTCGAACGCACCGCGGTCAACTACAAGATCCTTGATTACAGGGAAACCCTTGCTTCTCCATGGCTCGATAGTGATAGTGTCACCATCATTGAATTTGCGCATGTGGAGCTGGCAGGTGGTAACCTCATCGTCAGGTCCGTGCGCACGGCCGTCGATATACAGCGAGCATGCACCGCAGATACCCTCGCGGCAATCATGGTCGAACGATACCGGACCGCTGCTCTTGCAGCCTTTTTCTACCGCTACCGGATCCATTCCTTCCTGGATAAGCTGCTCATTAAGAATGTCGAGCATCTCAAGGAATGAAGATCCCTGTGAAATATTGTGGACTTTGTAAGTCTCGAAATGACCTTTATCTTTAGGTCCTTTCTGACGCCATACTTTCAGGGTCAGTTCTTTAAGTATCTTATCCATATTGAATTAATCTTTATAGTTACGTGTTACGACCTGGATGTTCTCATAGTTGAGAGGCTCCTTGTGAAGCTCAGGCTTCTCGCCCTCGCCCTTATACTCCCAGGCTGCTACATACATGTAATTCTTGTCGTCGCGCTTGGTCTCGCCTTCCTCTGTCTGCATCTCCTCACGGAAATGGCCGCCGCATGACTCGTTGCGGTTAAGGGCATCGTAAGCCATAAGCTCGCCGATTTCAAGGAAGTCCGCAAGACGGAGCGCCTTTTCAACCTCCTGATTGAAGCAGTCAGGATCGCCGGCTACATATACGTTGGTCCAGAATTCCTTCTTAAGCTCGCCGATAAGCTCGATAGCCTTCTTAAGGCCTGCCTCATTACGTGCCATGCCTACGTACTCCCACATCACGTGACCGAGCTCCTTGTGGATTGTGTCTACAGATTTCTTGCCCTTGATGGAGAGAATCTTGTTGAGTTTGTCCACAACGGCTTTCTCAGCCTCTTCGAACTCAGGTGCGTTGATATCGGTCTTAGGCTCCTTGAATTTTGTAGCGAGATAGTCGCCGATAGTGTAAGGAAGCACGAAATAGCCGTCCGCAAGGCCCTGCATAAGGGCAGAGGCGCCGAGACGGTTGCCGCCGTGATCGGAGAAGTTGGCCTCGCCGATAGCGTACAGGCCCGGAATGGTTGTCTGGAGATTGTAATCCACCCAGAGACCGCCCATAGTGTAATGGATGGCAGGGAATATCATCATAGGCTCCTTGTATGGGTTCACGTTTGTAATCTTCTCGTACATCTGGAAAAGGTTGCCGTAGCGTGCGCGGATGACATCCTCTCCGAGACGGTCGATCGCAGTACGGAAATCAAGGAACACTGCAAGGCCTGTCTCGTTCACGCCGTAACCCTTGTCGCAGCGCTCTTTCGCAGCGCGTGAAGCGACGTCACGAGGCACGAGGTTTCCGAAAGCAGGGTAGCGGCGCTCCAGATAGTAATCGCGGTCCTCCTCGGCTATCTGAGAAGGCTTGATCTCGCCTTTGCGGAGTTTTGCGACATCCTCAAGTTTCTTAGGAACCCAGATACGGCCGTCGTTGCGCAGGGACTCTGACATCAGAGTAAGCTTGCTCTGCTGCTCGCCGTGCACAGGAATACATGTAGGATGGATCTGTGCGAAACATGGGTTTGCGAAATATGCGCCCTTGCGGTATGCCTGCATTGCTGCAGAACCGTTGGAATTCATTGCGTTTGTAGAAAGGAAATAGGTATTTCCGTAGCCGCCTGTAGCGAGAACCACCGCATGTGCGCCGAAACGCTCGATCTTGCCTGTCACGAGGTTACGCGCGATTATGCCTTTCGCCTCGCCGTTGATAAGCACGAGGTCGAGCATCTCATAACGCGGATAGCTCTTTACAGTACCTGCCGCGATCTGGCGGTTGAGTGCGGCATAGGCACCCAGAAGCAGCTGCTGGCCGGTTTGTCCGCGGGCATAGAAAGTACGTGATACCTGGGCGCCGCCGAACGAACGGTTGGCGAGAAGTCCGCCGTACTCGCGTGCGAACGGAACACCCTGTGCCACACACTGGTCGATGATGTTGTTGCTCACTTCGGCGAGACGGTATACGTTCGCCTCGCGGCTGCGGTAGTCACCGCCCTTGATCGTGTCATAGAACAGACGGTAGATGCTGTCGTTGTCGTTCTGATAGTTCTTCGCAGCATTGATACCGCCCTGAGCGGCGATAGAGTGCGCGCGGCGTGGTGAATCACTGATACAGAATACCTTTACATTATAACCGAGCTCACCGAGAGAGGCAGCTGCGGAAGCGCCGCCCAGACCGGTACCGATTACAATCACTTCAAGTTTTCTTTTGTTGCCCGGGCTGACTACTTTGATATGAGCTTTGTGGTTGGTCCACTTTTCTGCCAAAGGTCCCTCAGGGATTTTTGAAATTAATTTGTCGGCCATATATTTGGAATATTAAAATTCAACCTACAATTTTACGAATTTTTAAGCAAACCAGCAATTAAAACAGCTTGCATTCATCAAAATTCAGCTTATCTATACCGAGATGCCTGTATGCCAGGTCCGTTACCTCGCGTCCGCGCGGAGTCCTGACGATGAATCCCTCCTTTATAAGGAAAGGTTCGTACACCTCCTCGAGAGTGCCCACATCCTCGCTCACCGCCGTAGCGATGGTATTGGCTCCGACAGGTCCTCCCTTGAATTTCGTTATGATAGTCTTGAGTATCTTGTTGTCAATCGCATCGAGTCCGCGCTTGTCTATGTTCAGGGCGTCGAGAGCGTAATTAGCTATTTTCAGGTCGATAGTGCCGTTTCCGAGAACCTGGGCGAAATCACGCACGCGCCTCAGAAGCGAATTGGCTATTCGCGGAGTGCCGCGCGAACGCAGGGCGACCTCACGGGCCGCATCGTCCGATATTCCTATTTTCAGTATGCCGGCGCTCCTCCTGATGATTTTTGTAAGAAAATCCGTGTCATAGTATTCCAGGGCGCAGTTTATGCCGAAACGGGCACGGAGCGGGGCGGTGAGAAGTCCGCTTCTGGTGGTGGCTCCTATAAGCGTGAAAGGGGAGAGGTTTATCCGCACGCTGCGCGCACCCGGTCCCTTGTCTATCATTATGTCTATCACATAATCCTCCATCGCCGAATAAAGGTATTCCTCCACAACCGGGGAAAGCCTGTGGATCTCGTCGATGAAAAGCACGTCCCCTTCTTCAAGGGAGGTCAGCAGGCCTGCCAGATCTCCCGGCTTGTCGAGCACCGGACCGGAAGTTATCTTCATGTTCACGCCAAGTTCGTTTGCGATGATATGCGCGAGAGTCGTCTTTCCAAGACCCGGAGGGCCGTGAAAAAGCACGTGGTCCAGCGATTCGCCTCTGAGAAGCGCCGCCTTTATGAAAATCTTGAGATTCGTGACAATTTTGTCCTGTCCCGTGAAATCTTCCAGCTCCTGAGGACGTATTATTCCGTCCAAATCCGTATCTTTGTCGGCGCTGATTTTGCGGGGGTCGAAGTTTTCGTTCATCTCTGTCAAAAATTACAAATACAAATATAACTTTTATTTTTTATTTTTGTTGATGTTATTAGCGCTGTTGAAATGTTGATAATTATAAAATGCCATTGATTGTCAAACATTTGAACTTGAATATAATTGTTGAAAACCCTTTGATGGCCTGTTGGTTGTTTTTGAAAAATAAATTTGGAATTCCCATAAATGCCGGAATCGTCCGGATTGTCGAAAACAATCAACAGTTTATCAACAGTATTTTCATAGTTTTTAACGCCCGATGTTGATATCTCAAAATTCTGTTGGAGCATTAGAGCGGAGTATTCGCGGCGGTACGGATTCATATTGCGGAGGACTTTTCCTTTCCGCACGCTGGGCCGTGCTGTCTTCCATAAAGGCGGGGAGGCTGAATTTCATAATCCTGCCGGACCGCGATGCCGCTGAATACTGCGCTTCCGACCTTTACAATTATATGGAAGGGGATAATGTCTTCTTCCTTCCCGATTCGGCGGTTAACCTGCATAAAAGCAATTTCAAGGATACCGCGGCAGTCCAGCGTACAAGCGCCCTTTCGGAGATTGCATCCTATAGGGAAGGCGCATCGCTTTATATAGTTACCTATCCGGAGGCCATAGAGGAGGGGATACCTCCCAGGGCAGGAAAGACTGAGCCCCTTCTGTCCTTCAGGGTCGGTGAAGAGACGAGACATTCGGAAATCACGGAAACATTGATACGGAACGGATTTGAAAAGGTGGATTTCGTATCGAATCCGGGACAGTTCGCTATAAGGGGAGGCATCGCCGATATTTTCTCTTTCGATTTCAATTATCCTTACCGCATATCGTTCTTCGGCGATGAGGTGGACAGGATAAACGTTTTCGACGCCAATTCTCAGCTCAGCACGGGAAGCCTGGATTCGGTGGAGATATTTCCCAATCTGAGCGCGGAACAGGGGGAGGAGTCCGTTTCAATTTTCTCCATAATTGACAAAAATGCCCTGCTGTGGCTGGATTCGTCCGATATGTACAGGGAAAAGGCTTTCTTTACTCAGACAGACGGATATCAGAAGGTATTTCTCGATATTCCACTTTCCGCGGATCCTGACATAGAGCCTGTAAAGTTCAATATAACCCCGCAGCCTGTGTTCAACAAGAATTTCGAGCTGTTGACCGAAGATATAAGGCGCAGGTACAAGTCAGGCTACAGGGTATATATATATACGGGGAAAAGACAGCAGACGGAAAGGCTTCGTTCCATACTTCTTGAAAACGGAGGCATAGTGCCCGAATTCATAGAAGGGAAGAATATCCATCAGGGTTTCATTGACAACGATGACAGGATATGCTGCTATTCCGATCATGAGATTTTCGACCGTTTCCACAGGGTTAACCTGCGCAGGAACGTGGACAAGACGGAGCAGCTGACCGTAAACGACCTCGCCTCGTTCAATATAGGCGATTATGTGGTGCATATAGATCTGGGCATAGGAATTTTCGGAGGCCTGGTGAGGGTGAAGGATGACAAAGGCCGTTTCCATGAGGTTGTGAAACTGCAGTACAGGGACGGGGATGTGGTATTCATATCGGTTCATTCCCTGCACAAGATAAGCAAGTTCCGAAGCAAGGACGGGGAAGCCCCGAAGATTACCAAACTCGGAAGCAAGACATGGCAGAATCTCAAGGACGGCACGAAAAAGAAGGTCAAGGATATAGCGAAGGAGCTCATACAGCTGTATGCTAAAAGAAAAGCGTCGAAGGGCTTCGCATTTTCTCCGGATTCTTATCTTCAGGACGAACTGGAATCTTCTTTCGAATGGGAGGACACTCCTGACCAGGAGAAGGCCAACGAGGCTATAAAGAGGGATATGGAGGATTTGTGTCCCATGGACAGGCTCGTCTGCGGCGATGTGGGCTTCGGCAAGACGGAAATCGCCGTCAGGGCCGCTTTCAAGGCCGTTTGCGACAGCAAGCAGGTGGCAGTCATAGTGCCTACAACTATCCTGTGCCTCCAGCATTTCAAGACATTCATGCGCAGGCTGGAGAATTTTCCGTGTACGGTGGAATATGTGAACCGCCTGCGCACCGCAAAGGAAATAAAGGACGTGCAGCAGAGACTGGCTGAGGGAAAGGTCGATATTATAATAGGTACCCACAAATTGATAGGAAACAGCTTTAAGTTCAAGGATCTGGGTCTTCTTATAATAGATGAGGAGCAGAAATTCGGAGTGTCCGCAAAAGAGAAACTGCGCCAGATAAAGGTTTCCGTGGATACTCTGACCCTTACCGCTACCCCTATTCCGCGCACCCTTCAGTTCTCGCTCCTGGGCGCAAGGGACCTGAGCATAATAAATACCCCTCCTCCGAACAGGATTCCCGTGCAGACGGAGATAATGCTATTTAACAAGGATGAGATAAAATCCATCATAAATTACGAGCTTCGCCGCGGAGGCCAGGTATTCTTCGTCCATAACAGGGTGGAGGAGCTGGACAGCATTTATGACATACTCCACAGGCTCCTGCCTGATATAAGCATCTGCATGGTGCACGGACAGATGGAAGCCAAGGTCCTTGAAAACAGGATTCTGGATTTCATGGCCGGCGAATACGACCTGCTGCTGTGCACGACTATAGTGGAAAACGGACTGGATATTCCTAACGCGAACACTATAATCATCAACCAGGCGCAGAATATAGGACTGAGCGATCTCCACCAGCTGCGCGGACGCGTGGGCAGAAGCCGTACAAAGGGATTCTGCTATCTTATCGTGCCTCCTCTCACTTCGATTACCGATGACGCGCGAAAGCGTCTGCATGCGATAGAGGCTTTCAGCGATCTGGGCAGCGGCTTCAATATCGCAATGCAGGATCTCGACATACGCGGAGCCGGAAATCTTCTCGGCGCGGAACAGAGCGGCTTCATCACAGACATAGGCATGGAGACATATCAGAAAATCCTCGCCGAAGCGATGGAGGAGCTGGGTGTAGACGGCTTTGAGGACGGAGCGGCTCCGCAGAACGACGCTTTTGTGACAGACTGCACGATAGACACCGATATAGTCGCCATGATTCCGGAGGATTATATAGATGTCCAGGTGGAGAAGATCCGTATTTACAAAGAACTTGACGCGGCATCGGACGACAAGGCGCTGATGCGGATGAAGGCCGGCATAGAAGACCGTTTCGGTCCTGTTCCGCCTGAACTGGAGGCATTGTTCGATGTGGTGAGGATCAGGACGGCGGGCAGGAAGCTGGGCTTTGAAAAGATAATAGTCAAGAACGGGATAATGATATGTTTCTTTGTCTCGAATCCGATGTCTCCGTATTTCAGAAGCAGGAGATTCAATGACATTATCGAAAGCCTGAACCGGAACCCTTCTCTGTTCGAGATGAAGCAAAAGGACAATTCCCTGCGTCTTATCAGCAGGAACATAGGTTCTTTATCGAAGGCATACAGTATTATTTCCAAACTTTAGAAAATCATGAATCTTATCATAGATGCCGGAAACACCGTTTTGAAGGCAGCCGTGTGCGAGGGAATCACGATCGGCAAGACATACAGGTACCAGGGCGAGAAAAAAATCGAATACGTGCGCGAGCTTGCCGAAAAGATATATCCGCAGGTGACTGTCCTTTGTTCCGCGAGGACGGTCAGGGATGACGAACTGGAGCTTCTGAAAGGCTGCGCCGGCAAAATCATCCTTATAGACCCGGAGCACAAATCCGTGTTCAGGGATTCGGAAATACCTGATTATCTTACTCCCGATGCGCTTGCAGGCGTAAAGGCCGCTCTCCATATGTTCAAGGGCAGGGGATGCAGCATTTTTGATTTCGGTACCACGATTACCTCCACCTTCATAAATGAAAAGGGAGGATTCGAGGGCAGCGCCATCTCACCGGGCTGCACCACCAGGTTCAGGAGCATAAGCCGTTATGCGAGGAATCTTCCGCTGCTTTCGGAGACTGAATTGATAAGGACGCCGGGAGATTCGCTCGAGTCATCCGTACGCTGCGGTGTAGTGTCAGGCATAATGTTTGAAATAGAGGGATATATAAATAAATATGCCGATAATATGACCATTTTTACGGGCGGCGATGCGAATTATTTTGCAAAACGGACTAAAAATTCCATCTTTGTAGTTTGTAACCTCGTCCTTATGGGTCTGGCCTTAATAGCACAGGAAAATGAGAATTTGCAGTAAACATATCTTCATAGCGGTATTGTCGTTGTCATGCTGTCTCACGGCGTATGCCGACGGCGGCGTGAATACGGGATATTCACCGTATTCCAAATTCGGCGTGGGACGTCTTTCCCAGAAAGGAACCGCTTACAGCCAGAGTATGGGAGGCGCAGGCGTGGCCAACAGGAATACCCGCTATATCAATATCCTTAATCCGGCGGCCGTGACGGCGCGCGACACCCTGGCTTTCATGGCCGATTTCAGCCTGGAGCAGAACAACTCCTATTACAGGCAGGGCGACAGGACCTCCGTAGACAACACCTTCAACGTGAGCAGTCTTGTAATGAGTTTTCCTATATGGAAATCATCGGCTTTCATGGTGGGAATAAAGCCTTACAGCGGTCTCGGATACAAATTCTCCGAACCTGTGACAGACCAGGATATAATAGGCCATGTGGGAAACATAACCGACTACAGCATCGGGGACGGAAGCCTGTACGAGACTTTCCTGGCGGCAGGCGTCACGTTCTGGAAAAGGCTTTCGTTCGGAGCTCAGGCCAACCTGTATTTCGGCAATCTCGAGAAGACATACGCCAGGACATTCGCATCCGACAGCTATGCCTCAATTTACGGCAAGACTGACATGTCGCTTTGGGGTTTCACAGGCAGATTCGGCATACAGTACGAACAGCCGGTAGGCAAGGACAAGCTGTGCATCGGAGCCACCTATACCATGAATACGAAGCTTAACGGCAAGATGGAAATCAGCAAGTACACCCTCCAGAGTTCGTACACGAAGCAGCTTGAGGACAATTCCGAGACAGCGGTATCCGGAGTAAGCCTTCCAGATGATTTCTCGGTAGGCATAGTGTACAGGCACGGCAACATCCTTACAGTGGCTTTCGATTATTCCATGTCGGACTGGAAGAATTCCGGAATGGATTCTGTGGCCGGATTCAAGTCCGGCGGATTCCTCGCCGGAAGGTCGCAGAGCTTCAACGCGGGAGTCGAATATACTCCTAACCGCAACGACATACGCTATTACATGAGACGCTGCACCTACCGCATAGGCGGATACTACAGCGATGACTACTATACGTTCGGCGGAAACAAAATTTCAGCCGCGGCTGTCACCCTCGGAATGACTCTCCCCGTATTCAGGTGGTCCAACGGAATTACCCTGGGAATGGAGCTCGGCCAGAGGGGAAAGATTACGGACAACATGGTCCGTGAGAGGTTCGTGAACTTCAAGATAGGAATCAACATATACGACATCTGGTTCGTAAAACCGAAATATGAATAAATACTAAATAAAAATATGAAAAAGCTAATCGTATTATTTTCCGCGTCACTTGCTCTTGCAGCGTCCGCTATCGTTGCAAAGGCGCAGACAGATGACTGCATGCTTTATCTGTCGTACTATCAGGAGTATTACAAACAGGGCACCAAAGAGGCCAAGCTTGCCGCCATTCCAAACTGGAGGAAGGCATACAGCATCTGCAAGCCGGGCACACGCCAGAACCTTTATGTACACGGAGCGGACCTCTACCGTATGCTGATCAACCAGAATGCGAAGAACAAGGAGTACAGAAGCGAGCTTATCGATACTCTTATCAACCTTCACATGCTTCGCGCAGAGTATTATCCGAAATATGCCGACAAGGCATACGCCGCGCTCAGCGCCGATGTGAACAATTACCTTAAGAACGATCCTGCAAAAACATACGATGTCCTTTCAAAGGTCATCGCTGTCCAGGGCTCAAAGTGCACTCCTGTTACTTTCGTGGCCCAGATGAACGCTGCCGTGGCTCTTTACAAGGAGGGCAAGCTCTCGGTTGAGGATATCATCAACCAGTACGATACTGCGGTGAACTGCTTCTCGGAGATTCAGAAAACGGATACCACCCAGAATACCCGCAACCTCCGCACCACCATGGAGAACGCCTTCATCAACAGCAAGGTGGCTACATGCGAGAATCTCCAGACCCTGTTCGGAGACCGTTATGAGGATTGCAAGGACAATATCTCTGACGTTACCAAGATCGTGCGTCTGCTGGCATCTACCGATGACTGCACCGACAATGACCTGTATCTGAAAGCCGTTACCCAGATGCACAAGCTGGAGCCTTCGGCAAACTCGGCATATTATCTTTTCCGTCTGTACGGCAGCAGGAAGGATATCAGCACCGCGCTCAAATACATGGACGAGGCTATCTCATCCGAGGGTATCGACAATATTACAAAGGCACAGTACAGCTACGAGCTTGCCGTATTCACATTGAAGAACGGTTATTATACCATTTCCATCGAGAATGCGTCAAACGCTATCGCGCTTGACAAGACACTCGCAGGCAAGGCATACATGATCATCGGCAACGCATGGATGAACATATCATGCGGCGGCAACGAGATCGAGCGCCGTGCGAAATATTGGGTGGCTGTGGATTACTTCAACAGGGCGAAAGCAGCCGATCCGGATCTTGCGGAGGATGCCGGAAAGCAGATCGCAACCTGCGCGAACTACTATCCTGACACGGCTGAGGCCTTCATGTACGACGTCCAGAACGGCCAGTCATACACTGCCGTATGCGGCGGCCTCAAGGCCAACACCACTGTAAGGACACGATAAACAGTCCTTCCGTTTTTGGACACCAGGATACATATTCCGATATTGAAAGCAACCGTCTTCGTGGCGGTTGCCTTTGTCGTTATTTCCTGCGGCGGAAAGCTGAAGGCGACCGGCGAGCTTAATCCTGCCGACAGCCCCGTGCAGATCGTTTCGGACATGGAGATAGTGCAGACCGACAAGGGACGTCTTCAGCTGAGGGTCGTCACTCCGCGTATGGAAAGATATCAGAACGATTCCCTGGAATGGCAGCTGTTCCCTGTCGGATTCACGGCTTATTTTTATGACGAGTCAGGAAAACTTGAGACTGAGATAAAAGGCGAGAACGCAAGGCATACCAAGCCGCTGAAAGGCTCCGCTTCGGAGGTGTGGGCGGCTTACAACAACGTTGTCGTGAGCAATCTCATAAACAAGCAGATAATGGAGACCGACACCCTGTATTGGGATCAGGACACGGAAAGGCTGTATACGGACAGCTATGTCAGGATCACGGATCCAAAGGGTCTGATGCAGGGCTACGGAATGGAATCCGACCAGAGGGCGAGGCGCTCGGTATTGCACAGGGTTTTCAACAATTATGCGATAATTGACAATGATTCCGCTGAAGAACCTGTCGACAGCGTCAATTTTATAGGCCCTTTCCCTAAAAAATAGCTGTATATTGCTGAAAAATGCGTATATTCGTAGTCCGATTTTTTAAAAACTGAAAAATAAAAAACTAAAATATTATGGCGGTTCTTGAAACAATTCGCGTTAAAATCGGCTGGTTGATCTCCGCACTGATCTTCATAGCCCTTCTTTCATTCATCGTAGACTTCAATTCTTTGTCCTCTGCCCTTAATTCAACTTCTTCGAAATACGCCGTGGGCGTGATCGACGGCAAAAAGGTCCCTTACAAGGATTTTCAGGAGCAGGTGGAATACCAGACAAGCATCGCGGAGCTTACATCAGGTGCGGTATCTTCAGACGAGCAGCAACAGCAGATCCGCAATGCTGCATGGCAGCATTTCATCAATCAGATGCTTTTCCTCAAGCATGCCGGCGAGGCAGGCATCGAGGTAGGCAAGGAGGAGATCATCGACCTTCTCAGCCAGCAGGAGCAGTATGTGGCCCTCGCACAGCAGATCGACGAAGACGAGACAGGCAATATCGCAAAATATCTGCAATATGTCGAGAATACGGTCGAGGTACAGCAGTATTACGCAAAATACGGTTCCCTGTTCAACGCAAGCAACGTATGCAATAATCTTTCACTTAAGAACGCCCTTGCTGCAAACAACATTACTTCCGACGCTCAGGTTGTGACCGTTCCTTACGGTTTTGCTAAAGATACGACAATCACCGTGTCTTCATCCGAGATCAAGAAGTATTACAACGAGCACAAGGACATGTTCAAGCAGGTTGCGAACCGCGACATCGTATACGCTCTTTTCGAGGCTGTTCCTTCGGAGGATGATCTCGTGGCTGCGAACAACGCGATCATGGAGGTATATGACGAGTTTCAGCACACTTCCAACATGAAGGCTTTCCTGATGAGAAACTCTGAGATGAGCCTCAGCAACTATTACTACAAGGCAGGCGAGCTCTCTACAATCAACAAGGAAGTGAATGATTTCGTGTTCGGCGACGCTAACGGCGTTTCCCCTGTGTACAATTCAGGCAACGAGTTCTTCGCGGTAAAGGTAATCGATACCAAGAATCTTCCTGACAATGTAAAGGTAAGCCATATCCTTGCGGCCGACGAGGCTGTAGCGGACAGTCTTGCGAACCTTGTGAACGGCAGTCTTGCGAAATTCAACGAGATCGTGTCATACTACACTGCAGTTCAGGACCCTATGGTACAGGCTGGCGAGATCGGTCTCATGTCCCAGAGCCAGATGATTCCTGGCATGGAGCAGGTTCTTACAGCGGCAGTAAACAAGCCTTTTACAGTAAAGACACAGTATGGCAAGCATATCGTTGTGGTAACCGAGAGGAACAATGTTCTCCCTCGCAAGCAGGTGGCTATACTCCAGAAGACAGCCACTCCTTCCAAGGCTACCATGAACGCCATCTACAGCAAGGCCAACACCCTGGCTACAGCGGCAGGCGGCGATCTGGCCAAGCTCCGTGCCGCGGCATCCGAGCAGAACGTTTATCTCCGTCCTATGAACATTACCGAGGCTACATCGCGTTACAGCGCTGTGGACAAGGCCAAGGAGGTTACACGCTGGGCTTTCGAGGCTAAGGCAGGCCAGGCTTCTTCCGTTATCACCGTAAGCCAGAACTATCTCTTCGTAGTAGGCGTTGAGGCCGTTCACAAAGAGGGCTACATGTCTGTGAAGGAGGCTTCCTCACGTATCGAGAACATCATCTCTACAGAGAAGAAACATGACAAGAAGCTCGCTGAGGTTGCGGAGAAGATCGCAGGACTTCAGACTATCGAGGCTGTGGCTGAGGCTCTCGGTCAGGATGTCACAACACGCGAGAATGTAAGCTTCGGCGGCATGAGGCAGATTGATCCTGCGCTCGCAGGCGCTATCGCCGGTGCTGAGCAGGGCAAGGTATCCGCTCCTGTGAAAGGCATTACAGGCGTATATGTGGTATGTGTGACAGGCCGCAACGAGGGCGAGTTCTATACAGAGAACGATGCCAGGGCTTTCGAGGCACAGAAGACACAGTACAGCGACCAGATGATACTTCCGGCCATGATAAAGGCGTCGGACACCGTGGACAACCGCGAGAGATTCTTTTAAGCGCTGAGCGTATTTATTAATGATCAAGGTGGATCAAAGGGCCTGACTCTTTGGTCCATTTTGGTAAAAACGATAGCAAGATGTCATTGAAATGTGGTATAGTCGGACTGCCTAATGTGGGAAAGTCCACCTTGTTCAACTGTATTTCTTCGGGAAAGGCCCAGAGCGCCAATTTTCCTTTCTGCACTATAGAACCGAATATAGGAAGCACCAACGTGCCGGACGAACGCTTGAACGTGCTGAGCGATATATGCAAGCCGCAGCGTACGATTCCGGCCACTGTGGAGATCGTGGATATAGCCGGCCTTGTGAAGGGAGCGTCAAAAGGCGAGGGACTTGGAAACCAGTTCCTGGCGAATATACGTGAGACGGACGCGATCCTGCATGTCCTTCGTTGCTTCGATGATCCGAACATCATTCACGTGGACGGCAGCATAGATCCTGTCCGCGACAAGGAGATCATCGATACCGAACTTCAGCTGAAAGACCTGGAGACCGTGGAGAACCGCCTTGCGAAAGTTGAGAAGCAGGCCAAGGTCGGCGGCGACAAGAGCGCGCGGCGTCTTGTGGAGATTCTCTATATGTACAGGGATGCCCTTTTGCAAGGCAAATCATGTCGTACCGTGGTTCTGGACAACGAGGAGGACAGGAAACTCGCGAAAGAGCTTTTCCTCATTACGGACAAGCCGGTGATGTATGTCTGCAATGTGGATGAAGGCAGCGCCGCGACAGGCAATGCCTATGTCGAGGCGGTGCGTGAGGCCGTAAAGGACGAAAACGCCGGGGTCCTCGTGATCGCAGCCAGGATCGAGAGCGATATCGCGGAGCTCGAGGATTATGAAGAGCGCCAGATGTTCATAGAGGAGATGGGTCTTAAGGAGAGCGGCGTGTCACGCCTTATCCGCAGCGCGTACGACCTTCTCGACCTGCATACTTTCTTTACCGCCGGCAGCGACGAATGCCGTGCGTGGACCATACGCAAGGGTGACAAGGCTCCTAAGGCGGCAGGTGTGATACACAGTGATTTCGAGAAAGGATTTATCCGTGCCGAGGTTATAAAATACGATGATTTCGTAAGCCTTAAGTCGGAGGCGGCATGCCGTGCCGCCGGAAAACTCGGAATAGAGGGCAAGGAGTATGTTGTCCGTGACGGAGACATCATGCACTTCCTTTTCAATGTATAGAGGGCACTACCGGAATACTGAAATACGGCGGTGAAGGCAAATCGTTTAATATCGGCGGCTGTCGCGTTCCTGTGCGCGTCATTTATTGCGCACGCGCAGTTTTCGGTAAGCGAGAACGATCCTTTCAGCGTACGCTGGCAGCAGATCGGTACACGGAATTTCAGGATCATATATCCGCAGGGATGCGATTCCCTCGCGCGCGTTTATCTTTCCGAACTGGAGAAATACCGCCCGAGGGTGGCGAACAGCATAGGAATGGTGTCCGGACAGTTCCAGAACAGGCCTCTTGATGTGATCCTGCATACCCGCAACGCCGCTTCCAACGGCATGGTCTCGTGGACTCCGAGCCGTATGGAAATGAATACGGTGCCGTGCTGGAACGAGGCTTCAGCGCTTCCGTGGGTGAGTACGCTCGCGGTGCATGAAGGACGCCATGCCGCGCAGATGCAGATGGGATACCGCAGGATTTTCCGTCCGTTCAGATACATTACCGGCCAGATTGTGGCGGGAGCGGCCTGCGCCTATCCCGGTTCGCTGCTTCTGGAGGGTGACGCCGTTGTGGCCGAGACAGCCCTGAGCAGGTCCGGCCGCGGACGTCAGGCACAGTTCCTGCAGCGTTATATATACAGCTGGGACAACCATGACTACAGGAATTATTCCAAATGGCGTTTCGGCTCGTATTATCATCCGGCTCCTGACAATTATGCGCTCGGCTATGCCATGATAAGCGGCGTCAGGACAATGTATGACGCTCCTTATTTCATGGCGGAGTACTTTGATTACGTGGGCCGCCGCCCTTATGATCCGTGGCCCCTGCGTCATAATCTCAGGAGGGTGACCGGCAAAAAGTTCAAGGAATCGTTCCGGGATATAATGGACGTTCATTATCAGGCCTGGGCCGCGGATACCCTCAGGCGCGGACCGTTCATGCCTTCCGAACTTCTCTTGCATGACAAAAGTTCCGTCCAGACATATTATTCGAATATAGCCGGACAGAACGATACCCTGGATATAATAGTCAGGAAGGACAGCTATCATCTGCCTGCCATATATTCCGTGGACTACAACCGCGGCAGCATGGAAAAGCTGCGCGAACTGCCGTCGTATGTGGGATTTATAGACGTCATTAAGGAAAAGGGCATAGTGTTATGGAACGAGGTCCACAGAAATCCGCGCTGGGGCCAGCAGAGGGTGTCCGTGCTGAAGGAGTACAATCTGAAGACACGCAAAGAGCGCATCATAAGGCATGAGGGAAGCATGGCCAATCCCGCCGTTATAGACGACAGTACCGTAGCGGTCATAGAATATGAACCGGACGGAGGGGAAAATATCTGCATAATCGATATCGAGAGCGGGGATGAGACTGCCCTGCTGCCGATTCCTGACGGATACCAGGCATTCGACATCGCCTGCGTGGACAGCCATATATATGTGGCCGCCACGACGGAAGAGGGAATGGGAATATGGAGATATGACGGATGGGAGACGGTCCTGCCGCCTGTTCCGGTGCAGATCACCACATTCGAGTCACTTGGCAGCCGTCTGCTGTTCCAGAGCGACCACAACGGCGTAATGGAGTTTTATTCATACGATACCGCAGGCGGCGCGCTGACGAGGATATCCAATACCAGATACGGCGGCGAGGATTTTTATCTTCAGGATGACGGCGATCTGGTGTTTACGCAGATTAACGGGAATGGAAATGAGGTGCGCATAACTCGTGCGGCCGATCTTCCGTGCATTCCTGTAGACTGGAACGGTTATTACCGTTATCCCGTGGCCGACATGCTCAGCGCGCAGGAAGATTCCATACGTTTCGACCAGAGGCTGAGGAATCCGCGCTATGTGGACATGTCCGTACAGACGGAGTATGACGGGCCTAAGCCTTACAGAAAGCTGTTGCACGGACTGCGCTTCCATTCGTGGGCCCCCGTATATGTGGATACGGACGTTATAAACGATATTTCCTTTGCCGGCGTGATGAATGCCGCAAGACTCGGAGTTACCGCATGGTTTCAGAACTCAACCAGCACTTTGAGCGGATACATAGGATACAAGGCGGAGCCTGATGCCGGCAAATGGTTTCACAGCGGCCATCTCAGCCTTACATACAAGGGCATGTATCCTGTGTTTGAATTCCAGCTGCATGTGAATGAATCGGAGCGCAACATGTACAGGCGGGTGTTCTATAAGTTCCCCGGCCATGATTCCCCGTTGGCCTGGAGGCTGTATTATGCCGAAAAAGAAGGATATGTGCCTTATGTATCGGCATCCCTGCGCTCTTATATCCCTTTGCAGTGGAACGAGGGGGTATGGAATTTCGGAGCCGTGCCGCAGGCGGGCGTATCGTATAGCAACGATGTTCTTGATGGCAGGCATCCCCTCCTTTTCAATGCAGGGGCCAGGGTTTATGCCATGCAGGGCGTTCCTGAGGCAGCCGTTTATCCGCGCTGGGGAGCGGGCGCCGAACTGATGTGGCTCGACCCGTATGCCCTGGCTTTAGCCTACGGATATATTCCGGGCATCTGTTGCGGACAGGGCATAAGGCTGTCCGCCATATACCAGAGGGAAACCTCATGGAGAACCACCGCCCTGTACAGGGGAGGCATGTTATCCTTGCTGCCGAGGGGCTTCACGACAGTGTCTATGTCATCATACGGCGAGGGCTGCAAGCTGACTGTCGATTATGCGATACCGTTCTATATGGGTGACTGGAATATCGGGACCGCGTTCATGTGCAAGCGGGGAATCATAACCCCTTTCTTCGACTGGAGCTTGATAAAGGCTCACGAGCCGGCCCATCTTCTTGATACATACAGGCGTGGAGGCAGCCTGTACAGCGCGGGCGGAGTATTTGAACTTGATTTCGGATCTTTTTTCTGGATCAAGGTGCCTGTTACCTGCGGCTTTTTTTATGCCTATAGCGGCGGTTCACTGTTCGATACGGTGTTCGTGCAGGACAGGAGGAACTATCACCATAATGTCGGCGCAACATTCAAAATAAAAATACCGGATTGATTATGTCATTGAAATCACAGGCTTTGTCCGTATGCCGTAAATGCGGGAAACAATACAAGACGGATATTTACAAATCCATCAACACTCTTTCTGATCCCGATCTGAAATCCGGGGTGATATCCGGAGGACTGTTCATCCGGGAGTGTCCGCATTGCGGTACCGGCAATCTGGTGGCATACGACTGCCTGTACCATGATCCGGAGGCCAAGTTCATGATATGGATGCTGCCTTTCGGAGAGCCGGAGGGTGCGGAGAAGGACGCTATCATGCTGCAGGCGAGGTCAATGGGGGACTACAGGCTCAGAATCGTGGAAAACGCGGGCGATCTTATGGAAAAGGTCATAATATTCGACGCAGGCCTCAGTGACCGCTGCATAGAACTTGTGAAATACGTGGCCGGCCAGGAAATGGCCGATGTCTCCAATCTCCATTTTTACCGCATACAGGACGACGTTATGGTGTTCTCCGGCGTCAGGAACGGCAAGATGGACGGCTTCGGAATAGGGCTGAACGTATACGAGGACTGCGAGGGAATCCTGGCGAGAAACGAGGCTGTGGCGCAGGAAAACGGCTTCGAGCGCATAGATGCCTCGTGGGTGGACTCGATAATTAAGTAGGCTTGTCGGTATTTTGTTCTTTTTTAGTTATATTTGTTGATTGGTTACAATACTTAATATGGAATCTGTTTCACAAATCATCCAGCTTATCGGCTCGCTCGGTCTGTTTCTTTTCGGTATGACCTTAATGAGCGAGAGTCTTCAGAAACTGGCGGGCAGCAAAATGCGCAATGTCATGGCACGCATGACATCAGATCCCTTCAAACGAATTCTCACAGGTACTACCATAACCGCTCTGGTGCAGTCGTCCGCGGCTACGACCATCATGGTCGTCAGTTTCGTAAACGCCGGTCTGCTTACCCTGGGCAGCGGTATCGGTGTGATAATGGGAGCGAACATCGGTACCACGGTATCCGCATGGATCGTGGCGGTATTCGGATTCAGCTTCAACATAGCCTCGATCTCGATCCCGCTCATGGCTCTGGCATTTATCCTGAACATGTCCAAGAACAAGACATTCAAGACGCTGAGCACCTTTATTTTCGGCTTCTCCCTCATGTTCATGGGCCTGGGCTTCCTCAAGGAGAACGCCGGCGAGCTGTTCGCCGGTGACGGCATTCAGAATTTCCTTACCTCGCTTACCGCGAACGCCGGTTTCGGAAAGGTTCTTCTATTTCTGGTTATAGGTACCATACTTACCATACTTTTCCAGTCATCGGCGGCCACCATGGCCCTTACCATGACGCTGGTGGCGATGGGAGTGCTGCCTTACCAGCTGGCTGCCGCGATGGTGCTCGGCGAGAATATCGGTACTACGATCACCGCGAATATCGCGGCTTCGGTGGGTAACGTATCCGCACGCCGCGCCGCTCTCGCACATACGGTCTTCAATGTATTCGGCGTCATCTGGGTGCTTGCGATATTCAAGTATTTCCTTATGCTCGTATGCGGCATAGTGGGCGCTTTCGGGCTTCCAAATCCTATGGGTCCGGAATTTTCAGATCCTGAATATCTCGCCAATCCGGAGAATGCGGACAGCATAAGGACCTCGCTGCTTTACAGCATAGCAACGCTGCATACGATATTCAATGTGACGAACACACTCATCCTCATCTGGTTCGTGCCGGTGATAGAGAAACTCGTATCTCGCATCATCCCGAATCCGGCAGGCGAGGAGGAATTCCGTCTCAAATACATTTCAGGCGGTGTGCAGGGAACTGCCGAGGTCTCGCTGGTCGAGGCGCGCGAGGAGATCGTACATTTCGGCAATATCTGCTACAAGGGTTTCAATTACATACGCGAGGCCATCAACGAGCAGGATGTCGCCAGATTCGAGCCTATCAAGGAAAAGCTTGTCAAGTATGAGGATATCACAGACAAGATAGAATACGAGATAGCCGCATATCTGAGCGAGGTGTCCAAAGGCGAGGTTTCAGGCTCTGCCGAGGACCGCATCAAGGCGATGTACAAGATTATCGGCGAAATGGAAAGCCTCGGCGACAGCGGAGAGGGCATCAGCCGCATGCTTATGCGCAAATTCACCCACTCGCAGATGTTCACTCCTGAAATTCTTGCGAAGCTGAACAAGCTCATGGATCTTGTGGACGATGCGTACAAGGTGATGATGGAAAACATATCCACCCCTTATTCCGAGCATGTGGACCTGGGTCCGGCATATCTTGCGGAGAATGCGATCAACGATTTCCGCAACAAGGTGCGCGACGAGAATATCGCGGATCTCGAGGCCGGAAAATACCATTATCTGACAGGCGTCTACTATATGGATGTGGTATCCGAGCTTGAAAAGATAGGTGACTACATAATAAACATTTCACAGGCAAAGGCCTCCGTAGGTAAATAGTGAGATTATACAGATACATTCTTTTGGCCCTGGGCTGCGCTCTTGCAATGTCGTGCGGCAACGGAGGGAAAAAGGCTTCGCAGCGTACTGCGCGGCCTTTTCCCGTGGTACAGGTACCCGCAATGATGGATGACGGGCAGAAACTGGATTTCCTGCTGGAACATTTCTGGGACAACATGCTGGATACCGCGAAGGCGGTGGCATGCGATTCCACCCTTATCAACGGAGTGGAGCCTATAGAAGTGGAGCAGGCCCTGAGCAATTATATCATGCTGCTGGAGCAGGCGGATCTGCCGCGTGCGCAGGAGCATGTCGCAGGACTGGCTTCGGGGCTCATCCTGTGCAGGAGGAATTCGGACAAAGGACGCATGTTCGAGGGTCTTGGCCCCATGGTGGAGAAATACCTGTATGACCCCAATTCTCCTATGAGGGACGAGGACCTGTATTCCGCGTACGCGCTGGAGATGTCACGCTGTGCGGAGACAGGCGCTTCGCGCCGGCAGGTGTACGCATATCAGGCTGAGGTGTCCTCCCTGAACAGCCGCGGAAGCAGGGCTGCGGATTTCGCTTTCAGCGACCGTAACGGAAAGGTGCGCCGGCTGCATGACATAAATGCGGAATATACGATACTGTTCTTCACGAATCCCGGGTGTGCGGCCTGCCGCGAGATAATAGACATATTTACGCAGACCCCGCCTCTGGTGCAGCTGGTGGAAGAAAAAAGGATTGCCGTGGTGAACGTGTATATAGACGAGGACCTGTCGGAATGGTATGAGTACATGCCGTCTTATCCCGATGAATGGTACAACGGATATGACCACAATCACATCATCAGGGACGATGAGCTTTATAACGTGCGCGCCATACCTTCCCTTTACCTGCTGGGAGAAGACAAAACGGTAATATTGAAGGATGCCACGGTAGAGCGTCTGTTGGGAACTTTACAGAATATTTTTGAACTATGAGACAATATCTCGACCTGCTTCAGGACATTATGGACAACGGCACCCTGAAGTCAGACCGCACCGGTACAGGTACGAAAAGCGTTTTCGGGCGCCAGATGCGCTTTGACCTCGGCGAGGGATTTCCGCTTGTGACGACCAAGAAGGTTCACCTGAAAAGCATAATTCATGAACTCCTGTGGTTCATAGCCGGTGATACCAATATCAGATATCTGAAAGAAAACGGCGTGCGGATATGGGACGAGTGGGCCGACGAGAACGGCGACCTCGGACCGGTGTACGGCCACCAGTGGCGTTCATGGCCGGCTCCGGACGGCACCACGATAGACCAGCTGTCTAATGTGATAGGGCAGATAAAGAGCAATCCGGACAGCCGCCGCCTTATCGTGTCGGCATGGAATGTGGCCGAGGTGGACAGGATGGCCCTTCCTCCGTGCCACAGCCTGTTCCAGTTCTATGTGGCCGGCGGGAAGCTCAGCTGCCAGCTGTACCAGCGCAGTGCGGACATGTTCCTCGGCGTGCCTTTCAACATAGCTTCATATTCGCTGCTTACCATGATGATAGCGCAGGTGTGCGGTCTGGAACCTGGCGAATTCGTGCATACTACAGGAGACACCCATATCTATACGAACCATTTCGAACAGGTGCGCGAGCAGCTCTCACGCGAGCCTAAGGCCCTTCCGCGCATGATTCTCAATCCGGAGATAAAAAGCGTATTCGATTTCAGGTATGAGGATTTCACCCTCGAGGGCTATGATCCGCATCCGCTTATCAAAGGCAAGGTAGCTGTCTGAGAAGCATGAAGGAAAGGGAGACATTCGGGCGTTTCGGCGCGGTAATGGCCATGGCCGGTTCGGCGGTCGGGCTGGGCAATCTGTGGCGTTTTCCATATCTTCTCGGAGAATATGGAGGAGCGGCCTTTCTGGTGCTGTATCTTGTCTGCGCCCTGTTCATAGCGCTTCCCATCTTCATCTGCGAGTTCGTGATCGGACGCAGGAGCAATTCAAACTGCCTCGGAGCGTTCAAGAAACTTTCTTCCGGTTCGGGCGCATGGAAATATTCCGGAATACTGAATGTGGTCACGACCACCATCATCCTTTGCTTCTACTGCGTGATAGGAGGATGGTGCATAGAATATTTCTTCAAGGCCTGCATCTTCGGCTTCGACGGCGGCGTGTCACGCGACGAGATCGCCAATATATTCAGTGATTTCGTGACATCCGTATGGCCTCCGCTGACAGGATTCATTATTTTTGCCGTGATGACATGTTTTATCGTGATGCGCGGCATAAAGAACGGAATAGAGCGTTTCGGAAAGGTGGCTATGCCCGTGCTGTGCCTCGTGATACTTGCGATTGCCGTGTATGTGGCCTTCCTGCCCGGTGCGAAAGAAGGATATATATACATGTTCAGGCCGGATTTCTCGAAACTGACGGCGAATGTGTTCCTGGCTGCGCTGGGGCAGTCTTTCTTTTCACTGAGCCTTGGCTGCGGATGCATAATCACCTATGCCTCGTATGTAAGGAAAGAGGATGATATAGTATTCCATGGGGTCGGCACGACGCTTATCGACATAATGTTCGCCATTATCGCGGGCTGCGCCATCATGCCGGCCGTGTTCGCTTTCGGAGTGGATCCGGCTTCCGGCCCGTCCCTGGTATACGAGACCCTGCCGTTCATATTTTCCCTTATGCCGGCGGGCAATGCGGTGGCAATCGTGTTCTTCGGGGTCCTGCTGGCCGCTACCCTTACATCATCCATATCCATGTGCGAGGTGGGCGTCGCGTACCTTACGGAGGAGCTGGGATATTCCCGCAAGCGTTCCGTCATCATGCTTCTGTCCATAGTGCTTGCGGTGGGCGGCCTGTGCTCGCTTTCGTTCGGCCCGCTGTCCTCTTTCAAGATATTCGGATACGGCATATTCGATATATGCGACAAACTGTCTTCAAACGTCCTGATGATTGCCGGGGCCCTTCTGATAGTCATTTTCGTAGGCTGGAAGATGAAGCGCGCCGATGTCATGGACGAGTTTACCAGCGGCGGAAAGTACAGGCGCAATGAAAAGCTGTTCCGCCCGGCTTATTTTCTTATAAGATATGTGGCCCCGGCCGCGATAACCGCAATTTTCGCGGCTGGATTGCTGCTGGGCTGAATATAAACGGTACAGTGATTTATATATGGCAAAAGAAACTACACTGACCCCGATGATGCAGCAGTACTTCGCTATGAAGGCATTGCATCCGGAAGCGATGCTTCTGTTCCGCTGCGGCGACTTTTACGAGACATACGGCGATGATGCCGAGACTGCGAGCAAGGTGCTGGGCATTACCCTTACCAAGCGCAGCAGCGTGATGAAGGAGAGCATACCTATGGCCGGTTTCCCGTATCATGCCATAGAGACTTTCCTGCCCAAGCTCATCCGCTCGGGTTTCAAGGTTGCGATATGCGACCAGCTGGAAGATCCGAAACTGACGAAAAACATCGTAAAGCGCGGCATAACCGAGCTTGTGACTCCCGGTGTCGTGCTGAGCGACAGCGTATTGCACCAGAAAGAGAACAATTACCTGGCTGCTGTGGCATTCACCAAAAACGTTACAGGCGTGGCGTTCGCCGATCTCTCGACAGGAGAGTTCAAGCTGTCCGAGGGCAGCTCCGAATATGTGCACACCCTTATCAGCAGCCATGAGGTGAAGGAAATCGTGGTGGAGAAGGCTTATGAAAAGAACGCGCGCGAGCTGTTCGGGGACGATTACTACATAAGCACCCTGCCGGACTGGGCCTTCGTCTGGCAGACCGCCGAGGAAAAGCTGAAAAAACAGCTTGGCGTAAGCAACCTCAAGGGTTTCGGCGTGAGCAGGTACAAGGACGGCATTACTGCCGCCGGCGCGCTTCTGGTGTATCTGGAACAGACGCAGCATGAAAATCCTGAGAATATCAGGAGCATCTCGCGTATAGAACGGAGCGAGTTCGTATGGATGGACCGCTTCACGATGCGTAACCTGGAGCTTTTCGCCGCAGCGGGCGGCGAAAAGGGAGACAGCCTGCTGAGCTGTCTGGACCGCACCTCATGCCCTATGGGAGCGCGTCTTCTGCGAAGCTGGATAAGCATGCCTATAATGGATCTGGACATGCTGAACGCCCGTTACGATATAATACAGTATTTCATAGACAACAGGGACAAAGGTGACAGCATGCGCGATGCCATAGGACATGTAGGCGATATGGAGCGCATCATCTCGCGTGCTGCAGCGGGCAGGCTGCTTCCAAAAGAGGCGCTCGGACTTCTGCACAGCATGGAACTGTTCGGCCCGATAAAGGAAATCGCCGCAGGCAGCGGATGCCCGGCCCTTGCTGCTCTTGCGGGACAGATGCAGGATACTTCCGCATTGCAGGAATTTATCGGACACACCATGCATCCGGAGGCTGCGGCGGTGCTCGGAAAGGGCGATGTCATAGGCAGCGGCGTGAATGAGGAGCTGGACGAGCTGCGCAGGATTTCCCACAACGGAAAGAAATACCTTCTGGAAATGCAGGAGCGCGAGATCGGACGCACCGGCATAACCTCCCTTAAAATAGGCTACAACAACAATTTCGGCTACTTCCTTGAGGTAAGGAACGTGCACAAGGACAAGGTACCTGCCGAGTGGGTGCGCCGCCAGACCCTGGTGGGAGCGGAGCGCTATATAACGGAGGAACTGAAAGAATACGAGAACAAGATTCTTGGCGCGGAAGACCGCATATATCAGATAGAGGCCGGAATCTTCGCCGATGTGGTGAACCGCATCAGGCAGGAAATATCCGCAATACAGGCAAACTGCCGCGTTCTTGCGCGCCTCGACGTGCTGAGCAGCTTCGCCCTTATATCGGCCGAGCGCGGCTATTGCCGCCCGGTGCTGGACAAGAGCCGGGACCTGGACATTACGGACGGACGTCATCCGGTGATAGAATACAGGATGAAGGCGGGCGAGGAATATGTGCCGAACAGCCTTCATCTCGATGCGGATGAAAACCAGATAATAATCCTTACCGGTCCCAACATGGCAGGTAAGTCGGCCCTGCTGCGCCAGACCGCGCTCATAGTGCTCATGGCCCAGATCGGATGCTATGTGCCGGCCACAGCGGCCCGCATAGGATATTGCGACAAGATCTTCACACGCGTGGGAGCGTCCGACAATATAAGCCAGGGCGAATCCACGTTCATGGTGGAAATGCTGGAGACAGCGCAGATCCTGCACAATATATCGGCAAGGAGCCTTGTGCTTCTGGACGAGATCGGCAGGGGCACGAGCACATACGACGGCATGAGCATCGCCAGGGCTATCGTGGAATATATACATAACGACGGCAAGAACGCCAAGATGCTGTTTGCGACTCATTATCACGAGCTGAATGACATGGAGAACAATTTCGGACGCGTGCACAATTTCCATATCGCCGTGAAGGAGGTCGGAAAGGACGTGATTTTCCTGAGAAAGCTGATGCCTGGGGGAGTGGCCCATTCATTCGGTATACATGTGGCCAGAATGGCGGGAATGCCTGCGAAGGTGGTGGAGAGCGCGCAGAAGACCCTTGCCGCCCTCGAGGCCGGCATGCCTGCGGACAGCGGAATGCAGCTGTCCCTGTTCCAGCTCGATGACCCGATGCTGAGCGCGATACGCGACACCCTGCATGACGCCGACATCAACAATATGACTCCGCTCCAGGCTTTCGACCTGCTGCGAGACCTTAAGGAACAGCTGGGAGTATAGCGTGATGAAAAGGGTGCTTGTCATAGCGTATTACTGGCCGCCGAGCGGAGGCAGCGGAGTGCAGCGCTGGGTGAAGATGTGCAAATACCTGCCGTCTTTCGGATGGCAGCCCGTGGTGTATACGCCGCTCAATCCTGCATTGACGGCCACCGACAGTACCCTTGCTGAGGAGATACCTGCCGAAGTTGAGGTGATACGCCGCCCCATCATAGAGCCGGGACAGTTCGCCCGCAAGTCGGTTTCCTCGCAGGTGACCCCTATCAACGGCCAGAAAAAAACTCTGAAACAGCGCCTTGCGATGTGGATAAGGGGCAATTGTTTCATCCCCGATCCGCGCGTGCTGTGGGTGCGCCCTTCCGTGAGGTTCCTGTGCCGGTACCTGAAAGAGCATCCGGTGGATGCGGTCGTTAGCACTGGACCCCCGCACAGCATGCACCTTATAGCCAAGGCCGTGGCAGGCCGCATGAACCTGCCGTGGGTGGCGGATTTCCGCGACCCGTGGACAAGGATGTTCTATTTCAAGCATCTTTGCCTCGGCCGGCGTGCGGAGCTGTGTCATGTGAAAATGGAACTGTCCGTGCTGGACAGCGCCACAAGGGTGGTGGCCGTGTCTCCGCTGGTGCAGGATGATTTCCGTCAGGTTACCGGTACGCCGGTGGAGCTCATTACGAACGGTTTCGACAGCAGCGATTTCGAGACTGCGGGGCCTGCCTGTCACAGGGACGGCTTCACTCTTGTCCATGCCGGGCTTCTGGCCGCGGACGGCAATCCGCTGTCGCTTTGGGAGGCGGCAGGGGAGCTTGCAGCCAGGTCGGATGATTTCCGCCGCGATTTCCGTCTCGTACTGTGCGGCAAAACCGATGATGCAGTGCTCCGGAGCATAAAGGACGCCGGACTGTGGCCCAATACGGAAAATCTTGGATATCTGGATCACCGCTCCGCGGTCGCCGTAATGAAGTCGGCTTCGGCCCTTATGCTTCCGTTGCGCCGCGAGCCTGAATACATGGCCACGATACCCGGCAAGCTGTTCGAATATCTGGCATCCCGCCGGCCTGTCATCGGCATAGGCCAGAAAGACGGTGCCATGGCCATGATACTGTCTTCCGCCGGAGCCGGCGAGACTTTCGGATGGGAGGATAAAGAGGAAATCAGGGCATGGCTTCTGTCCGCGTACGGAGCGTGGAAAGAAGGCGGCCTGAAAGACAATACAGCGGATCTCTCGGCATATACGAGGGAGTCCCTGGCGGGACGCTATGCCGCACTGTTGGACGAAATAACATCTTCAGATGAATAAGGAACTTTTAAAGAATATCGGGATCTATGCTGCGATAGCGGCATTCTTCATTATCA
Organism: uncultured Muribaculaceae bacterium; assembly: GCA_964385835.1. Taxonomy (GTDB): domain Bacteria; phylum Bacteroidota; class Bacteroidia; order Bacteroidales; family UBA932; genus Cryptobacteroides. The sequence goes on along the minus strand of CAYLQE010000002.1, from coordinate 48,697 downwards.
TCAGCTATGGCTTCATGCCTGAGGTATTGAAAGGGAAAATCGTAAACCAGAGCGATATAGCCGGATGGAGAGGCATGGCCGAGGAATCGGTGATGTGGAACAAGGCCAACCCTGACAATCAGACCGCATGGACGGACAGCATGTTCGGAGGAATGCCTAACGTCACCTTCGTGGATAATTTCAAGGGTGACTGGACCAAAGGACTTTATGATGCGCTGCTGTGGGGCAGACGTCCAGCCTCGTATATATTCCTGGCCCTTCTGGGAGCCTTCCTCATGATGCTGGCCGCCGGAGTGAACCGCTATCTTGCGGTGATAGGGGCCGTGGCCGTGGCGTTCTGCTCGTACAATTTCCAGATCATACAGGTGGGCCACAATACAAAGATGCAGGCCATAGCCTTCGCGCCGTGGGCTATCGCGGCGCTTATATACACATACCGCTCCGCATTCGGCAAAAAGATGCTCCGCGCGCTATGGGGGGCTGTCGGCTTCGCCTTCGCGCTGTCTTTTCAGGTAAAGGCCAACCACGTGCAGATAACCTATTACCTTGCGATCGTGATCTTCATATATGCGTTTGTCTGCCTCGTATGGGTGCTGCTTAAACGGAACCGCGGCAATTTCAGGAACTTCGTCATAGCGTCCGTGCTGCTTCTTGTATTCGGAGTCATCGGCATAGGAACCAATGCGAACAAGCTGATCCCTACATATGCATACACTCCGTTCACGATGCGCGGAGGCAGCGAGCTTAGCGGGCAGGGAGACGGCCCGGGTGAGGGAAAGGGCCTTGCGAAGGGTCTGGACATGGATTACGCCACGGCCTGGTCTTACGGCATAGAGGAGACGCCTAATCTGATGATTCCCAATTTCAACGGAGGTTCCTCGCACGGCAGCCTGGATTCCGGTTCGGAGACATACAGGCTTTTCAAAAGCGCCGGCCAGAATGCAGGGCAGATATGCAGATCCCTGCCTCTGTACTGGGGTCCGCAGCCTTTTACCGCAGGCCCTATGTATATGGGTGCCATAAGCTGTTTTCTTTTCATACTCGGTCTGTGCCTGCTGCGCAATAAGGAAAAATGGTGGCTTCTGGCATGCGCCGTCCTTGCCCTCATGCTGGGCTGGGGCCGTCATATGATGTGGTTCACCGAGCTGTGGTTCAGCTATGTCCCGATGTACAACAAGTTCCGCACCGTCAGCATGGCGCTTGTCATACTGCAGTTCTGCATGCCTCTGCTGGGAATATACACCCTGGATATGATAATGAAACAGGAGATAGAGAGAAGCAGGATCGTGTACGGCACATGGATATCTTTCGCGCTGACGGGAGGATTCTGTCTCCTTTGCGCACTGGTACTTTCCGTTGCGGGTGATTTCGTATCCGCCTCTGACGCGCAGCTGCAGCCTGTCGTGGCCGAGGCCCTGCAATCTGACAGACGGCACCTGATGCAGGCGGACGCATGGAGAAGCTTCATGCTGATCCTCGCAAGCGCGGCGCTTATACTGTGGAGCCAGCTTAAAACCGGCGAGGGCAAAAAAGGAAAGCGCATGACGGCGGCTTTCGCTATTATCGGCGTTCTCGTTTTTGCCGACATGTGGACTGCCGGCAAGAGATATCTCAATTCCGGACATTTCATTTCACCAAAGACATTCAACGCCGGCTTCGACAAGATGCGTCCTGTGGACCTCTTCATTCTGGAGGATAAGGATCCTTCGTACCGTGTGCTGGATCTGAGCGAAAGCACGTTCAACAGCAGCCTCACCAGTTTCCGCCATAAAAGCATCGGCGGTTATTCCCCTGCCAAGATGCAGCGTTACCAGGATCTGATAGACCGGTATATCGCTCCTGAAATAAATGACATTTACAGGTCGGCCTCGCAGGCAGGCACTCTGGAGGAAATGCAGGACGCGCTGGGATACGAACCGGTCCTGAGCATGCTCAACTGCCGCTATATCATAGTGGGGGCCGATTATCCGGCCCTGTACAACCCTTATGCTTTCGGGGAGGCGTGGTTTGCGGACGGCGTATATGCCGTGGACAATGCGGATGACGAGATCGCCGCACTTGCGGAAGTTGACCTGCATGACACTGCCGTCGTGCGCGGCGACATGATTGATCCGTGCCCGGCATCGCGCTTCAGCACGGAAAATGCCTGTGTATCCATGACTTCCTATGCCCCGAACGAGCTGCATTACTCTTTCAGCACGCAGGATGCGGCGCTGTGCGTATTCTCGGAGATATATCATCCGTCATGGAAGGCGGAGATCCATGCCGGCGGCACTGTGCGGCCTCTGGAGCTGTTCCGTGCTGACTGGGTGCTCCGTGCGGCCGTTCTTCCGCAGGGAGAGGGCGAGATCGTCATGAGGTACGAACCTGAGGACTATGCGCGCGGAGAGGCCGTCTCTCTCGCATGCAACATACTTCTGCTGCTCTCGCTCATGTTGTCAGCGGCCTGGGCTATATACGTTCACATGAAAAAGAAATGACGGAAACATTTTCTTATATATGGTTCGCTGCGGCATTTGCGGTATATGTGGCTCTGCTGTTCGCAATCTCGCGCATTACGGCCCGCGGAGGCTCCTCCTCTTCGTTTTTCACTGGTGACAGGAAAGCGCCGTGGCCGGTAGTGGCGTACGGTATGGTGGGAGCTTCGGTTTCCGGAGTGAGTTTCATATCCGTGCCCGGCAACGTATGGGCCCAGAACTTCTTCTACATGCCGATGGTGCTCGGCTTCGTGGCCGGTTACATTTTAATCGCCAGGATGCTGCTGCCTTTGTACTACCGGAAGAATCTCACTTCCATATATACCTACCTTGGAGAGCGTTTCGGCCGCAGGTCCCACATGACAGGGACCGCCGTTTTCATGATAAGCCGTTTTCTGGGAGCCGCCGCTCGCATTTTCGTGGTGATAGTGGTGCTGTATACCTTTATCCCTTCCGGAATATCCGCCATTTTCGGCCAGATAGGCACTTATGCCGTCATAACCGCCGTTTTCCTGGCCCTCATATATCTGTACACCTGCAAAGGAGGAGTGAAGACCATAATCTGGACAGATGTCCTGCAGACCACGGTGATGCTGCTGGCAGTGGGACTTACTATCAGGTATATCTGCCGCGACATGGGCTGGAATCCCGTGGACATGATAAAGGGCGTCGGTACCGCTCTGAATCCCAATGAGTCCGGAGCCGGTTACGGAAGGCCGTTCACGGCATGGTTCGACTGGGATCCGTCCCACGGCACCAATGCGGTGAAACAATTCGTATCCGGCATATTCGTGACCGTGGCGATGACGGGTCTGGACCAGTCCATGATGCAGAAGAACCTTTCATGCAGGGATCTCAAGGCGGCTCAGAAAAACATGTACACCACATCCGTTATAATTGTGGCGGTGAATCTTTTCTTCGTCCTGCTCGGCGCGCTGCTCTGCGTGTACGCTTCCCATCTCGGAGGATTCGGCGCCTTAGGCATCAGCAAGACAGACGAGCTGTTCCCTGTCATCGCCAGCCGTTATCTCGGTACAGGCGTAGGAATCCTGTTCCTTATGGGGCTCATATCCGCCTCGTTTCCGTCGGCAGCCGCGGCGATGACCTCTCTCACCACCTCTGTCTGCGTCGACTGCATGGGTTTCGGCTCCGCATGCCGGGGCGGCGGTGATTGCGGCAGGCAGGAGGACAAAAAGACAAGGCTTCTTGTGCAGGCTGCTGTGGCTGCTGTGTTCGCCGTCATAATAATCGTGCTGTGCATAGTGTCCGACGATGCCGTCGTCAACCTTATCTACCGGCTCGCCTCATACACCTACGGCCCGCTTCTTGGCATGTTCTTCTATGGAATCCTTACAAAAAGGGAAGTGAGGGACAGGGCCGTGCCATATATCGCGGCGGCCTCTCCTCTGCTGTGCATGGCCGCAAACTTCGCGCTGGACAGGCTCTTGGGCTTTGATCTTGGCTTTTCCGTGTTGATCGTCAATGCCTTGCTTTGCTTTGCCGGGATGCACGCATTCAGTTATAAAAAGAAATGATACTTGTCGTTGAAAGCGGTGCCACCAAGAGCCATTGGGTGGCTGCGGGCAGGAATGGCCGTGTGGAGGCTTCCTGCACCACATCCGGTATGAACATATCCACATTCGCCATAAGCGACGTGCTGGATGTCATGGCACAGGGCGCGGCGTCCCTGCCTGCGGAGCGTATAAGCGAGCTGCATTTCTATGTCGCCGGCGTTCCTGATGCGGATATACGCATGAAGCTGGAAGATGCTTTCAGGAGCCATTTCCCTGGTCTTGGCCCGATAGAGATGGAAAGCGACCTTCTGGGCGCCGCGCGCGCCGTGTGCGGACGCTCCATCGGCATAGCCGCCATTATGGGAACCGGCTCTAACTCGTGTCTTTTCGACGGCAGCAATATCGTAAGCAGCATCGGCAGCGGAGGCTATATCCTCGGTGACGAGGGCTCCGCGGCAAGCCTCGGCCTCAGTTTTCTGAAAGATCATATCAAAGGCCTGCTACCCAAGGAAATAGAAGATGAGCTAAGGGCTGCGGAGGATGTTTCTTATTCGACTATTGTGGCTAATGTCTACGGCCGGAAAAGCATATCCCCGTCGGCTTATCTCGGCTCATTCGCACCTTTTATAATCGGGCGTTACGATCATCCGTATATCAAGAACATCGTGGACGCAAATTTCAGGGCTTTCTTTACCCGCTGCATATCGCGCTATCCATCCCTTCCCGTTGGCATCGCGGGAGGTTTCGCCTATGCGTGCCGCGATATAATCAGGGCGGTAGCGGCCACGGAGGGAGTGGAGATATCCCGTTTCGTGAAGGATCCTGTCACCGCCCTTATAACCTACCACACGGAAAATATCTGACGCCTATTTCTTCATGATTTCTTCAATGAGGGCATCGAAATGGCTGTAGTATTTCAGGATGTCCATCACGAAGCGTATGTCCACGCATATGCAGCGGTTGTAGTCCGGAGTGAATGACACGTCGCTGGCGAGGCTCTCCTTGTTGCCGTCGAAGCACAGGCCCACCAGTTCGCCGCGCCTGTTCATCACCGGACTGCCGGAGTTGCCGCCGGTGATATCGTTGTCTGTTATGAAATTCACGCACTTCTTGCTGTCCATGCCTTTCAGAACCTCCCTCCACCGCTCCGGCATATTGAAATCATGATCCGCGGGATCGTGTTTTTCCAGCAGTCCGGCCACGGTGCTGTTCCACCTGCAATCCACGGCGTCGCAAGGCGAATAGCCGCACACCTTTCCATAGGAAATCCTGAGGGTGGAATTGGCGTCCGGATACTGCCTGATGCCCTTGTCGCGGCGCATTCTGTACAGGGCGGCTGTGTATTCTGACGAAAGCTGCGCGCGCTTGCTTCCGCCCAGTCTTTTATCCCTCGCACTGTTGAAATGTCCCATTTTGTTGTCGTTGAAGTAGCGTACGAGCGGATCGTCGCAATACTGCGCGAGACTTTCTGAAAGATCGGTGGCGCTGTCCGTGAATACGGCCACTTTCTCAGCATCCGTGAGCCAGCTTCCGTCCCACAGATATCCGCACATGGCGTCGTAGTCATTGCCGAACCTGCCGGCAAGCTCTCTCTGGAAATCACCTTTCAGCCTGTCATCCACATTGCTCATGTACATTTCCAGCATGTTCCTGAAAATCTCCCTTTCCACCCTCATGTCCATGGAAGCGAAATCCGATGCTATGGATTTCTTCAGATGTACGTATCTGTCCGGAGACTTGCCGCGGAGCACGGACACCATTCTGGTGGACATCGGCGACATCTTGCCCGAGCGTATGGTGCACTCCCGGAAATAAGCGAGCTGCCTTTCTATGCCGGCAGCCGAATATTCATGATCCAGCGCCCCGCATATTCCTCCCCAGCGCGCGGTCCTTGCCGGATCGGCTGCAATCCATGCTTCAAGTTCCTTTTCAATCTCCTTTTTCTCTTCCGCGACATTAAAGCGGCGGCAGCACATCACCTGACCCGAATACAGCTCCTGGGCATTAGAAAGGCTGAAGAAACGGTCCGAATATTTGAGGCGGACATTCTCGTCCGCGTTCATCCATTTCCTTATGATATCCATCTGTACGCCGCGGACCTCCACTGCCACAGGCAGCGTCACTTCCGTTATCATCTCCACGTATGCGGAGCCCGAGTACCTGTTTGTATGGCCGGGGTAGCCCATTACCATAGTTTCAGTACCCTGCCTCACTCCTTTCAGCGACACCTTCAGATGCTTCCCTGAGCGCATGGGCACGTTTTCAGGAGAGTATTCAGCCGGGCTGCCGTCAGGTGCAGTATAGATGCGCACGAAAGAAAAATCGCCCTTGTGCTGCGGCCATTCCCAGTTGTCCCTGTCACCTCCGAAAGCTCCTATGATCTCAGGCGGAGCCATTACAAGCCGCACGTCACTGTACTCGTCATAAAGGCTGATATAATATTTGCCTCCACGCCACATCGAGCTCAGGACGGCTTTCTTGCCGTATCTGTCCTCATATCGCTTTTCCATTATGCTGCCGAGCTTCCTGATAGCCATAGGGCCAGGCTTCACGGCTCCGGATGCGAGCAGCTCCTCCGTCTCCTCGGTGACGTCCAGCATGTCCGCCAGTATCTGCACTCTGCGGTTAGGGATAGGTATCTCATCCTTCCTTTCGTAAGCGCAGAATCCGTTCTCAAGATAATTGGACGTTTCGCTGCTCAGGGCATAAACGTCGGAATACACCACATGATGATTCGTGATTACCAGGCCTTCGTCGGATACGAGGCTGCCTGTACCCATGAAATCATAAGAGACAACGGAGCCGCGGAGTTCTTTCCGCATGCCCTTCAGATCATTTGCAAGCCACATTCCTTCATCTGCGCTTGCGCAGAGGGCGGCGGCGAAAACCGTTACGGCAGTGAAAATAAATTTTTTCATATTAAAATTGCAAACGGAACACTATTCCGGATTTTTTATTATATTTGCAGGTTAAACCTTTCTCTATGCGTATAAAGTTCACGATACTGTTCCTTGCCTTGTTCCAGCTGCTTGCATCTGCGGCACCCGGCAACATCGTAAAGGGCGTGGTTCGTGACGCCGCATCGGGCGAGCCGATTACAGGCGCGGTCCTGAAACTGGACGACGGCGCCATGTGGGCTGTGACCGACCTCGACGGCAAATATACGATTTCAGTTTCTAACGGCAAATATATTTTGACTGCGGAGTGTCTCGGATATGTGTCCCAAAGCATACGTATCCATGTGAAGCCCCAGTCCGTTGAGGCTTATGCCCCTGACGGCAGCCTTACCGTCACCGATTTCATGCTGCACGAGGAATCCCTGGCCCTGAACGAGGTAACGGTGACTGCACAGCGCCCCGCTGGCACCATAGGCACATCCCACAACATCGGCAAAGAGGCTCTGGAGCATCTCCAGATGAGCAGCATGTCCGATATGGCCGCCCTGCTGCCGGGAGGAAAAACGGTAAATCCGGACCTTACCCAGGATAATTCCATTTCCCTCAGGGACGGCGGCACCACGGCCGGCAACGCGGCTTTCGGCACGGCCCTCGAAGTGGACGGCGTGCGCATCGGCAACAACGCCGGCATGGAAGAACCCGGAGGCGCGGGCACACGCAGCATCGCGGTTGAAAACATCGAAAGCATAGAAGTCATTACCGGCGTGCCGTCTGCTGAGTACGGCGACCTGAACTCCGGTATGGTGAAAGTGAACCTCAAGAAGGGCCGCAGCCCTCTGAACATAGTGTTCAGCACGAATCCGCGTACCTATCAGACATCTCTCAGCAAGGGCATAGATTTCAAGAACAACAACGGCATACTCAATATCAGCGGCGAGTGGGCGCGCGCCACGACCAAGCTCACCAGCCCTTATACATCCTATACCCGGCGCAACGTCAGCGCCACCTATTCCAACACGTTCAACAGGAACCTGCGTTTCGAAATAGGAGCAAACGCCAATATCGGAGGCATGAACTCCAAAGATGATCCGGATGCCAGCAACGGCAATACGGAGCGTGTGCGCGACAATGCGTTCAGGGGCAATGCCAGCCTCAACTGGATGCTTAACAAGTCATGGATCACCAGCCTTAAAGCCGAGGCTTCCGTATCTTTCGCCGACAATCTGGCCCGCAACCATACTTACCGCTCGTCGGCCAGCACGCAGCCGGCTGTCCATGAAACGGAGCAAGGCTATCATTTCGCCGTCATGCTGCCTCTGAGCTATTACGCGGACAAGGTGACGGACAGCAAGGAACTGGATTATGCCGCATCGGTAAAATACGACTGGACCCGCGGTTTCGGATCCGTGAAAAACCGTCTGAAAGCCGGAATCCAGTTCAAGGCCAGCGGAAATACCGGACTTGGAGAGTATTACGAGGATCCCGCTCTCGCCCCCAACGGCTACAGGAGCCGTCCGTACAACCAGTACCCTTTCATGAACAACCTTAGCGAATATGTCGAGGACCAGATCACTGTGCCCGTGGGAAATACGAGGCTGGAGGCAGTCGCAGGCCTCCGTTTCGAACAGGTGTTCATAGAAGGAACGCAATACAGGAACGTCAGTTCCCTGTCTCCGCGCCTAAATGTGAAATGGGGCTTCGGAGAGCATGTCACCCTGCGCGGCGGCTGGGGAGTAAGCGAGAAGCTGCCTTCGTTCTGGGTGCTGTATCCTAAACAGGAATATCTCGATATCCAGACTTTCGCGTTCAGCAGCGGCAGCAATTCCCACTATGTATATTATACCGTGCCGTATCAGATTCAGTACAATCCGGACCTGAAATGGCAGCGCAACTACAATTCGGAATTCGCCGTTGACCTGAATTTCGGCGAGTGGAAGATGTCCGCCGTAGGCTTCTGCAATATCACCAGGAACCCGTATTACTACCAGAGCAGATATACGGTGACCGGCCTTAACATGCTCGCGCTGCCGCAGGACTTCGTCATGCCTGAGAATCCGCAGTACAAGGTGGACAGCCAGTCCGGAATGGTATATGTGCGCGCTTCGGAAGACGAGTACTGGACCCCTATGGACATAAAGGCGGCGGACAGGACATTCGTCCGCTACAACTATCAGACAAACGGCAAGCCCGTGCTGCGCGCAGGCGCCGAACTGACCCTGGACTGCCCGCAGATAAAGCCTATACGCACGTCGTTCCGCATAGACGCGAGGTACAGCTACAGCTCGTATACGGATGATACCGAATCATACAACTACAACAACGGCTGGATGCACAGCAGCCTGCAGAACCGTTCATATGAATATGTTGGCATCTACGCGCGCGGCAACAGCACTACCACCGTCAACGGCAGGATCACCCACGGCCTGGACGCCAACATCACTTCCATCACCCATATTCCGGAGGCGAGGCTCGTGTTCACGGTACGTTTCGAGGCGGCCATTCTGCGCCGGAGCCTGAACATAAGCAGCCATGACGGCCGTGAATACGCCCACAATGTGGCCGGAAACTCGCACGAGCCGACAGGCGGCAGCATCTATGACGGCGATTCCTATGCGGAGATATGGCCGGTGGCATATATGGACCTCGACGGACAGGTGCATCCTTTCACCGAAGAACAGGCCTCCGACCCCGCGTTCGAGAAGCTTATGATAAGGACGAACAACGCATATACCTACAGACAGGACGGCTACGGCTTCTATTGCAGCGCCAATTTCAGCGTTACCAAGGAAATAGGCAAGCATGTGTCGCTCAGCTTCTTCGCCAACAACTTCACGGCCTCGCACCCTGCCGTGACATCCATGGCTACGGGCATAAGCTCAGTATTCACCCCTGCATTCTATTACGGACTTACATGCCGTCTCAAATTCTGATGAAAAGATACCTTTCATATCTTATGACCATGCTGCTCGCGGCCTGCACGCCGTTCGGACAGGACAATCCGTATGCATCCTCCCTATGCACCCTTACGGTACGGCTCCAGTATCCTGAGGGACACGAGGAAGCATGCAGGCAGGGCGTTTCCGTCAGGCTGGAGGAGATGAACACCCTTACGGAATATACCGCAGTGACTTCGGAGCTTGGCACCGCCGGGTTCACCCTGCCGCGCGGCCTGTACCGCCTCAACGTCAGCGACCGCATGGACAGGAACATATACAACGGAGCCGCCGACAAGCTGCGTCTTACGGACGATATTTCCATATCGCTGCCCCTGAGCTGGTCTAAGGCCGGTTCGCTCGTGATAAAGGAGATATACTGCGGCGGCTGCACCATGGATCCGATGACTGGCAACTATCAGGCGGACAAGTATCTGATACTTCACAACAACGACAGCCGGGCCGTTTATCTGGACAGCCTGTGCTTCGGCACCCTCGCCCCTTACAACTCGAATATCAACAATCCGTGGGGCAGCATTCAGGATTTCGCACCCGTGATACAGGCCCTGTGGCAGTTCGGAGGCACCGGCGTCAGCTTCCCTCTGAATCCGGGCGAAGACGCGGTGCTGTGTCTCAGCGGTGCAATAGACCATACCACGCAGTATCACCTCAGCGTGAACCTTAACAAGCCCGATTATTTCGTATGCTACAACAATACGTATTTCTACAACACCGCATATCATCCGGCGCCAGGTGACAAAATCCGGCCGGAGCGCATTCTGGACGTTGTGGAAAAGACAGGCCAGGCCAATGCCTATACCTTCTCCATAAATTCCCCTACGGCGGTGATTTTCCGTCCTGAGGAAGGAGTATCCATAAGGGAATACGTAAAGCGCGAAGGCTCGATCGTGCAGATTCCGGGTTCCAACACGGACCGTGTGGTATGCATACCGTGGGAGTGGATTCTGGACGGAGTGGAGGTGTTCAACGGCAGCACGACAAGCAATACAAAACGCATCCGCAGCGATGTGGATGCCGGTTACGTGACGCTGTCGGAGACATTCAAGGGCCGCAGCCTGATGCGGAAGACCGATGAGGAACTGTCGGCGGCCAACGGATATGAGGTGCTGTGCGACAGCAACAATTCATCGGAGGATTTTTATGAACGTCAAAGCGCATCTCTGCATGAATAGAAGGCTCTTCATACCGGCGCTGCTCTTTCTGGGCGCTTCAATCTGTGCATCGGCCCAGACCAAGACCCGCTATGAACTGGTGGAGGAGCGCAATTTCCATATTCTGGGCAACAACATCGCCGGAATGAGGGATGACAGGCAGACCTCGTCGCAGGCCGTGCTGGGAGGAGAATACACCTTCGGAGGCAACCGCACCGCTTCAGATGCTCCTCAGACATGGAATGCCGGGGCTGAAGCCGCTTCGATCCTGCACCTTGAGAAATTCAGCGTATACGGCAGGTTCGGATTCCGTCATACCGCAGGTTACGGCATGTGCGCCAGCATGTTCACCGAGCCGGGGCGCTATCCTGTGGATATAATGGAATTCACCCAGGGAAACAAGACGAAGCAGAATTATTCATTCGCAGGCGGCGTGAGCGTGGATGTCGGTGAGGCATGGCGCGTAGGAGCGCGCATAGATTTCTCGTCGGCCAATTATGCCAAGCTGAAGGACCTGCGCTATACGGACTATGCTCTGGATCTGATGTTCCGCCCCGGCGTACAGTACAGGCGCGGCGATTTCAGGGCAGGCCTGGCCGCGGCTGTGGCGCGCAATACGGAGACCGTTACGGCCGAGCAGGTAGGGGAGTCCAACAGCACTTACTACGCCTTTATCAACAAAGGCATGTTCTACGGAGCGAATCAGGCCTGGACAGGCGGAGCGATTCACCTGAGCGAAGAGGGAATAAAAGGCTTTCCTATAAGGGTCACCGGAGGCGGAGTGTCCGCGCAGTTCGGTTTCAGGGGGCTGTATTCGGAACTCGCCTACCTGCGTACCGGAGGCAGGGCCGGCGAAAAAGACGCGCTGTGGTTCGATTTCCCTGAAGACAGGCTGGATCTTGCATTGGCATGGCAAGGCAGTTTCCGCGAGGGAGTGCTGCAGCGTTTCCGTCTCGATGCCGGATATTCATGCGTGAACATGAGCGAATCGGTGATAGAAAAAATGACCGGAGGCGGCGTGACCTTAAGAAAGACGTATGCGTGGAACCGCATACTCTCCAAGACTTCATGGAGCGTCAGGCCTTCATGGCATATCGTGAAGGAAGGCGGCTATGACGCCGGAGCTTCGCTTTCGTACGAAGGCGAGGCCTCCGTGGGCACAATGCAATATCCTTACATTGCGGAGCAGACGCTGAACCGTCTCCGCATCGGTGCGTATTGCAACTGGCATTGCCACAGGAGCGTAATGCTCGGCGTGCGTCTATGGACCGGCAAAGGTTTCCTCAGCGATGGCCTGCGCATGGCCGAAGGGACCGTGAGCAGCCCTACGGCCCTTTACCGCGAGACGGAGCAGTTCATGTCATGGGAGGCCTACAATACGAAAACTTATGCCGGAGCAAGTGCGGAAATAAGATATATTCTGAAAAACAATATCTATTTCAGCCTGTCCGCCGGGTCGGAATACAGAAACGGAAATCACAGGACTAATGCAGGAATATCCTGCGGATATAATTTTTAAACATAAACATTAATTAACCCTATTAAAAAAGTCATGAAAAAGATTCTAACTCTTATGGCAGCTGCAGCAGCCATGATGACAGCAGGCTGCAACAAAGATCTTCACAGGACGGAAGGACCGCGTACAATCGCGATCGATCCTCTGATCACCCGTGCCACCGAGACTGATTTCGAGACAGGTGACAAAGTGGGCCTTACCATTACCCGTGGCGTGGAGGTATTTGCCGACAATTACTGCATGAGCTATGACGGCTCTAAATTCACCGGTGATCTTCTTTGGTACACCGAAGGCGAGCAGAACAGCACGTTCACCGCTTATTATCCATATTCGGATTCGGTTCCTTCAGCATTTTCCGTTTACGCGGACCAGAGCGGCGATAACTATGGCGCTTCGGATCTCATGGCGGCCGTAAAGGACGAGGTTACTCCGCAGAACGCTGTCACCATGGTGTTCAAGCACCTTATGACACGCATTGTCGTGGATATAGACAACCAGGTAGGAGCGGAAATCTCATCCGTAATCCTGAAAGGCTCCGTACATGACGCGGAAGTGGACATTCCGGGAATGTCGGCGACAGTTGCCGAGGGACAGGCCGGCGACATCATCATGCACGCTGTCAGCGCCAATACGCGCTATGCGGCCATCGTGGTGCCTCAGACAGTGAAATTCAGCGTCACTATCGCTGTGGACGGCGGTAGGACCATTACCAAGAGCCTCAGCTCCGTAACCCTCAAGGCCGGCGGCCAGTACACAATCAAGGCTGTTGTCGTGGCCGGCGACATGAGCGTCGCTATCAGCGGCGAGATCGAGAACTGGAGCGACGAGGGAGTGATTCCTGAGAAACAGGTAACATTCGAGGAGTTCGACGGCTACTTCATTTATGACGATATCAGATACAATACAGCCGTGCTTCCTGACGGCAATACATGGATGACCGATAACCTGCGCTTCGTTCCTGAGGGCAAGGTGCCTTCTTCTACTCCTGGCGACGGCAACGGCATCTGGTATCCTTACACCGCGGACGGCAAGGCAGCCGTTCCTGCAACCGATGAGGCCACTATCGCCGCGAATGGTTACCTTTACGACTACAACACCCTGCTCGGCAAGAAAATCACAGCCGACAACCTGGATGAGTTCGACGGTATCCAGGGCATCTGCCCTAAAGGATGGCATGTCCCTACACGTGCGGAATATTACGCCCTCTGCGGCAATTCGACCCGCAGCGTATATCTGAACGAGCCTACAGGCACAAGGACCGATGCCGACGCGTATTTCTACGACGCGGCTGTGTCTTCCGGCTCCGTGGTCAAGTTCAACGAAGGCGGATTCAATTTCCCTATTGTCGGAACCATAGCCAATAACGCGTACAGCGCCCTGATCCTCGACAACAGCGTCTGCGATCTGACGGAATATTACGGCAAGCCGAGAATGACTTACCTGGCTACATCCAGCCCTAACACCGCAACCCAGTTCTTCGGACTTATGACCACATTCTCTGCGACCATGAAGCCGGGCAAGGTTTCCCTTAGCTATGCTACCGTAGAGAAATCGGCTGTAGCCCTCCGCTGCGTGAAGAACAAGTAAGCCGGCATTCCGGCTCACGCTACAAAAGCGAAAATAATTGTAATTAATACGGATATTATCAGTATCTTTGCATCGCAAATTCCAAAAAGATGCAAAGGTACTTTTCTTTTTACAGAGCATTAATCGCTATATCTCTGTCTATCAGTTTCTTGTCCTCGTGTGAGGAACATGATCCGGTCCAGGATGACGATATTGTAAATGTCACATCGGTAAGCCTCGATCAGAAAATATGCAGAATAGAGGCAGGCCAGCTTCTGGTTCTGACAGCTAAAGTTTCCCCTTTTTATGCGGATGACGTCTCGGTTTTCTGGAGCTCATCCGATGAAGGGGTTCTTTTGTTGATTGAGGAGAACGGCAGTTCCGCCAGATTCGAAGGAGTCTCGGCCGGATCGGCTGTCGTGACGGTAACGACAAATGACGGCGGTTTAACGGCCGAATGCACCGTGCAGGTGACGGATGGAGAAGACCCTGATCCGGGCCCCGGTCCTGGTCCTGGACCAGGACCTGACCCTGTAAACAATGTGAAGTATCACAACTATTACGAGCTTCCTGTCATAAATGACAATGACGGCAACGGTGTGGATGACGGCAATTCCAATATCTACTATGCCCAGCATTTCTTCAGTTACGGAGGCAGGGAATGCCGCAACTATACGGTATGTTTCAGCGGCGAGCACCACAGCCCTCTGTGGGTGGCCGCTCCGCGCCACAGTTTCTATTCAGAGAAGAATACAAGCCGTTCGGAGGCCTACAAGGCCGATCCCGATATCCCTTCAAGTCTCCAGTACAGCAGCAAGTCCACCGGCGGCGGATGCAACAAGGGCCATGTCCTCGGCTCCGCGGAGCGTCTCGTATGCGCCCAGGCCAACCAGCAGGTGTTCTATTATTCGAACATAGCTCCGCAGCTGTCAAGCGGCTTCAATACCGGAGGCGGCGGATGGAATATCCTTGAAGACTATATAGACGGAAAGGTCTGCGCCGATACGCTCTATGAGGTTGTAGGCTGCTATTATGAGAAGTACACCGACGGCTACGGCTATACCGTGGATCCGAAGGTCATCTCGTTCGGAGGCCGCAGCGACGTGGACATGCCTACCATGTTCTATTATGTTGTGCTCCGCACCAAGAGCGGCAATACAGGAAAGGCCCTCAGCAAATGCTCTGCGGGCGAACTGCAGTGCGTCGCGTTCGTACGCTCGCATACCAACAGCCTCAAAGGCCAGAAAGTCAGCAGCAAGGAGCTGATGAGCGTGGCGGATCTGGAGAAGATCACCGGCTTTACGTATTTCACGAACGTGCCTAACGCTCCGAAAACGACGTTCAGCGCTTCGGACTGGGGATTATAGAGAAATCAAATTATGTGTTCAGATATGAAAATCAGCAAAAATTTTAAAGTATTGGAGGAGTACTCAACTCCGGTACTTGAACTCGTCGCGGACAGCGAACTGAGCGTATTGTGTAACAGCTTCGGAGAGCCGGGCGATGCAGGTGCGGTACTTCCTGAAGGCAATGAGTGGGATTTTTAATTTAGCGGAGGAAAAGATTATGAAGAAAATTTCATTTATTGCAGCTGTCATTGCCATTGCGGCATCCGCTGTTTCATGCCAGAAATCCGAGCTGTGCAACGATAAGAATCTTGTAAATTTCACAGTCAATGTGGATAATGCCGGCAAATCGGGCTTTACTGAGGATAGTACATCCGGTGTTTACAATCCTTATTGGGATGAGAACGATGAGATCGGCGTTTTCTTTGCCTATGACGAAGCAAAGTCAAAAGCAGATGCGGTTTTCAAGAATACCGAACCTAAGGGCCAGAAAGCCGTATTCACAGGCGAAGCCGAGATTGAAACGGGGGGGGCAAAGATATTGTATACTTTCAGCCCGTCATCGGCATTTGAGAAACTATATGAAAAGACAAATACTATAGGTCTGGCTCTCAATGAGGTCCAGTATCCTCTCGCAACGACGGCGGATCCTGCCTGCGACCTTCTCATAGGTCAGCCTTACGGTTTCACGGTTCCAGAGTCGAATGAGGTGGTTATCAATGATCTGCGCTTTCTGCGACCTATGGCGGTTCTCCGCGTTAACCTCAAAGGTACGGCCATTGCTGATGAGGTTGTAAAGAGCCTTAAGATATCTCACGATTCATATGTATTCACGGGCCGTGTAGCTCTCAACTGGGACCTTGAAGAGGATTCCGGATATGGAGATAATGTTATTAAAGGCTGGAATGTAAAATATAATGATGTTACCGCTGTTTTCGACGAGGAGCACAATCCTGAAGCTATCGTAAAGGTTAATACTGAGAATAATTCAGTATATTTCGTGGTAAACCCGGATACCGTAGGCGCTTCCACGGACCTTGTTTTCGATCTTGAAACAGAGGGACACAGCGTTCACAAGGTAATTACGCTTCCTGCGGATATGGTCCTTCTCGCAGGCAAAGTGAATACCCTTAACCTTACAATCAAGGATACAGATGTCCTGAAATCGTACGACATTGTTATCGCAGAAACTAAGAACGGTACGGTTGAGGCCGATAAGACCGTCGCCGTAGCCGGTGAGACAGTTACTCTTACAATAATTCCTGAGACAGGCTATGTTCTGGATGCCATTGCTGTTACCGGAACTTCAGGCAAAGATGTCGAGCTTGTAAATTACCAGTTCGAGATGCCGGAAGAGAATGTCACAGTTTCCGCTACATTCAAGAGCAGTACCGACGGAGGAATCTATTTCTATGAGACATTCGACGGTTGCAACGGTAAAGGAGGAAATGACGGAGAATGGAGCGGTAGTGTTGCGTCTGGTACTTTCTCTGCTGATAACGAAGGTTGGGATTGTTCTAAGGAATACGGTGCTGATAAGTGTGCTAAATTCGGTACAGGCAGTGCAAAAGGTTCTGCAACAACTCCTGCAATTACATTGCCTGCATCAGCTGGCGGAGTGGCTGAGTTGACATTCAGGGCCGGTGCATGGGACAATTCGAAAGAGAAGACCACATTGAATGTAAGCGTAGACGATGGCTCTTTGAGTGCCGGATCAGTTGAAATGGAGATAGGTGCGTGGAAGGATTTTTCTCTTGTCATTTCCGGCGTGACGAAAGAGACGGTAAAAATTACATTTGAGGCTTCTCAGTCTAGCAATAACCGTTTCTTCCTTGATGATGTTGTTGTAAAATCATATTCATCGGATCCTGTCGAGCCTGTTGCCGTAACAGGCGTGACTTTGGATAAAACAGAGCTGACACTGGCAGAGGAAGATGAATATACTCTGACCGCGACTGTAAATCCTGACAATGCAACGGACAAGACCGTTACCTGGTCAACTTCTGACGAGGATGTAGTCATGGTAGATAACGGATATCTTCTTGCTGCTGGCGAGGGTACTGCTGTTATTACGGTCACTACCAATGACGGCGGATTTACAGCGACATGTACCGTGACTGTAGAAAAGAAAGCTGAAACAGAATATGAGGGCTCCGGTACGGAGACAGATCCTTATACAATCGAAGATGCCTGCAAACTGATTGACTCTCTTGGCTCTGCTTCATCTGATGAGGTATGTGTGAAAGGCACTGTATACAAGATTGATACTTACTTTGCTCAATATAATTCTCTGACATACTGGATCGGATCTGAAGACAAGCCTTTGCAGGTGTACAGCGGCAAGAATCTTAACAACACTAATTTCAACAGTGTCAATGACCTGAATATCGGCGACGAACTGGTTGTCAAGGGACAGCTCAAAAAATATAATGCAATCTATGAGTTTGACAAGAACAACTATATCGTCAGCCGTAAAGAAGCGCCTAAGTATGAAATATCTTTCGCTTCGATGACGAACGGCAGTGTTACCGCGGATGTAGAGAGCGCTGCTGCCGGCCGTGAAGTTTCCCTTACCGTGACCCCTGACAGCGGTTATAAGCTTTCGGAGATCGTAGTTGTTACAACCCCTGGCGGCGAAACCGTCGAGGTAAAAGGCAACAAATTCATCATGCCTGCTTCAAATGTAACCGTAAGCGCGACATTCGAAAAAGTGGGCGATGAACCGGTTGCCAAGACTTATGAGCATAAATTTCTAAAAACTACAATGTCAGAAAAGGTAAGTTCTTATACAGCAAAATTCACCAATACATGCGGAGATCTGACAACTACCCTTACAAATTTCAACAATAACCAACTCGGTTGGGATTATGTCAAGTGTGGTTCGAAGAACGCTGCAAGTACAGGTACAATTGTTACGGAACAGATACCGGAGCCTATCAAGAGAGTAAAACTTACAATTGATGCTACTGATGCTGCGAATGTAAATTCAGTGAAGCTTTATGTCGCTTCTGATTCTGATTTCAAGGACATTTTAGAAGAAATCAGTTTTACAAATGCTGTAGGTGAACAAACCGTCACTATCTCTTCTGCACAATCGGATTGCTACTATAAGATTGCAGTGGATTGTAAGAAATCAAAGAATGGAATTTTCCAGACATCACAGGTTGTATATACAACATCCGAGAATGATTAAATTTGGAGATCTTATACTCAAAAAGGCCTTTCCCAACCGGAAGGCCTTTTTTCATTCCGGTCTCGTTGCATAGTCAGAACTATCATACCTATCAGTTGTATAATTAAGCAACTTTTTATAATTTTGCTGAATGATACGGGAGATAATAGCATATCGTTTAGAAAGAAAACACAAAAGACTCCGCGAAGTGAGATCTTGAAAGCAAAACGGCTTAAAGAAGAATATTATGAAGACAAAAATGCAGATATACAATGTGAGTGAGGAACTCAATCAAACTTTCGGCGCTCCCGGGACAGACAGCCGCAGGCAGGCAGAGAACCAGGCTTGGGAGGAATATAACGCACAGATTCTGCTTGATGCCCGCAAGGAATCCGGCATGACGCAGTCCGAACTTGCTGAGAAAATAGGCGCTGATAAAAGTTATATCTCACGTGTAGAGAGAGGACTTACTATTCCCTCTATTTCAACGTTCTATCGCATGGTTTCAGCCATGGGCCTCACCGTTGAACTAAGATAGTTGCAATATCCCCCCCCCGAAAAAAGACCTTTCCATTTCCTGTTTTGATATAAAGCTTAACAAAAAAGTTAAGTTTAATTGCCGGTTATAAAAAATTTTCGTATATTTGCAGCCCTTTGATAGCGTCCATGGGCAAGTTGGTTTTGTTAATACAATCGGAAAAAGTCGATATATACTCTCCACGATATGATGGGGAATCCAAAACTGAGCTTGAAAGATTTCTCCTCGAAAA
This sequence comes from uncultured Muribaculaceae bacterium, assembly GCA_964385835.1. Classification (GTDB taxonomy): domain Bacteria; phylum Bacteroidota; class Bacteroidia; order Bacteroidales; family UBA932; genus Cryptobacteroides. Next base: position 29,334 of record CAYLQE010000002.1, on the reverse strand, counting down.
TAAAGGCCATGATCATCCTCAATTAAAGACATTTTTTGATGCGATTGTGTCAGCAATCGATAAGATACGTGAATGTGGAGCAAGGGAGAATCTCTTTAGAAATGAAGGAGGAAGCGTAAAGGCCGTGCCATTGTATATTAATTATCCCCGTATCAATAAATCAGTTGGAAAAATCAGACTGTACTGCCTGAGAATCTCGGAACAAATTCTTATAATCGGTTATGGAGGGGTGACTCTGACACAGAAGTATCAAGATGATCCTATCATGTTTAAGGCGGTAAATGATTTGAGGGACATAGATAAAACAATCAAGAGATTGGCATCGCAAGCACAAGCGGACTACGAAGACAGCAATGCAATAACAGCAATAATCAGATCAATTACATTATAGCCGAACTACATGAAGAAAAACGCACTTTTTGAAAGATGTCTTGCAAATGTATCTCCAGAGGTCAGAATGGAGGTCCGTTTGAACATGGACATTGCCAACAGGATAGCAGATATCTTGAAGGCGAAGAATATGACTCAGCGCGATTTGGCTGCCCTGCTTGATAAAAGGGAGTCTGAGATTTCCCGATGGCTGACCGGTTCACACGGGTTTACTACAAAATCTATAGCCAGGATTTCGGCTGCTCTTGGCGAAGATATCATTGAAACCAAAAAGGGAAGAGAAGTCAGATATGTTACATTTTCTTTTCCGGCATATGTCTCGAATACGGATGTTGAAAGCGCAGCTTTTTCAGGAAAGAAAACACATGCTCAATATACTTACTTAAACTAAAATACTATTATGGCAGAGAAGCAAGATATCCGGATTCAAATGAGGCTTGATTCCGTGAATGAAATGGGATTTACATTGAATTCCGGCTTTCTAGATGATGCAAAAGAGCAAGATATACAGCTTGGTTTTTCCAGCTCGATTGAGCCGGATGTGGAAAACGATAAAATGGTCCTCATTTTTGGCGTAAGATATACTTTGAATGAAAACACGCTTCTTGAGAGCATATACAAATTCGTCTTTTCGATAGTGGATCTTGAGCAGTTTATTCAGTTTAATGACGATAACTTGATTACGGTCGATCAAATAATGCCGCACCTTTTGAGTGTAGCGGTTGGAACGACAAGAGGAATTCTTGTTGTCAAAACAGCAGGAACAAAACTTTCACAGTTCCCATTGCCTATGATTGACGTGAACGAGCTTAATGAAATGCTGTCAACAAGTAAATAACCGCTATCCACCAAGTTTTGTCTGTAATTGAATTAACTAAATACATCCTGAATTTTCGGTGATTTGTTGCGGTTTTGTCCGGTGCTTGCATAAGGCAGCTTTTCCGTGCAGACAATGAAAATATGATTATATGGAACCCATGGCATGGATGCCACAAGGTGAGCGAAGGCTGCGCCCATTGCTATATGTACTTCCTTGACGGGAAGCGCGGCATCGACACGTCCAGGGTGTTCCGTACGGACAGCTTCGATCTTCCTCTGCAGCGCAGGCGTGACGGCACTTTCAGGATTGCTCCCGGAATGCAGCTGTATGTCGGCCTTTCCACCGATTTCTTTGTCAGTGAGGCCGATCAATGGAGAGACGAGGCATGGGATATTATCCGCCGGCGTCCCGATGTCGTGTTCAGGCTTCTTACCAAACGTGCGGACAGGATACGTCAGTGTCTTCCGCATGACTGGGGAGACGGGTATGAGAATGTGCTTCTTCAGGTGACGACGGAAAACCAGGCGCGTGCCGATGAAAGGCTCCCGATACTTCTTGACATTCCGGCCAGGCATAAGGGATTCATGGCGGCTCCGCTTATCGGGGAGATTGATGCCGCGAAGTATCTGTCCTCCGGCTGTCTTGAGGAAGTCCTGTGCGGGGGCGAGAATTATGACGGGGCACGTCCATGCCATTATGAGTGGGTCAGGAAACTGAGCGACCAGTGCCGCAAATATGATGTCACATTCAACTTTATAGAGACCGGAACCGTGTTCGTCAAGGACGGCAGGACCTACAGGATTTCCGAAAAACGGCAGCAGTCCGTCCAGGCATTCAGGTCCGGCCTGAGCTACAAGGGCAGGGAGATTGACTTCAGGCTTGTAAATCCTGAGCCGTCAATTTTCGAGGTCCCTGTGCATGAACCGTTCTTTCGCCCGCATTGCGATACCTGCGGAAGCCGTATGACTTGCAACGGCTGTTCGGATTGCGGGGCATGCGACAGGACGGACGTGAACCGGAAGTTTTAAGGACTATTGTGACAAAACTCCGGTTTTTCGTATATTTGGCGTAGAGAAACGTTGAAATTATGATACCGGAGCTGTTGGATATACTCCTGCCACGAAGGTGCGGGGTATGCGGGGGAAAATTACTTGTGGCCGAGAAGTGCCTGTGCACCGCCTGTTCAATGCGGATGCCTCTCACATATTTCTGGACAATGGAATCCAATGGGATGAGCGAAGCCTTTAACGCGCGCATACAGAAGTTGCGCGATGCTTCGGGCTGCACTTTTTACGAGCCTTATTCCTATGCCTGCGCCCTTTATTTTTACAAGGAAGGCTACAGGAACATTTCAAAAGCGCTGAAATATAAGGGAGACATGCCGCTGGGCAGATATGTTTCCGCGGCGCTGGGCCGTAAGATCGCGTCCGGCCCGCATTTCACGGATGTGGATATAATAATGCCCGTGCCTTTGCACTGGACCAGACGGATGAGGCGCGGCCATAATCAGGCGGATGTGATAGCCGCCTCCGTCGCCCGCGAACTGGAATCTTCTCCCTTTTCCCCTGAGCTCGTCCGCGATGTCATAAGGAGGTCAAGGCGCACCAGATCCCAGGCCACCCTTGCCGTCGTTGATAAAGCCGCAAATGTGTCCGGTGCGTTCCGCGTGGATGAATCCGCCCTTTCACGTCTCGTAGCCCCTGCAGCCGGGTCCTCCGCGGGTCCCGTTTCTGCCGATGTTGCCGTACGTGCCGGAACTTTTGTTGCCGCCAATGCTGCAGGACTTTCCTGTGCAGTTGATGACATTGATGCCCCTGCCGCCGGAACCTGCGTCCGGCACCATATATTGCTTGTGGACGATGTCTTTACCACGGGTTCCACCCTCGCTGAGTGCCAGCATGCCCTGCGCAAGGCTCTCGTAAACTGTCTTGGCCCCGCGGATGCCGCCAAAATAAGAATATCCTGCGCCTGCCTTGCCTATGTGGGAGAATGATTGAAAAATGTTTATATTTGCCGTATGGAAACTGCTGTATATATTATTTGCGCCGTCGTTCTGGCCGTTTCGACAGTCTGGCCGGTACTGCTCGGCCGCAGGAAAGACAATATGCATAAGGATGCCATGGATTCCCTGCGTCTCGACCACGAAAGGGAGCTTGCACGCATCCGCGAGGACAATGACAGGATAATCGAGCGCCTGCGCGCGGATTATGACAATTCCCTAAGGACCTTGCGGGAGGATCATGAGAAATCAGTCTCAGTGCAGCTCGAGGGCGTGAAATCCGCCATGGCCGCGGAGAACGCCAGACTTCAGAAGCAGAACGAGGAATCCCTGAAAAAAGAGGCCGCCGAGACATTCCGGACCATAACCGGAGGGTTGGATGCGGAGATCAGGAAGATGAAAGAATCTTTCGATGCCCAGAAAAAAGAGCACACGGAGTCCGCGGCAGCCATAAAAAGCCAGTTCGAAGCCACGGCAAAGAGCCTGATCAATCAGACAAACGTCGTGACAAAAGGCGCCGAGAGTCTTGCCGCCGCGTTAAGGGGCCGCAACAAGATGCAGGGCTGCATGGGCGAGACTCTGCTGGAGAACATCTTTATCCAGGAGGGCATGGTGCCCGGCAGGGACTTCGACCGCGAGGTCACGCTGCGCGACGCATACGGTCAGGTGATACGCAATGATGAGCTCGGCACGCGCATGCGCCCCGACTTCATACTGCATTTTCCGGACGATACCGATGTGATCGTGGACAGCAAGGTGTCTCTGTCCGCCCTTTCGGACTATTACTCTGCTGATGACGATGCCGGCCGTGAAGCCGCTATGAAACGCAATTATGAAAGCGTTACGGGGCATATAAAGGAGCTGACAGGCAAGGAATACCAGAAATACAATGCCCTGGGCGGCCGCAAGACCCTCGGCTACGTGATGATGTTCATACCGAACTATGGCGCCCTGCAGCTTGCAAAACAGGTGCAGCCGAACATATTCAGCGAGGCGTTCCGGCAGAATGTCCTCATAACCACCGAGGAGACCATCATGCCGTTCCTCCGCATCATACGGAGCGCGTGGGTGAATCAGGAGCAGGTGGCCAACCAGCAGAAAATCATAGACAGCGCCCAGAAAATGGTGGAGAGGGTCGCCGCATTCTGCGAGGACAACGAAAAGATGGGCAGGAAGCTGCGCGAGGCCCTGGAGGTGCATGAGAAGAATTCAAGGAAGCTGGAAACGGGCGGGCAGAGCATAGTCCATGCCGCGCACGATGTCATCAGGCTGGGGGTGCCGAAGCCAAAGAAGGCCCTTCCTGAGGCTGCGGGGCAGACAGAGGATTAATCACTTAAAAAAACATTGAGGCGTGAGATCGGCGGGTATGGCTATTGTTCTTTTCTCCATATTGTTCTGGAATATGGAGAACTATTTCGATTGTACGGATCAGGGCGTTTCCGCTTCGGATGCGGAATTTTCGGCCACAGGCAAGCGGCATTGGACGCGCAGGCGCTTCGATGCGAAGACGGCGATGATAGGGAAGACCTTCCTTTGGTGCGGGGAGCTGCCTCCGCTGATAGGGCTTGCGGAGGTCGAGAATGCCAGGGTGCTGAAGAATCTCGTTCACAGCGATGTGCTGCGCAAATGCGGGTACAGTTTCATACATTACGACTCTCCGGATCCGCGTGGCATAGATGTGGCCCTGCTGTACCGCGCCGCGGAATTCGAGGAAATCAGTTCCTATGCCATCGCTGTGGACGGCATCCGCACGCGCGACATCCTGTATGCCTGCATGCAGCGGCGCTGTGACGGCGGTATCTGGCACATATTCGTGAACCATCACCCTTCAAAATACGGAGGCGGGGCTTCGGAATCCCGCAGGCTCGCGGCCATGCGCACATTGAAGCGCAGCGTGGACAGTCTTGTTGCCGCCGGGGCGGGGAATATCGTGGCTATGGGGGATTTCAACGACACGCCGGACGCACTTCCGTTCAGCATTATGGAGGGCACTCTGGTGAATATGGGGCTTGAAACAGTCGCGCGTGCATGCGGTGATAAGGGGCCGGCCGGGGGAATGGCCGCGGAAACCGGGGGCTCGATACGTTTCAGAGGCGAATGGCAGCTTATAGACAATTTCCTCGTATCGGAAGACGTGGCCGCCAGAATGGGCATGACTGTGCTGAAACCTCCTTTCCTGCTTGAAAGGGACAGGCAGTATCCGGGTGACAAGCCGCGCCGCACGTATACAGGCCCCCGCTACAACGGCGGAGTGTCGGATCATCTTCCGGTCATGCTGGCGGACAGGGAAGATGGGATTCCCGGAAAGGAAAGGTGACGCTTCCGGCATGGGCGGAAGCCGTTCTGAACCGCTTATTCCAGATAGCGCTCCCGCATTTTCACGAAATCCTCGTCCGTCATGCGAAGAGGGCCTTTCAGATACGCCTCGAGAGAGCCGTATGTCTCGTCGATAAGGTCCAGCGCCAGGACAAAGTAATCTTCATTCACACCGATGAACGTACGGATGACGGCCTTTTCCTCGGGCGTAGATACGCGCATGTTCACGCGCTCCACCTCATCCCTGTAGAACTCGTCGGAGATGCGGTAGTCCTGCAATATCAGCTCCCTGTCCGCCCCGAGGGCGCAGAGGATGAATGCTGCGGCAAGTCCGGTGCGGTCCTTGCCCTGTGAACAGTGCCAGTATATCGCACCTGACGGAGTATCCGCCACGATACGCATGAATTCCGCATATTGGTCCTGCGTGTATCCGTTCATCACCATATCCACGTACAGGTTGCGCGCTATATTCTGGGCAATGTCCGTGTGGGCGTATTTTACCAGGAAATTTTCCAGATCGGTGAATGCCTCTGCCGGAAATGACTTTCCCTCCACATTGTCCGAATCCGGATCGATGATGGGGAACCAGATATGCCTTGCGCCCTGCACGGGACGGTCCGGCGCGATGCTGACTTCCGTTTCCGTCCGGAAATCGCAGTTCACCGCCAGGCGGTAACGGTCCCTCAGGGTGGCCCTGTCTTCGGGGGTCAGCGCCGCGAACGAGCCTCCGCGGAGCAGGAGGCCGCGGCGTATGCGGCGGCCGTCGGGCAGGACGTAGCCGCCAAGCTCCCTGGCGTTGATAACGCTTTTCAGGCCGATTTTCTGTGTTGATAGACTGTACACTGGAGAATAATGCTGATGTTTATGTTAAGGTAAACGGCCTGTTTCGGGCCGATGGATGCCAAAGATACAAAAAACTCCGATTTCTGCGCGGAATATGTAAAAAAATAAGTAAATTTGTGCCCTATTGGCTAATAGGGCCCCGGAACGAAAATAAATAATTAATATAAAGTTTATGCAAAGTAAAGGTTTTATCCGTTTGGTAGCGATTCTTTTTGCCCTTGCTTCCATCTGGCAGCTTTCCTTTTCTGTAGTTCCTTACTTTATTGAGAAGAAGGCTGCAGAGTATGCTGCCAATGAGGCGGACGCTTTCACAGCGACAAAGGAATTCGCTAAAATTGCAGAGAGCGACAGGGCTGCTGCGATCGACCAGTTGAAAAAAGACAAAAGCAGGTGGTATCTTGATTCCATCTCTGCGGAGAAAGTTTATTGTGGTTATACCTACAAAGAGGTCCTTGCCCATGAGATCAACCTCGGTCTGGACCTCAAGGGCGGTATGAACGTTACCCTCCAGGTGCAGCTCGTTGACCTTGTCAAGGCTCTGGCGGACAACAATCAGAGCCCTGAGTTCATACAGGCGGTCGCTATCGCGCAGGAGCGTAGCGCCGACAGCCGTCAGGACTTCATCACGCTTTTCAACGAGGCCTGGAAAGAGGTTACCGCAGAGACGCACACTCCTCTGGCGCAGATATTCGGCACTTATGAGATGAGCTCGAAGATCAATGCCCAGACTTCTGACGAGGAGGTTATCAGCGTTATCCGCAAAGAGGCCGAGAGCGCGATCAGCAACTCGTTCAACGTGCTGCGCAACCGTATCGACCGTTTCGGCGTTACCCAGCCTAATATCCAGAAAATCGGCGAGAGCGGACGTATTCTTGTCGAGCTTCCGGGCGTAAAGGAGCCGGAGCGTGTGCGCAAGCTCCTTCAGGGTACCGCAGCCCTCGAATTCTGGACATGCTACGATGCTAAGGAGATCTTCCCTTATCTTCAGGAGGCCGACGCCCTTCTCGCAGAGATGCAGACTGCCGAAGGCACCGCTGAAAAGGCGAACCCTCTCTTCTCGATCCTCGCCCCTAATCCTTACGGCGAAGGCTCATGCATCGGTTACGCTTCTTATGCGGACACGGCTGCCGTAGGCAGGATTCTCCGTGATTCGCATATCTCCGCCCTCTTCCCTGTAGAGTTCCGTCCTATGTGGACCGTTCATCCTATGGCGGACGGCAACACTTATGAGCTCGTGGCTATCAAGGCCGCTTCACGCGACGGCAAGGCTCCGCTCGACGGCGGCGCTGTCACCGATGCCCGCGTACAGTACGCTTCCCAGGGCAACAGCCGTCCTGAGGTGTCCATGACCATGAATGCCGAGGGCGCGAATATCTGGGCCCGCATGACAAAAGAGAACATCGGCAAACAGATCGCGATCGTTCTCGACGGCATGGTATACTCATATCCGCGTGTGAACAGCGAGATCAACGGCGGTTCTTCCCAGATTACAGGAAACTTCACCCTCGAGGAGGCGGAGGACCTTGCGAACGTGCTCAAATCAGGTAAGCTCCCTGCCCCTGCGACTATCGTCCAGGAGAGCGTTGTCGGACCTTCACTCGGTTCGGAGTCTATCCGCGCGGGTCTCATCTCATTCATCATCGCGTTCGTTCTCGTTCTTGCGTACATGATATTCTTCTATCAGGGCGCCGGTGTGGTAGCCAATATCGCATTGCTCTGCAACGTCCTGTTCCTGTTCGGTACCCTCGCTTCATTCGGAGCTGTCCTTACCCTGCCCGGTATCGCCGGTCTGGTACTGACACTGGGTATGGCCGTGGATGCGAACGTGATTATCTATGAGCGTATCAAGGAGGAGCTTGCAGCAGGCAAGGGTCTCGGCAAGGCTATCGATGACGGTTTCTCAAACGCATACAGCGCTATCGTCGACGGCCAGATCACAACTCTCCTTACCGGTATCGTTCTCTTCCTGTTCGGTTCAGGTCCTGTACAGGGCTTCGCAACAACTCTGATCATCGGTATCATCACTTCAGTGCTGACATCTATTTTCATCCCTCGCCTTATCTTCGCGTCACGCGTTGCAAGAGGCAAGAACATCTCGTTCGAGAACAACCTTACAAAGAACTTCCTCAAGAATACCCATGTCGATTTTATCGGCAAGAGGAAATACGCTTACATCGCTTCAGGCATCGTTATCGTTCTCGGTCTTGTGAGCGTGTTTACCAAAGGCTTTACTTACGGCGTTGATTTCACCGGCGGCCGTACATACGTGGTACGCTTCGACCAGCAGGTGGCTACAGAGGCTGTCCGCGCTTCAGTGAACGAGGCTTTCGCCGCTGCCGCAGAGGCTGACGACAATATCAAGACAGCCGGTTCGGCCGAGGTAAAACAGTTCGGTTCGGACAACCAGGTGAAGATTACGACAGCTTACAGGAACGACGACACCAGCAATGAGGCGAACGCCGATATCGAGCATCTGCTGTACGAGTCTCTCAAAGGCTATTATGCGGAGCCTCTTACTTTCGATGAGTTCCGTTCGACCCTCGACAACCCTAACGGTATCATTTCTTCCGATGCCGTAGGTCCTACAATCGCAAACGACATCAAGAGAAACGCCGTTATCGCGGTGATCATCTCCCTGCTTGTAATCTTCGTTTACATCGCTGTCCGTTTCCGTAAGTGGACATGGGGTCTTGGCGGCGTCGTATCGCTCGCGCATACCGCTCTTATCGTGATCTGCTTCTTCTCCGTATTCAGCGGCATACTTCCATTCTCTCTCGATGTCGACGCGACATTCATTGCGGCTATCCTGACAATCATCGGTTACGCAATCAATGATAACGTGGTTATCTTCGACCGTATCCGTGAATACATGACGGCACATCCTCGCTCAGACTTCAAGGAGGGCGTGAACATCGCGCTGAACGCGACTCTCTCACGTACCATGAATACATCCCTCACTACCCTCGTTACAATGCTTGCTATCGCAATCTTCGGCGGTGAGGTGATCCGAGGACTTGCAGTCGCCCTGATCCTCGGTATCGTAATCGGTACTTATGCATCTATCTTCATCGGTACTCCGGTAATGTATGATGCGACCAGTGCCCTTGAGAAAAAATCAAAGAAGTAGCATTTGCAGCTTCTTCACGAAAATGGGCCTGGCTGATTTCAGTAAGGCCCATTTTTCTTTTTCCCTTGTTAAACGCATTCTAAAGCACATTTTGGGGCAAATCAGTTTGGTTTTATCAAAAAAAACACGACCTTTGCCGTTCTTTTTCTGACGAATGTTATATTTTTAGTGTATATGAAACGTCTTTTTTATGTTATGAGCGGCCTTATGGCCATGTTTGCGGTATTCTCATGTACCGATGAAGTCAAACCGGAGACACCGGGAGACAAGACTCCCGTACAGACATCCATTGAACTTTCAGATACAGAACTGACGATTGTAATCGGCGAGTCCTCCGTACTTGAGGCCAAGATCACGCCTTCATCAAAGGCAGCCGACATTATCTGGCGGTCGGCAGACTCTGAAATAGCCTCTCTGACCGAGACCGGCTCCGGACAGGAGATGAAATCAGACATCATCGCTCCGGCCGTCTCCGCTGTCCGCATTGACGGAAACTCCATAGGAAAAACGACCGTCATTGCCGTAATAGACAATATAATTGAAAAATGTACCGTCGATGTGGTGGCCAAAGAAGCGGCAAGCGTGATTCTCAACAAGACCGAACTTGCACTCAACGTAGGCGACTCGGAGACACTTGAAGCCAAGGTTGAACCGGAAGACGTTACTGATCCTTCCATTTCATGGACATCAGACAATCCTGACGTTGCAGCCGTTGTTCTTGGTGAGGTAAAGGCCCTTTCGGCAGGTACCGCGATCATAACCGCCGCCTGCTCAGGCAAGACGGCGGAATGCAAGGTTACCGTTTCCAACATTGATGCGGAAACTCTCGTGCTTGACATTCAGGATATCCAGCTTGCCGTCGGGGAGACAGTCATGCTCACGGCTACCGTTTATCCGGCAAACGCTACTGACAAAACAGTCACATGGAGTGTCGGAAACGGCTCCGTTGCTTCTGTCGAATGCATTGACGGAAGTCTGACTGATAATATCGTGAACGGAAAGGTAACGGCGCTTGCAGAAGGCAAGACAACCGTTACTGCATCGCTTGCAGGCCTGAAAGCCGTATGCAGCCTTACCGTCGTACCTAAGGAAGAGCCTGTCACAGACCCCAAGATAGGAGATTATTATTATTCCGACGGCACATGGAGTGACGGAGGATTGATCAGCATAAACGAAGACGGCACCAATCCCGTATGGGCGGCGGAGAAACCGGCTCCGGTTGCCGGAAAGACTGTCATCGGAATCATCTTCCAGACAAATCAGTCAAGGATGCACAGCGTTGACAAGGAAAACGGATTCACTCACGGTTATGTGGTATGTACCAAGAGCGCGCATGCTCCGGGAAAGACAGAGACAATGTACTCTTTCGATGACGGCATCAGTTTCATGACAGGAAAGAAGCTCGCCTCATCATGGTACACAAACCTCAACGGATATACGGAGACCATGGTTGCACTCCAGCAATATGCCGGCAAGGTTGACCAGATACCTGCATTTGACTGGACAACGACCGATTTCAGCCCGAGTGCACCAGCCGGAACAAGCGGATGGTATCTGCCTTCGACAGGCCAGATGTGGGACATGATGGCCAATCTCTGCGGAGAAGAGGTTGCCCGGTATCTTTACGGACTCAGGAATTACGGCTATGACATAACATGGGAAAATACACATATGGTTTCCTACGACGTAATCGCAAAATTCAACAGTTACCTGGCTCTCGTGCCGGACGACCAGAAAGAAGAGCTGGCGCCGGCAACTTATGGCACGGTTGCTGCAAAGACCGTATACCTGTGGTGCTCTACACTTTACGATGACAGTGACGGCGTCGCATGCTGTTTTGAAATCGGCAATGACGGATCTTTCTGGCCCGGATGCGAATGGGTGAACAATCCGAATGTCGCACGTCCTATACTCGCTTTCTGACAATAACTTAACAATATACAGACATGAAAACAGGCATTAAAATGCTAACAGCAGCTGCCATGGTTCTGGCATGCTCCTGTACAGACGCTTTGAAAGAGCGTATCGACTCTCTTGAGGCCAGGGTGGAAGCCCTTGAGGCCAAGGTCCAGGCCAACGTGGATGCAATCGAGAAGCTGGTTGCCGCAAGCAACTCCGCTGTGACAATCAATTCCGTCCAGACAACAGACAACGGCTATGTAATCAGTTTCAGTGACGGTACAACCGCGACTATTGCAAATGGAACAAACGGAAAAGACGGAGACAAAGGCAATGACGGAAAGGACGGCGCGACCCCTGTGATAGGAGTTACGGAAATCGGCGGCGTGCTTTATTGGACAGTGAACGGAACTCCGTTGAAAAACGGCAATGACTATGTTCCTGTCACAGGCCAGAAAGGAAATGACGGAACTGCGGGAAAAGACGGAATCACCCCTAAGTTCAAGGTCGAGGACGGTAAATGGTTTGTTTCATACGACAACGGCGCCTCATGGGAGGAGGTCGGACCGGCCGTGACTGTTGTCGAGTCATCAATCAACGTGACCGAAACAGAGACAGAGTACATATTTACTCTGGGCGACGGCAAGGAAATAAGGATACCTAAGACAACATGCGATCTTTCCATCAGGCTTGTCACTGAAAAGGTCAAGATTCAGGCCGGCAAGACGACCGAATTCGGATATGTTCTTACCGGAGCCGATGAGACGACCCACGTAGTGGCTGAGGCCCAGTATTATACCGCGACAGTAGATGAAGCCGCCTCCATAGTGAGGGTAACGGCTCCGGATCCGCTCACGAAAGGATATGTAATCGTAAAGGCTGTCAGGAACAGCGACGGGGCGTCATTCTCCCAATATGTAGTGTTTGACGTCACGGAAGATGCCTACGGTGTATTCGGAAGCATCATCTGGATAGGAAATAACGATGATTACATCAATTGGTAACGTTTCTAAATTCGGTAAAGATGAAAAAGATTATATATGCAATATCCGCACTCACCATACTGGCCGGATGTGCGAAGGAAGCTGGTTTCACCTCTTCTGAGAAAGCTAAAAGCGTTGATTGCGCCATGGTTCTCCAGGTTTCGGATTCCCAGACTAAGGTTGTCTATGAAGGAGGAAGCCATATCAAATGGAAATCAGGCGACAATCTGTGGATTGCGGCAGTAAATCCTGAAAGCGGCAAGGCCGTACAGGTGGCAAGCAAGGCCGGTTACGCGGCATCCCAGTATTTCTCTTCATTCAGCATCGTCAATGCGGAGGCTGAGGAGCCTCAGTTCAAGGGAAGCCTTTACAGCGTCGTCGAGAGCGAATGGTCTGATACTTACACTATTTACGGCGTTTACCCCAAAGCCGCGCTTTATGACGAGTCAAACTCAAATCTCGCAAAGGCAAGGGTGACGATAAAGGCTGACCAGAAATCCACTCAGACCTCGTGGGACGGAAGCCAGGACGTAATGCTTGTCAAACCGGCGGAGATCTCGACATCCGACTATACGTATGACGAGAAATACGCCGAATACACAAGTTCGCAGAACGAGACAATAGAACTCGCGCACGTATTCGGCTTCGGCTGCATATCATTTGCCGGTATCCCTGAAGAGTACAAGGACCAGGTTGTAAAGCAGGTCATCATTTCCGCACAGGGCAGCAACCAGGACTTCATCGGCTCATATTACATTGATCTTACAAAGGAAGTTACGGATCCTGATTTTGCCGTAACCCCTGCATTGACATTGCATGACCTCTATCTGGCAGGCGACGGGACTACCGCAATAGGCGACTATAAGGCATGGTTCGTAGCCAATCCGGGCACATTCGATGTCGTGATTACAGTCAAGACGAATGCCGCAGACTTCAAGTTCGAGCGCAAAGGACTTGTCATCAAACGTTCCGAGATCGCTTCGCCTACAGTCAACTGCAAATCTACCGATACCGTAATTTCCCATGACGTGGATCTTACAGGCGACGTAATGTGGCAGCACAGCACTGCATTGGGAGGCTACAGCGCATTCCTGTCTTCTACCGCGCAGGAAAAAGAATGGGGAACGCTCTCCGCAACGGATAAAATGACCTTTGGCGTCTCATATCCGGGACAGACAAACAGCAACTATCCTTCGAGCACCTCGAATGTACAGATTCTTTCCAACAGCAATCTTACGGGAGGCTCTGTCGTTCTTGAATCGGCGGCGGCATTCAAAGGTGTCAGGAACATCAAGGTAACGACCGGCATCTATACCAACGACGCCACATGTGATTTCAGCATATATTTCGTCGACAAGTCGGGCAAGGAAATTTCCGTAGCGCCTGCGTCCGTGCTGACTGGAACAAATGCAAACGTGACAGGCACCGACATTTATTTCAACGTTCCGGAGGAAGCATCATACGGCAAGGTCAAGCTCGTATGGGACAATTTCAGCAATCCGTCAGCACGTCCGTATATCAGCGAAATCAGCCTTAACACAACTCCCGGCATCAAGCTCGGCACGACTTCAGTAAAATTGCCGGCAACTGCGGAAAGCGGTGAAACGGCATGTGAGCTGTTCCTTGCTGAGGGCGAGCCTGTCGTGACCGTCTCAGAGGACTGGCTTACAGCCTCATACGCTGACGGAAAGATTTCATACAGCGCTGCGGCAAACGAGGGAGGCAAGAGAACCGCGACAATTACCGTGACCGCGAAGGGTCTCGGCGAGTCTTCCGCTACAATCGATGTCAAACAGGCAAGTGCAGTGGCTGTCGAGTACAGGCTGACTATAGATGCAAAAGCAATCGAGGCTGACATCGAGGCTGCCGCTGAGGCTTATACGGGGACTTTGTCTGCAACGACAGCCTTGTCGTTCAGCTCGGATCTCACTGCAGTCGCAACGGACGGAAGCGGAAAGACATTGACCGTTCCTGTTTCATTCGCAAATATCCTTTATGACACAATCGGTGAACGCATCACGGCAAAATCAGGTTACAGCGAGAGTTCGCAGGGAGTAATCAAGTCCATAGAGCCTCTCGGATATATTTCAGATATGACAATCGTCGCCAGCAAGGCCGCAAGCACCTCGTCATACAGCGGATACAATGTCGTATTGAGCAAAAACGGAACTTCATGGTCAGGCAAGCTGAGTGCGGCGACAAGCAGCGAGAACTCCGTATATACTTCAGTCATAAAGAATGAGGACGAGGATTACATGTGGTTCAAGCTTCTTGCCGCAGACAAGATTCTGTACACTTCAATTGAAATAACATTCGTAGGAGAATAATGAAGAACTTTTTGAAAGCGGTGTCTGTCCTGACTGCGTCAGCAGTCTGGGCAGCCTGCTCTCCCATAGACGATAACGGCGGATCCGGTGAGAAACAGGATGACGTGATTGCCGTAATAACGGTCACCTCTTCAAAGATTGTCACCGTCGGCCATAACGATTCGGAAATTACGATAACATACGATATAGCAGGCTGCACCGGTCTAGTTCCTGAGATAACCGTATCGGACGAAGGAATGCAGGCCGTTGAAGCGACGGAGGAATATGCCGTAATTTCCATACCGGAGAACCGGTCGGACCAGGACCGGACGATGACGGTCACCCTGTCATTGCCGGAAGCTAAGGAAGCGTATGTAAACATACTACAAAGCTCAAATCCGTATTACAGGCCTAATGCGAAGCAGAGTTTCGAGATTGTCGTATCCGGCATCAAATACAATGAGGCAGGAGTGTCCGTAAGGCCCGTATATACCGATACCTATTATTATATAGGCCTCATTCCGGTGGAAGCGTACGCCGGCTTCGGGTCCGATGAGGAGATCGTCGCTGCCGCAAAGGCCAATCTTGACAGGGAGGTGGAGTCATGGAACCTGACTTTCGGCTCCCTCGGCATGACATGCTCATACAAGGATTTCCTGCAGGTGGGGTATTATAATGCCTATATGAACGAGCTGTCTCCGGAAACCGAATATTATGTCCTGGTTTTTGACATGTCGCTTTCAGGGACGAGCAGCGGCAAGATTTTCAAGGAGAAGTTCAAGACCCTGTCTGTGCCTGCATCATCTGACGATTTTGCAATATCCGTCAGCGGAGGAGTTGTCAGTGTCGTTCCAAAGGACATGTCCGTAGAGTATGTGCTCGATGTCGTCGAACAGTCGACCTGGGACTATTACGGAGGGGACCCTGTAGCGAATGCGCAGGATTTCTTGGACTGGGTATTTGACGAGGGCTACAGCGTCACGAACTGGATGTACAAGGGCGAAGCTTCGGTTAACTATGGCGCGGAATCCAATTTTACCGCAGGAGACTATGTGGCATACGCTTTCGGATATAACAGGCAGAAAGGGGAGATTACTACAGATGTGTCATATCTTCATTTCCGATACGACGGCCCTTCTGCTTCATCTTCTGGCGCTTGTGTACTTCATTTTAGGAGGCGATAATATGAAAAACAGACTTTTACATATTCTGACATGCATGTCGTTGTCCATGACAGGCTGCATTCTTTCTTCCTGCGGCGACAAAATCGGCACCGGCGATGAAACGGAATACAATCCTGTCATAACGCTGTCGGAATCACTGCTTGCCGTGCCGGCTGCGGGAGGCGTGCAGACCATCGGCTGCACGCTGGCGGGTGCTCCGGAAGGAAGCATCGTGACCGTGACCTCGGACATGACATGGGCGGAAGTCAGCGATGTCACTGACGGTGAGGCCATCCTGACAATACAGGAGAACACTTCCTATGAAGACCGCACGGCGACAGTGACATTTTCTTCTGATGGCGCAAAAGATGCATATACGGTCATAGTGCAGGCTGCCGCAAAAAAGGAGGAAACTCATTTTAAGATAAATGTCAGCAATGTCACGACTGTAGGTGCGGATATAAATGTAGTTCCGGATTCGCAGATCAGCTGGCTATACGGTATTGTAGCCAAAAGCGAATACGAGGCTCTCGGAGCCAAAGGCTATATAGATGCCCGTCTGAAACAGATTGACGATATGATAAAGATCTATACAGGTATAAGCATCGAGAACTTCCTTGCAGTCGGACAGATGAGCGCCACAGCCAATACATTGAATGACGACACTGACTATTATGCGACGGCGTTCGATCTGACGAAGGACGGAAAGAGCAGCGGAGTCGTGGCATTGAAAGAATTCAGGACAAAGGCGGCGGCGAAGTCATCGAACATAATTACCGTAAATATGAACGGCGCCGTTCTCAAATGCACGCCGTCATCAGCTTCTGACACATATATGTGCGATGTTGTCAAAAAGAGCATCTGGGACCAGTATGCAAGTTCTAAGGATATCGCCCAGGATTATGTGCTGGTAATGAAAAGCCAGGGATACCTTGAGGCAAGCCTTTGCAAAGGCGTATATTCTGAAGACCAGAGCGACTATCTTGTCCGCGGTGAGGAATATGTGGCATACGCATTCGGCTACCGGTATATCAGCGGCGATACGGCCGGCAGTGTTGCGGATGGCAGCGGGATTACTACCGAGGTATTTTCATATACCTTCGTGTATTGATCGGTTTTACCCTCCTCATATTTGCGCAGCTGCCTGTTTCCGGGCAGCTGCGTTTTTTTGCATAATGGCATATAGCATTCTACTCCAGTCTGCCTTCGGCATCCGGCCCCTCGGGGCGGTCGCGAGTCTGGGAATTGACGTATAAATACAAACAAAAAGCCCCCGTTTCCGAGGGCTTTTTAAATCAGAGCGGAAAACGAGACTCGAACTCGCGACCCCGACCTTGGCAAGGTCGTGCTCTACCAACTGAGCTATTTCCGCAAATCTTGCACTTCCGAAGTGCCGTATTTCAAAGATTGGATTGCAAATATACGGCGTTTTTTCGGAAATGCAAAATTATTCATTTATTTTTTCCTGTTTTTTGAGCCAGCACCCCTTGAAGCGGATTTTGACGTGCTTTCTGTCTGATAATCCACCGGATATGCGGCCACCTTGCCCTCCTTGATGAACTTGATCTTCGCAGGAACCTGACGCACATCGTCCGCCGAATAGGTGATAGTCCACTGAGGGGCCGTGAGAATGCTGTAAATCTCCTTAGAGGTCATAGGGTCGCAATAGCGTATGCGCAGGCAAGGCACGTAATCTTCGTTCAGACAGGTGTAAACAGCCAGCACGCCCTCATGTGCGCTCAGCGTATTGCTTACGAACGGCAGGCTGCGCGTGATAACCGGCTTCGTGAAATTCTCGTCCGCGAACTCGTAGATCCACTGCTTCTGCTTTCTCTCCGCAGCCTGTTCCTGACGTTTCTTGCTCTCCCAAAGGAAAGGTTTTGTAAACATCTTCTCCAGGAACTCTGTGGTAGGGATGGTCTCGTGGCCTTTTTCCAGGCGGACGAACTTGAAGTTGGTAGGAGTGCTCTTGACCGTGCCGTCAGCGCGGGGCAGATCGAGAGATTTCTTCTCCACGATGCCCTTTATCCATTTCTCGTCCTTGTCGAAAGCCGGATCCACATACATGTGTATTATAAGAGGACATTCGAACTGGCTGTCGAGACCGTATACCAGGCTGTCCGCCTGCTTGAACTGTATCCCCAGGAAATTGACATCCGAAGCCGCCGGCATGTTCTCGGTGCGTATGGTGAGCACCTTTACCTCCGGAACCTCACGGAAATCAGGGGTTGAGCACTTGAAATGCGAAGGCACGTAAATCTCCTCGCGGATCTTTTCAGGGCTTGTCTTGGACGGGTCGAAAAGAACGTCTGCCTTGTGGCTCTTCACGTATGTCCTGACTCCGTACACGCCGTGGATTTTCTCCAGCTTGCCCTTGAAAGCCATCGAACTGCCGTAGCAGTGAACCTCTTTCAGACCGTCGAGAGTGCAGTATTCGAGGGTGGAAGGGTCCACAAGCTGTGTCTTCAGGCTGTCCGCGCTGTAAATGCCCCATTTCTCGTTAATCGTAGGCAGCTCGTGTTTCCTGCCCATGAAGAATGCGACGGCGCACAGAATGACCGTAAGTATGGCAGGAAGAAGGACGCTGAAAGTCGTCTTGCGCATCTTTGAGGTCACGCCCACATGCAGCGCGTCACGTGTACACACGGCGGCGCAGTCTCCGCAAAGCGTACAGTCCACATCGCATACGCTGCCATTGTATTCGCTGATATTGATATGATAAGGGCACTGGCGTTCGCATGCGCCGCACTTGTTGCACCTCATGGCATCTTTCTGCATGTAAATGAGCTGGAACCGCGGCTTCGAGCACAGGATTTCCAGCAGGTAGCCCATAAGGCAGAAGACGGCAAGGAATACCCACCATGGCAGATCCATCTCTAAGCTGTGCAGCAGGAACCAGAAGCCTGCCAGCGCCACTGTCCACAACCAGAATTTGAGGGTGTTTACAGCCGCCCCCAGAGGGCAGACATAGCGACACCAGAAATTGTCCACAAGCAGGCCGCCTGCGATAACGAGCACGATTGACACGATGCTCATCCATAGCGTTATCTCTCCCTTGAAACCGGTGGCGACCGCATAATAAGGATCCATATTCTTGCAGAACAGCTCGCTGGCTGTAGCCGTACTGTAGAAAATCCAGAACAGGAGCACATATTTCACAATACGCAGGATTTTGTCCGCAACGCTTTTCCTGCTGACCTTGATACTCTTGATACATAACGCGTTACGCAGCTTCTTCAGCAGATCCTCCACAGTGCCTACAGGGCAGAGGTAGCCGCAGAACAGCTTGCTGAACAGCATTACCCCGAGCGCCATCACGAGACCCATCATGATCTGCACGCTGCTCATGCTGCAAGGCAGGGAACCGCGCACGAGATAGGTCGTGAACGCCTGCAGGCCGCCCATAGGACAGTATGTCTCTGGATCGACGCTCTCGCTCCTGATGATTCCAGTGAGCACAAGAACCAGCGCCGCCAGTACGCCCCACTGGAGCAGGTAGCGCGGCCAGTTTTCGATAATTACCGGTTTCTTTCTCATAATTCTATATTTTCTATGTTAAGATTCAAAACACTAATTTTCCGGCTCTGTCACTATCAAAGCCGCGCCATTGTCATGCACGACCGCATTCTTCCATTTCTCTGAATAGCCCGGCTGCAGTATCTTGTCCGGAATATTGCCGTAGCCGTTGGTCACCCAGCTTCCGTCCGGGTTCTGGCTTTTGATGTTGCCGTCGATGAATTTCACGAGCAGATACTCCTCCAGTTTCACCCATTCCCCGAAAATCTCGTCTGCGGCAGCCGTGCACGCCTTCGTAAGATATTTCGCGCGTGCCCTGTCGTTTTTCAGGCCGAGCGCGTGTGCGTCCCACCGCGCCACCTTTTCTATACAGCCCTTCTCCCATTCGAGAGCTTTCTCCTGCACGGCAGGGGCCATCATGTCGTAAGCCCTGTAACATGCGTTGGCTACACGGTTGCATATCCAGAACGCCGAAGTGGGCGAGTAGGTGAGCATGTCGCCGTTTCCTGTCTCGAAACAGTGCGGCACCCGGTCGACGCAGCAGTAGACAGGAGTGAGATATGATGTCGCGGCATCGTCGCAGCCGAACCAGATTATGCCTCCGATAGCGTCCGGAAGCTGCGGACGCGCCTGTGCCACGAACCAGAAGCCGGTCTGCTGGGTAGCGATAGCCCGTTCATTATAATAGGTGTTGCCGTCCACGTCGAATGTCATCGGCCTCCAGCGGTAAGGACAGCGGTTTCCGCCTGCCCCGATATCGGTTGTCATGTCCATCGGCGTACCCTCGTAGTGGTCGCGCATTATGCGTGCGACATCCGATACGGCCACCTTTTTTGCCGGTTTGATGAAAAGAGGGAAGCGGTTGTCCTTGTTGCGGCCCATTGCGTAGTCCACGAAGTCCATTGCCGGGCGGCTCACCTCATTTCCCTGCCCGTCGGTATATACGAACATTCCTTCGCCCATGATGTTGAATGCGCTCCAGGCGCGTGCCTCGCATCCCCTCATGGCTCCGAAATCAAGAGGCGCGTACGCGTCGGCAAAGCTGAACTGCCGGTCGTCGCCGCTGAAATATCCCCTCTCCCTTGCGAAAGAGATGACATCCGGCGAATATATGCATTCGTCCGGCCTGTCCAAAGGGAAGGTCGTGATGCGCGCCTGGTTGGCATGGGCGCATACATAGCCGTCCGGTACGCGGCGCGCGACGAACACTATGCCCTTGCCGAAATTGCCTTTGCCGATAAGATCCATCACCCAGACCTCATCCTTGTCCGCAAGCGAGAAACTTTCTCCCTCCGATGCGTAGCCGTACTCTTCCGTGAGCTTGTAAATCAGGTTTATGGCTTCGCGTGCGGTGGTGCAGCGCTCGAGGGCTATGTATATCAGCGAGCCGTAATCCAGCACCGCTCCGTCCTGCTCCCAGAGTTCCTCGCGGCCTCCGTAGGTGGTCTCGCCTATGATCAGCTGATGTTCGTTTATATTGCCCACTCGCTTGTATGTGACCTCCGCCTCCGGAATCGAGCCCAGAAGCCTGTTGCTGTCCCAGTCGTATATCCGGCGCATCTCGTTTTTGTGGCGACCCCCTTTCCTGAAATACAGCTCGCCGAAGAGCTGGTGCGAATCCGCCGCGTATGAAATCATATTGCTTCCGTCCGCGCTGGCGCCTTTTGTGACTATCACGTTCGTGCAGGCATCCGCTTCCGGCATGAGCGCCATGCAAAGCGTCATCATCAGCGCCGCCGTCAATGTTGCAGAGTATTTTCCCATTATTGTTTTTCTATTAATTTTATTAAATTTGCAGGTTGCTCTGCAAATCTACTAATATTATGCTTAAAAAGAAAATAACCGCCGTGGCCGCGGCACTGATTCTGGCAAATTTCTGCCTCATGGCCCAGGAAACCAAAGGCCCCGATCCGCAGGAGATGGCGGAAAAGGAGTCGGAACGGCTGGGATCGTCCCTGAAGCTCGAGGACTGGCAGGTTTTCTATGTGGACAGCACGCTGCGCCATGATTACAGCGCCATGATCGCCGAGCTCGAAGGGCTGCGCAGGGCGCGTGTCGAGAATACGGACCTTTACGTCGCCATTCAGGACAAATGGACCGAGGCGACCCAGAACAGCTACCGCAGGATATTCGACGCGGACCAGTGGGCGCAGTATCTGAAACAGGGCGGGGCCCGTATTATCAAGGAGCGTGACAAGCGCAGGGAGAAACAGACAGGAAAAAAGAAAAAATAAGATATGAAAGAGAAGATAGAGGCCCTGATGGCCGAAATAGAAGCTGCGAAAGCTGTCTCGAAGCAGGAACTCGAGGAGCTACGCATACGCCTTTTAGGAAAAAAAGGCAGCGTGACCGCGCTGTTCGAGGAGTTCCGCAACGTTCCCGCGGAGCAGAAGAAAGAATTCGGAGCCAGGCTGAACATCCTGAAACAGAAGGCCGCCGCCCGCATAGAAGAGCTGCGCGGGGCCGTTGAAAGCGCCTCAGCCGCATCAGGAAGCGCCTCAGCCTCCGACCTGTCGATGCCGGGCGATCCTATGGAGCTCGGCTCGCGTCATCCGGTGTCCATCGTGCGTCAGGAGATAATCGACATCTTTCGCAAATTCGGCTATGACGTGGCCGAGGGCCCGGAAATCGAGGATGACTGGCATGTGTTCGAGGCTCTCAACTTCCCTCCGGAGCACCCAGCCCGCGAGATGCAGGACACATTCTTCATATCGGAGGGCGTGGATCATCACAATCCTGTGCTCCTGCGTACCCATACCTCGTCGGTTCAGGTCCGCACCATGGAGAAAATGCCTCTTCCTATCCGCGTGATATGCCCTGGCCGCGTGTTCCGCAACGAAGCCATTTCGGCACGCGCGCACTGCATCTTCCATCAGGTGGAAGGCCTTTATATCGATGAGAACGTCACTTTCGCGGATATGAAGCAGGCTATCCTGCTCTTTGCCCGCGAGATGTTCGGCCCGCAGGCCCAGATCCGCATGCGTCCGTCATACTTTCCGTTCACCGAGCCTTCGGCCGAGGTGGACGTAAGCTGCAATATCTGCGGCGGAAAGGGATGCAACGTGTGCAAGGGTACAGGCTGGCTTGAGATTCTCGGCTGCGGCATGGTGGATCCCAACGTGCTCGAGGCCAGCGGCATAGATTCCAAAAAATACAGCGGTTTCGCATTCGGCATGGGCGTGGAGAGGATCGCGATGCTGAAATGGCAGGTCAAGGACCTCCGCAACTATTTCGAAAACGATGTCCGCTTCCTGCGGGAATTCAACACGGAACTGTAGACGCTGTCCGGAAATGACTATGAATATTAAAAAGTATATTATGATTGCAGCGGCGGTGGTTTCCCTCGCTGCTTTTTCTTCCTGCGGCAAGGAAGGCCTGCCGTTTTTCCGCGGCACATACGGCTATGTCACTAGCGGCTTGCTTTCATGCACGGAAACAGGCGCGGACTATGCGGGGCCGGTGTCCTACCAGCTCTCTTCCGAACGCGGGATCATGCACATAGAGGGTGATGAGAGGAACACGATCCTTACAATGACCAGCATAGGCGGCGAAGCCGTCGTGTTCGATGTGGTGATCGACGGCGCCGATATCACCCTCAGGCCGCAGACCCGCATGGTCGGGGTGAACGTGACTTCGCGAAGTACCGTAATTCCGGTTACGGTGCAGGGTACGGGCCGCAAGACCGAAGACATCATAGTGCTGGACCTTGAATACAGCGGGCCGGATTTCACCGTCACTGAGTATGGGGAAGAGCACGTTTATCATATAGCGGGCAGTACAGTGCGCTGCATAGCCACGCTTCAGGAGTAGCGCCGTATGAAAAAGTTGAGGATAATATCGCTTTCCATCCTTGCGGCCTCATGCCTGTGCTCATGCCAGCTTGCACGTCTCAAAAGAGTGCGTGTGGCCCCCGACGGGGTGAGCGTGAAGGTGCAGGTTGCGGAAGAGTCCCGCACCGTGTCCGGGAAAAGCTATGTCGGCAGCCTTGAGGTGTCGAGGGAGGCCGTTATAAACGCGCCCCATGGCGGCGTGATAGAAAAGCTGTATGTCCGCGAGGGACAGAAAGTGGCGGAAGGCCAGGTGATTGCCGTCATAGCGTCAAGGACCGTCCTCAGCAGCCATGAGGCCGCTATGGCCGCTCTCAGGCAGGCCGAAGACGGATATGAACGCGCTTCAAAAGTATATGAGAGCGGTTCGGTGGCTGATGTGAAGATGGTGGAGATACGTACGCAGCTGGCTCAGGCTAAGGCCTCGGCCGAGGCCGCCCGGAACGCCCTTGACGAATGCACCGTGAGGGCTCCTTTTGCCGCAAGCGTCTCCTCTGTCTTCGTGAACGAAGGCGAGCATGTGGGCATCGCCCGCCCTTTGGCGTCGCTCGCTGACGTGTCGGACCCTGAGATAAGGATTTCCGTGCCGGAGAACGAGGTGCACATGATCGCAGCAGGCGATATCGCCGAGGTATATGTTCCTGCCCTGGACCGCACCTTGACAGCCGTCGTGAAGAATAAAGCTGTCGTAAGCGACGCCCTGTCGCATTCGTACGGATGCACACTGTCGCCAAAGGGCGGCCGTTCCGGCCTTATGCCCGGCATGATATGCAGGGTTTATTTAGAGAAAGACGGCGTCAGCGGAATAGTGATTCCCGCAGATGCCGTGAGGATGGATGACAAGGGAAAGTACGTCTGGACCGTCGGAGCCGCCGGCAAGGTATGCAAGGTCCGCATCACGACAGGCGGATTCAGCGGCAAGGGCGTAGTCGTGACCGGAGGGCTTGCCTCCGGAGACCGCGTTATCGTCAGCGGCGCCTCAAAAGTCTCCTCGGGAATGCAGGTAAACATAAAAAAGTAGGGTCCGCATTATGAAGTTCCAGAAGAAAACAGGTTTCATACAGGCTGTGATAGAGCACGAAAAAGTGGTCTGGGCAGCTGTGTTCGCCCTGTGCGTTTTAGGACTTGCCGGACTTGAATTCATAAACAAGGACGAATTCCCCACGTTCCAGATCAATCAGGGACTGATTGCCGCGATATATCCGGGAGCTTCGGCGCAGCAGGTGGAAAGGCAGCTTGCCAAACCTCTGGAAGAGATTCTCCTGACCGTTCCCGAGGTCAGGCGCAACAACCTGGAATCGGTGTCCAAAGACGGTATATGCTATATATATGTGGACCTCAACTGCAACCAGAGCCGCAAGAGCGAGGTTTGGGGCAAGATCAAGCACAAGCTGAACCAAAGCAAGATTTTTCTTCCTCCAGGAGTGCTTACTGTGCAGGTCCTGGACGATTTCAGCGACATTTCCGCCGTCCTGCTTGCGATAGAATCGGATGAAAAGGGCTATTCCGAGCTTAGCGGATATGCCTCGGCCCTGAAAGACCGCCTGCGCCGCATAGACCGTCTGGGGTCCGTATCCGTGATAGGGGAACAGACCGAGGAAATCGCCGTCACCGTAGACATGGCCCGCCTGAGCCGTTACGGCATCTCGCCCACGACGCTTATGATGACCTATGCCGCGGCGAACCTTAACCTGAACGCGGGAACATTCGACACGGAATATGCCAGCGCCCCTGTCACGGTGGATGCCACGGTGTCCTCTGAGGAGGAGATCGGACAGAAAATCGTGTACAGCGACCCTGCCGGCAATATCGTACGCCTTAAGGACATAGCCACAATAGAGCGTCGTATCGCAAAGCCGTCCTCTTCCGTACAGATAAACGGCCGCAGCGCCCTTATCATGAATATCGTCATGCGTCCGGACAACAATATCGTCTCTTTCGGCAAAGAGGTGGACCGCGTGATAGAAGAATTCCAGGCCGGGCTTCCGCCGGATGTGCATATCCATCGCGTGAGCGACCAGCCTAAGGTGGTCAGCAAGGCAGTGATGGGCTTCCTGCGCGACCTGCTTATATCCATGGCCGTGGTTATCCTCGTGATGATCATGATGTTCCCTATGCGCAGCGCCCTCATCGCCTCGTCCGGCGTGCCTGTATGCACCCTTGTCACCATCGCCGTCATGTATCTGACAGGCATGGCGCTGAACACCGTAACCCTTGCCGCGCTTATCGTCGTGCTGGGCATGATCGTGGACGACAGCATCATCACCATGGACGGATACATGGACAATCTCTCCCGCGGAATGAGCCGCACGGAGGCTGCTTCGGCGGCCGCGCGCGAGCTTTTCATGCCTATGTTCATGGCTACGCTCAGCATCTGCGCGATGTTCTTCCCGATGTTGGGAATCATTTCCGGATATCTGGGCGATTTCATCCGCTCGTTCCCGTGGATTATCCTCATCGCCCTCATGACTTCGCTGGTGTATGCCGTCACTGTGGTTCCGTCTTTGGAGGTGAAGTTCATAGGCCGCCGCTCCGCTGAGAAAGAAAACTTCATCACACGCATGCAGGACGGCCTTTTCAGGTCCTTGCAGAAAGTTTACGACCGCGTCCAGGCCAAGGCTTTCCGCTATCCATGGCTGACTATAGCCGTGGGAGTGGCGGCCGTTGTCCTCGGAATAGTGATGTTCCTGCACATAAACGTGCAGATGATGCCGTTCGCGGCCCGCGACAGCTTCGCCGTTGAGATAAACATGGAAAGCGGCTGCAACATAGACGATACCCGCGCGGTGGCGGACAGTCTGGAACGCATGCTCCTTGCCGAGCCGAAAATCACCGGCATCACCACTTTCATCGGGGCCGGCGCTCCGAGGTACCATGCCACGTATGCCCCCAAGACCCCTGCCCCTACCTTCGCCCAGATGATCGTCAATACGACCTCCGAACTGGCTACGGAACAGCTGCTGCCTTATATGGAAGCCCGTTACGAGCATTATTTTCCGAATGCCTCGGTGCGTATAAAGCAGATGGACTATCAGGCTACGAACGCTCCGCTTTCCGTGATGATACTGGCCGATGACCGTGACGATGCCATGGCTGTGGCAGACAGCATACAGAATTACCTCGCCTCTCTGGACAGGGAGCTGAAATGGGTCCACAGGAATTCGGCCGGATACGTGAGCACCGTGAATGTGAGCATGGATGCCGATGCCGCCGCCCGTCTCGGGGTGGACAGGTCGGTCATCGGCCTGAGCCTGAACCGGAGTTTCGGCCACTCTACCCTGTTCACCCTTTATGAAAACGGAGAGTCCGTGCCGGTAAACCTGTACGGCGACGGAACGGGGGACGGCATGACTTACGAGGAAATCGGCGGCCAGATGATCCCTACCATGATTCCTGGCCTGAGCGTGCCTCTGCGTCAGGTCGCGGACATTGTCCCGCAATGGCGTCAGAACACGCTCGTACGCTATGGCGGAGAGGAATGCATCACCATAGACGCCGACCTGAAATACGGCCATTCCCATCCCAAGGTCATGAAAAAGGTTGACGCCTATATCAAGGGCCTCGAACTTCCGGAGGGCGTCCATATAAAGTACGGCGGCCTTTCCGCTTCGAACGACCAGGTGGGCACAGAGATCGCCTTTTCATTCATTGCCGCCGTAGCCGTGATGTTCCTTTTCCTGCTTGTCCATTTCAAGAAAGTGAGCCTCACCGTGCTGTCGCTGGTCCTTTGCCTGCTGTGCCTTTTCGGCGCCTCGTTCGGCCTCTGGGCCTTCAACCTCGATTTCGGCATGACGAGCGTGCTGGGAATAGTCTCGCTTATAGGAATCATTGTCCGGAACGGCATAATAATGTTCGAATATGCCGAGGAGCTGCATTTCAAGGACGGCTATCCGGTAAAGGAGGCCGCGATGCTTGCCGGACAGAGGCGCATGCGCCCTATCTTCCTCACCTCGTGCACCACGGCTCTCGGCGTGCTGCCTATGGTTATGGCCGGCGATGCCCTGTGGCAGCCGGTGGGCCTGACGATAAGTTTCGGCATCATACTCAGCATTATTCTTATAGTATTCATCATGCCTGTGAGCTACTGGCTGGTTTTTGACAGGAGCGCGAAAAACAATGGATAAGTTTCGTTATATTATATATAAGGTGCGGGCTGCGGCGCTGTCCGCGGCTTTATGCCTTGTCTTTATGCCTTGCGGCGCGCAGAATATCGAGGTCCTCGATGTGGAGCGCTGCGTGGAAATGGCTCTTTCCAACAGTATGGAAGTGCGCAATTCCGCCCTCGATGTCACCGCCGCGCGTCTTCAGAAGCAGGAGGCCCTTGCGGAATATTTCCCTTCGGTAAACGCCACGGGATTCGCCTTTCACAGTCTCAGCCCGATGATCGACATATCGGTAGTGGACGTCCTGGGACGTTCGGACATGGCGTATATACTGCAAAACCGTCTCGAAGAGATGGCCGCCCCTTACGGCATCAGTACGAAATACCGCGCCATGCAGCACGGCTATGCCGGCACCCTCTCCCTCACCCAGCCGGTATATCTTGGAGGACGTGTCGTGCACGGCAACCGGCTGGCGGACCTGGGAGTCAGGGCCGCCGGGGCAAGGAACTCCCTTCAGCGGCGTCAGAGCGAAGAGGATGTGCGCAAGCTCTTCTATCAGGTGCTTGCACTCCAGTACAAGAGACAGACCCTGGAATTTACCGCCGGACTTCTGGATACCCTTTATAAAGATGTGTCTTCGGCGGTATCGGCCGGCCTCGCCCTGCGGACCGACCTTACGGCCCTGGAGCTGAAGATGGAGGAACTGCGCGCCGGCCGCGGCAAGCTGGATGCCGGGCTCAGGATAGCGAAGATGAACCTGCTGGACAGGACCGGCATGAAATACAACGCCTACAGGAGCGTCGAGAGCGAATATCCTTATATAGACAGCTTTGTCCTCGAGGGGGATTTCGACGGCATAATGACTCCGGACAGCGCCTATGTGGACGAGGAATCCATTGTCGCAGGCCTTGACGAGGCAGCGCTTTTGCAGATGCAGGTGGAGGCTAAGGCCATAGAGAGGCGCATGACTCTCGGAGAGGTGCTGCCGTCGGTAGTGTTCGGCGCCTCTTACGGCTATTCGAGAATGCTGACAACCCCGAAATTCAACGGAGCCATGTATGCAGTGCTGCAGATTCCGATTACCGACTGGGGCAAGAAATCCCGCAAGCTGGAGCGTCAGGGCATAGAGATCCGGAAAGCCGAGAACCAGCGCGACTTTTACCGCGACCAGCTCCTGCTCCAGATACGGCAGCTGTACATGGAGCTGAGCTATTCGTACGACATGATGACGATAGCCCGCCGGCAGGAGGAGCTCGCTTCCCTTCGCCTGGAGCAGCTCAGATCCTCTTATGATGCCGGCCTGTGCACGCTCGCCGAACTTCTTGCCGCCGAGAACGACAGCCGCGATTCAGCCGGGGCCGCCGTAGACGCGACGCTCGATTACCTGTCGGTTCTGCAGGAATATAGGGTAAGAGTCAAATAGTTGTGTCAAGAATTGTTGTTTTATGAAAAATATTTCTTATATTTGCAACCCCAAAATTGGGGCTTAATAAAAATTATTAACAAATGCCAACTATTCAACAATTAGTTCGTAAAGGCCGTGAGACTCTTGAAGTAAAGAGCAAATCACGCGCTTTGGATGCTTGTCCTCAGAGGCGTGGCGTATGTGTGAGGGTGTATACAACCACCCCTAAGAAACCTAACTCGGCGATGCGTAAGGTTGCCCGTGTACGTCTTACAAACTCTAAAGAGGTCAACGCGTACATCCCTGGCGAGGGACACAACCTGCAGGAGCACAGCATCGTGCTGGTCCGCGGCGGTCGTGTGAAAGACCTTCCTGGTGTACGTTACCACATCCTTAGAGGAGCTTTGGATACTGCCGGTGTAGACGGACGTCTTCAGTCACGTTCCCTCTACGGAACCAAGAGGCCAAAGAAATCTAAGAAGTAACATTTATTTTATCACCTAATTAATTTCTAAGAAAATGAGAAAATCGAAGCCTAAGAAGAGGATTCTACTTCCAGATCCTAAGTTTCACGACGCTGAAGTAACACGTTTCGTGAACAATCTCATGCTGCAGGGAAAGAAGAGTATCGCGTATT
>CAYLQE010000001.1:133233-194461 GCA_964385835.1 uncultured Muribaculaceae bacterium | reverse complement strand
GCCGGAGATGCGCCCATGGCAACCTGTGCCACATATACATAACCGTAGCTCATAGCCATCATGCCGAGATCCTTCTTGCGGACTCTCTTGCCTGATGCCGCGAATTTGGCGATCGCGCCGGCAGGAGTTGACTTCGAGCTTTGTCCGCCGGTGTTGGAGTAAACCTCCGTGTCGAGTACGAGGATGTTCACATTCTCGCCGGTAGCGAGCACGTGGTCGAGACCGCCGTATCCGATATCGTATGAGGCGCCGTCGCCGCCGATGATCCACTGGCTGCGTGCAGGGAGGAAGTTCTCGTATTTGAGAAGCTCCTTGCATGTATCGCACTGGCATTCCTTCATGAGAGGAACGAGCTTGTCTGCTACCTCGCGTGTAACTGCGGCATCCTCCTTGTTGTCGAGCCACTGCTGGAAGAGCGCTTTCATCTCATCGGAGCAGCATGAGCACTGCAGGCCCTCTGTCATGAGACGCTCAACGGTCTTGCGTGCGCGGTCGGAACCAAGACGCATGCCGAGGCCGAACTCGCAGAAGTCCTCGAAGAGTGAGTTCGCCCATGCCGGACCGTGACCGTTTTTGTCGGTGCAGTAAGGGGCTGCAGGGAACGACGCGCCGTAGATTGAAGAACAGCCTGTCGCGTTAGCGATCATCATGTGGTCGCCGAAAAGCTGTGTGATTGCCTTGATATAAGGTGTCTCGCCGCAGCCTGCGCAAGCGCCGCTGAACTCGAAATAAGGCTGGTTGAACTGTGAGGTCTTCACATTGCATTTTGCAGGCTCTACAGCCGTGTAGCCCACGTTCTTCTCAAGCCATGCGTACTCGGCCTGAACCGGAGTCTCTGCATCGTAAGGGACCATTGCGAGAGCCTTGTCCTTAGCCAGACATGCATCCACGCAGTTGCCGCAGCCCGTACAGTCGGCGTTGCTGAAAGCGAGGGTGTAGTTGGTGCCGGCACCTGCAGGAGCGCCTTTCGCGGTGATGAACCTGATGCCTGCCGGAGCCGCCGCTTTCTGCTCGTCGGTAGCGAGGAACGGACGGATCACTCCGTGAGGGCAGACATACGCGCAGGAGTTGCACTGGATACATTTGTCAGCGTCCCATGCCGGAACTTTCACTGCGATGCCGCGCTTCTCGTATGCGGATGTGCCTGTCGGCATGGTGCCGTCCGGATTGAATACGCTTACAGGGAGCTTGTCGCCGTTCTGGCTGTTCACTACGTCGGCGATTACCTTCACGAACTCAGGAGCTACACGGTTGGCGCCCGGAATCTCGAACGGAGCGGTGATGTCTTTCCAGTCCGCAGGGATTGTCACCTGTGTGTACTCGCCGCCGCGGTCTACAGCCGCATAGTTCATGTTCACGATGTTCTCGCCCTTCTTGCCGTAGCTCTTGACGATAGCTTTCTTCATGTATGCGACAGCCTCTTCATAAGGGATGACGCCTGTGATCTTGAAGAATGCGCTCTGGAGGATAGTGTTGGTGCGTCCGCCCAGGCCGATCTCGGATGCGATCTTGGTCGCGTTGATGATGTAGAGCTTGACGTTCTTGCGGCCGATGATGCCTTTTACGTGATCCGGAATGCGTTTCAGGGTCTCTTCCTCATCCCAGAGAGAGTTCAGCAGCAGGCTGCCGTTCTCCTTGATGCCTTCGAGAACATCGTATTTTGTAAGGTATGAAGGCACGTGGCATGCCACGAAGTCAGGAGTCTTTACAAGGTAAGGCGCCTTGATAGGCTGCGCGCCGAAGCGCAGGTGCGAGCAGGTGTATCCGCCTGATTTCTTGGAGTCATAGTCGAAATATCCCTGTGCGTACAGAGGCGTGTGGTCGCCGATGATCTTGATGGTGTTCTTGTTGGCGCCTACTGTACCGTCGGAGCCGAGACCGTAGAAACGGCACTCGGTAGTGCCCTCCTTAACGATTGAGATCTCCTCTTTCTTAGGGAGTGAAAGGAAGGTGACGTCATCGGTGATGCCGATCGTGAAGTTTGTCTTAGGCTGTTCAGCCTCGAGATTCTCGTATACGGAAACGATCTGTGCAGGAGTGGTATCCTTTGAAGACAGACCGTAGCGGCCGCCTATGATGAGAGGAGCGTTCTTCTGGCCCTGGAACAGGGTCTTGATGTCCATGTAGAGAGGCTCGCCGGGAGCTCCAGGCTCTTTGGTGCGGTCAAGAACCGCGATCTTCCTGACACTCTTAGGAAGCGCCTTGAAGAAGTATTTTGCCGAGAACG
The DNA here is from genome assembly GCA_964385835.1 of uncultured Muribaculaceae bacterium. Lineage (GTDB taxonomy): Bacteria > Bacteroidota > Bacteroidia > Bacteroidales > UBA932 > Cryptobacteroides. The sequence goes on along the minus strand of CAYLQE010000001.1, from coordinate 192,234 downwards.
GACGGTACAGGCGGACGATCATCAGACCGACCTTCTTGCCCTGTGCCGCAAGGTAGTCGACAGTCTCTTTCACAGTCTCTGTCACGGAACCCATGGCGATGATGATATTCTCTGCATCCTCGGCGCCGTAGTAGTCGTAAGGACGGTAGCTGCGGCCTGTGAGCTCGGAAATCTCACCCATGTAGCGCGCCACGATATCATCGGTCACGTTATAGAAGTTGTTGCGGCTTTCGAGGTTCTGGAAATAAACGTCGCCGTTCTGTGCAGTGCCGCGGATAACCGGAGCGTTAGGGCTCATGGCATGTGCGCGGAATGCGGTGAGGGCTTTTTCAGAAATCATGCCTTTGAGGGCCTGCTCGTCGATAAGCTCGATTTTCTGGATCTCGTGCGATGTGCGGAAGCCGTCGAAGAAGTGGATGAACGGAATCGATGACTTGATAGTGGAGAGGTGCGCTACAGCCGCGAGGTCGAGGGCCTCCTGTACGGAAGCCGACGCAAGCATCGCGAAGCCTGTCTGGCGGCATGCCATCACGTCCTGGTGGTCACCGAAGATCGAAAGGGCGTGCGATGCCAGAGCACGTGCGGACACGTGGAATACCGTAGGGAGCATCTCGCCTGCGATCTTGTACATGTTAGGGATCATGAGGAGCAATCCCTGCGATGCCGTGAATGTGGTGGTAAGGGCACCTGCCTGGAGAGAGCCGTGTACCGCGCCGGCCGCGCCGCCCTCACTCTGCATCTCGGTTACTTTTACAACCTCACCGAAAAGGTTCTTTTTACCTGCTGCAGCCCAGTCATCCACATACTCGGCCATAGTCGAGGACGGAGTGATAGGGTAGATGGCAGCCTGCTCGCTGAAGAGGTAGGCGATATGCGCCGCGGCATAGTTGCCGTCACAGGTAATGAATTTTTTTTCAGCCATAATCTTGAAATTAAGTTAATTATTTGTTTGATCTATAATGCTTGCCGTCCGGTGTCCCGGAAAAATGAGGTCTCGTGCGCGCGTACGCACAAAGATTCCCGCGAATTTAAAGAAATCCACGGGAATATTCAAGAAAAAACATGCTGTTTTGTTACTTTCCGTATTCGTTCAGGGCATTTTGCAGGAACTCCACGAATGCATCCGTATCCAGATCGTAGCCGCGCGGCTGCGCGAGACTCCTGCCCTCCGCATCCTGGATCACGTAGTAAGGCTGTGCGTTCGTGTTGAAACGGGTGCGGGCTATATATGCGTTTTTCTTGCCGAGTGTCTTGAGCGTGCGTCCCGATGCCTCTATCCATTCTTCCTCAGGAAGCACGGTCTTGTCATCGCAGTACAAGGCGCAGATCACGAATTCTTTCCCAAGCAGTCCGAGCACCCGTGGATCCGACCATACGCGGGCCTCCATCTCGCGGCAGTTCACGCATCCGTGGCCTGTTATGTCGATGAACAGGGGCTTGTCCTCGCGTGCCGCGGTGCTGATGGCCTGGTCAAGGTCGAAATAGCCCTGCAGGCCGTGGGGGAGATGCAGGAAGTCCGCGTATTTGACAGGTTCGTCGCCATTGTAGAGACGTTCGCCGCCGCTGCGGTCATAAAACCAGCCTTTCTCCTGCATAGGCGGAAGATAGCCGGACAGATGCTTCAGCGGCGCTCCGAAAAGCCCGCTTGCAAGATATGCGATGAACGCGGCGAGAATGGCGCAGAGAACTCCTCTGAGCACCGTCCATTTGCGTTTCCTCGGCGCCGACGGGAAGCCCACGAGCCCGAGTCCGTAAAGGAGCATCGTGCCGAAGCACAGGATCCATATCGTCAGGTATATGTCCCTGTCGAGCAGCCCCCAGTGATATGTCTGGTCGGCGACGCTGAGGAACTTGAATCCGAGCGCGATCTCCACCAGGCCGAGCACGACCTTCACGCTGCCGAGCCAGCCTCCGCTCTTCGGCATTTTCCGGAGCAGTGAAGGGAACATCGCGAGAACGGCAAAGGGGAGCGCGAATGCTGTGCTGAAGCAAAGCATCGTTATGATCGGAGCCCAGAATTCGCCGCTTGTGGATTTTATGAGCACCGTGCCTACGATAGGGCCTGTGCAGCTGAAGCTGACAAGCACAAGGGTAAGGGCCATGAAGAATACGCCGGCGAGTCCGCCTTTGTCAGCGTTCTTGTCGGATTTGTTCGCAAGAGACGAAGGCAGCTGTATTTCGAAAGCTCCGAGAAAAGAGGCCGCGAAAATCATGAATACGATGAAGAACACGATATTAGGGAGCCAGTGCGTCGACAGCCAGTTGAATATGTCGGCAGTAACTGCCTCTCCGCCGGCAATCCTGGTAATCAGGATGATAGCCGCTATAGGCAGAGTATACAGAGCGATGATGAATAGTCCGTACATTATCGCTTTGAACCGTCCCTGATTAAAATGTCCGGAGCCCTTGTCCGCGCTTCCCTTCATGAAGAATGACACCGTCATCGGCACCATCGGGAATACGCAGGGGGTAAGCAGAGCCGCAAAGCCCCAGATAAAGGCCTCGGCCACGAGTGTACCTATATTTTCCATAGTCTCCTGAAATTATTTGCGGCGCATGGACATCATCTGCTGCATCAGGTTTTTCGGACCTATGCCCATTGCCATTTTCATCATTTTCTGGCTTGCCTGGAACTGTTTCAGCAGCTGGTTTACGGCCTGGATGGAGGTGCCCGAACCGTCGGCTATGCGCTTCTTGCGGCTGCCGTTTATGATATCCGGGTTCTCACGCTCATAAGGGGTCATGGACAGGATGATCGCTTCCGTGCTCTTGAATGCCTTGTCGTTGTCTATGTCCACATCCTTTATGGCTTTTCCCACGCCTGGCAGCATGCCGGCGAGGTCCTTTATGTCGCCCATCTTGCGCACCTGCTGGATCTGGTTGTAGAAATCCCACAGGGTGAACTGGTTTCTGGCGATCTTTTTCTTGAGCTCGCGCGCTTCTTTCTCATCGAACTGTTCCTGGGCCTTCTCGACGAGGGAGACGACATCTCCCATGCCCAGAATACGGTCGGCCATGCGGGAAGGGTGGAACACGTCTATTGCGTCCATCTTCTCTCCCGCGGAAATGAACTTTACCGGCTTACCGGTAATAGCCCGGATCGAAAGGGCCGCACCGCCGCGCGTGTCGCCGTCCATCTTTGTCAGGACCACGCCAGTGACGTTCAGACGGTCGTTGAATACCTTCGCTGTCTCCACCGCGTCCTGGCCCGTCATCGCGTCTGCCACGAACAGGGTCTCGGCAGGATTCACCGCACGGCTGAGCCTCTCTATCTCGTCCATGAGCTCCTCATCCACGCTCAGACGTCCCGCTGTATCTATGATGACCGCCTTGTAGCCCTCCGCCTTGGCTTTCGCCACGGCGCTCAGAGCCACTTTTACCGGATCTTTCTCCTCGTAATCGCAATATACGGGAACGCCGATGCCGTCCGCAAGCACTTTCAGCTGGTCGATAGCCGCAGGGCGGAATGTGTCGCATGCCGCAAGCAGGACCTTCATGCCTTTCTTGCTGTGGATATGGCTGGCGAGCTTGCCGGAAAGCGTGGTCTTGCCGGAACCGTTGAGGCCGGCCACGAGGATGACGGCCGGATTGCCGCTGAGGTCAAGCTCCGAAGATTCGGAACCCATGAGCGCGGCGAGCTCGTCATGCACGATCTTTACCAGCATCTGGCCAGGCTTTACGGCGGTGAGCACGTTCGCTCCCATGGCCTTAGCCTTGACCTGATCGCAGAAATTCTTCGCGATCTTGTATGAAACGTCGGCATCCAGCAGAGCCCTGCGGATTTCCTTCAATGTTTCCGCGACGTTGATTTCGGTTATTTTTCCTTCGCCCTTCAGTACCTTGAACGAGCGTTCCAGCTTATCTGACAGATTCTCGAACATAATCTTGTTAATTAAATGCGTGCAAAGATACTAAAAAAATCGTCTTGGATGCCGCTTCCTTTAATAATTGTGTTTTTTGAAGAAGGCGAGCAGTGCCTTGCCGATTTTCGGGCTGCGCTTGATATAGCTGCCGTGGTCCTCTCCTTCATAGATTATAAGCTCCGCGCCCGGTATCGAATCAGCGATCAGTGTGGTGTGCTCCACGCTTATCATTTCCAGCGTGCCGCCGGTAATCAGTGCGGGGCAGGTTATCGCTGCCAGTTCCTCCGGCTTTATGTCCGGCTCCGACAGCATCATCGCCGTAAGAGGCGTATAGTTCTCATAGATCCATTTCTTGAACTCCTCGAATCCCTCGCCGCAGTCCGGCGTCAGGTTCGCTCCGCTGGCCGCTATCATGCTGCATGTGCCAGGATGCTCCATTTCCAGCATAAGCGCGATTATTCCGCCGTCGCTCCAGCCCCATACCGCAGGCTTGCCGAGGCCGAGCTTCTTTATGAACAGGTATGTGTCTTCCGTCATGTCGGCGTAGTGGTATTCCTCCAGCGGGGCGTTGAGGCCATGGCCCCTTGAATCCGGGCTGTACACCCTGTAGCCGGCTTTCGCAAGCTGTTTCGCCTGCGTGAGCAGGCTCCTGTGCGAGCCGCCGTTGCCGTGCAGCAGGACTACAGGCTTGCCGTCCTGCGGTCCGCGCACCGCGAACGCCATGTCCAGGCCGTTTATCTCGATGTGCCTTATTTCCTCGGGAAACCTGCAGCAGCTGATGCTGAGCAGCCCGTAATACAGGTATCTTATTATTTTCATCATATTGTATGGTTTAGAATCTGTATCTTATTCCTATCAGCTGCCGGCTGCCCAGAAAACCTGAATTGAAATCGAAGTCAACACGGAACGTCATGTACAGCTTTCCGGCGAGCGTAGGCTCCCATGCTATGCCGAGGCGGTCGAAATATCCTGTGCGGCCCTCTGTGTTCCTGTGGCGCAGCAGCGGTTCTCCCATATACAGATGTGAGCCGTATGTGCCTCCCTCCGGAGCGTCTGAATCATACAGCGGCATCAGATCCGTGCCGAAGTACAGGTCATTGTCGATAGTGACGTTCCACTTCTTGATGCGGCTGTAGATATTGACGTTCGCGGGTATGCTGAGGCCGTTTTCCCTTATCCTGTCGTTCTGGTATCCGAGAAGGAGGCCTGCGCGCAGTTCCAGCGACTGCAGCAGTCCGCCGCAGTATCCAGAGAATTCAAGGTCCATGTACGGATTCACAAGCGCGTCATCCACGACGTTGCTTGCCAGGAAAGAGCAGGCGTAATGATGCAGGGACGCCGCATATCCGACGTCCAGCCATTTCAGGACCGTCAGATGACCGCCTGAATATATCCTGAATTCCTCGCGTACCGACGCTCTGGAGCTGTCCGGCATTCCCATCCAGTCCACTCCAAGCTCAGTGTAGAGACGGTCCGACTTCCACGAGAACTGAATGCCGTCGAAGGTGCCGTCCATGAATAAGTTGTAGCTTGAGAAAAAGGCGGGGGAGTAGAATGCACGGGATTCGCGGCGGTCGAATGCCCCTGCCACCATGGAGAAGCTGCATTTGCGCAGCTTTGTTTCCAGCTTGTAGTACAGAAGAGGCTCGAACTTTAACTTGCCGCCGAAACAGTACAGGGCCGACACGCCGCCGATTATCCTGCTGCATGAACCGCCGTTTGCTCCGCTTTCTCCGACCATCGCGCCGGCACCGGCATTCGCCCTGATGCCGAAAAGCGTGCGGGACGGTTCCCAGTCTCCGCTAGCCGCGTATTCCGTATTGTCGAACATGATGGCCGCACCGAGATCCCATGCAAGACGGACCTTGTCGCCGGCCTGGGCCCGGAGACAGCAGAATACCGCGGCGGCAATGGCCGCGGCATATTTGACATGCCTGCGTGTCAAAACGTCAGAGTCTCGATATTACGGTCCTGAACAGAGCCGTCATCCTGTCGGCCGCCTTGTCGGCCGCCTTCACCACCTCGTCGCCGCTTATGACCTCTCCTTCCTCGCGCGTTCCGAAAGCCTCGTCCGTGATGACGGAGATGCCGAGGCATTTGATGCCGCAATGGCGCGCCACGATCACCTCAGGCACCGTGCTCATTCCTATCGCGTCTCCGCCTATCCTGTTATAGAAGGTGCACTCTGCCGGAGTCTCGTATGTAGGGCCGGTGACAATCACGTATACGCCTTTCTGCACGCCGATGCCCAGCTCGTCAGCACATTTGACGGCAAGACGCATGAGCGCCGGGTCGTATGCGTGTCCCATGTCCGGAAAGCGCGGGCCGAATTTGTCGAGGTTCGGGCCGATAAGCGGGCTCGGTGCGCAGTTGATGTGGTCGCGGATCAGCATCAGGTCGCCTATGCGGAAGCTCTCGTTGAGGCCGCCTGCGGCGTTCGAGACGAAAAGATATTTCACGCCCAGGACGCTGAATACGCGCTCGGGCATAGTGACGGTCCACATGTCATATCCCTCGTAGAAATGGAAACGGCCCTGCATGGCGATCACGGTCTTTCCTCCAAGCTCGCCGATGATGAGGTTGCCCTTGTGTCCGATCGCTGTGGATACCGGGAATCCAGGTATGGTATTATATGGTATGACCGTCTTGTCCGCGATTTCGTCCGCGAGCTTGCCCAGGCCGCTGCCGAGGATAATGGCGATTTCCGGTCTGCGGCTGTCCTGCGCCTTGATGTAGGCCGCCGCCTCTTCGATTTTCCTGATGTATTCGTTTGCCTCCATAATGATATTAAGCTGTATTTTTTCCAAAGATAAGAAATAATGTTAAAAATTTGCTATCTTTGTAAGACGTATTTTTAAAACGGTTGCATGTTAGCGGGACTTCAGAACAATATAGAGCAGCTTATCGGAGCGTATGAGGGACAGAAAAAGAGAGCCGAGTCCCTGGAGTCTGAAGTCGCCAGATACAGAAGCCGGCTTGAAAGCGCACAGAATAAAATAACCAAACTGGAAGAAGAAATCGGCATCCTGAAAGAGAGAACCGTGTTTCTGCCGTCTGTTCCGGACAATTATTCAACCGCCAAGGCCCAGGTTGATGCCCTTATAGAAGACATCGATGCTGCGCTTGCTTTGTTACAATAGCAGATGGAAGAGCACAAGATCACGATCAAGATAGCGGACAGGATCTATCCTCAGACTGTTTCCGAAGATAATGAGGCGGACATTAGGGAGGCCGCCCGTAATGTGGATGGAGTGATCAGGGAGTTTTTGCGTTCGTATCCGGGTGTTTCCCAGATAGATATCGCTACAATCGCTGCCTTGAACGCCGCCATTGAAAGCGTAGGGCTGAAAAAGAAACTGGAAAATATGGAGAAGCAGATAGACCTTATGGCCGCCGACTTGCAGAAGTATGTCGATTCATTGAAATAGCCGTCAGCCCATATTTGCCGAAATCACTGAAGCAAAACTGAAAGGGGTGACTCGATGCCCGAAGACAGGCCTATGTGACCGCATCAGCGGGATTCCCTTGTGGAACGGAGGAAGTCTGAATGCTTATCGGAGCCTGAATCTTAAATTTTAAGATTTCCCGGACAAATCTGACGGCTTTTATTTTCTTCCTACTTTAAAAATTTATGTTTATGCAGACTTTATTGTTTTGTTTGCTGTCCGCTGTGATTGGTGCCGCTGTGGCTGTCGGCGTATATATAGCCATAAGGAAATCAATCCTGAAAGGACGCAAGGAAGAGATTATCCGGCAGGCGGAGATCGCCGCCGAGAAGATCAAGAGCGACAAGATTTATCAGGCTAAGGAGAAGTTCCTTCAGCTCAAGGCCGAGCACGAGCGTTTCGTGAACGAGAAGAACAACGCTATCCGCAATGCGGAGAACCGTATCAAACAGAAGGAGAACACGCTGAACCAGCAGAATTCGGAGCTTGGCCGCAAAAACAAGGAGGCCGAGGCGGTACGCGAGAACCTTAAGGCCCAGCTGGAGGTCGTTTCGAAGAAAGAGGCCGAATACGCGCAGCTGCGTGCCGAGGCGATCGCTCAGATCGAGAACATCGCCGGTATGACGGCGGCGGAGGCCAAGGCGCAGCTCGTTCAGAATATGAAGGACGAGGCACGCACGGAGGCGCAGAGCTACATCAATGATGTCATGGACGAGGCAAGGCTTACTGCGGCGAAAGAGGCGAAGCGTATTGTCATCAATACCATACAGCGCACTGCCACCGAGACCGCAATCGAGAATGCCGTGTCCGTTTTCCATATCGAGAATGACGAGGTGAAAGGCCGCATCATCGGCCGCGAGGGCCGTAACATCCGCGCCCTGGAGGCCGCAACGGGTGTGGAGATCGTAGTGGATGACACTCCGGACGCTATCCTCATATCAGGCTTCGATCCTGTACGCCGCGAGATCGCGCGTCTGTCGCTGCACCAGCTTGTTGTGGACGGACGTATACATCCGGCCCGTATCGAGGAAGTTGTGACGAAGGTTACAAAACAGCTCGAGGAGGAGATCATGGAGACCGGCAAGCGCACATGCATCGACCTCGGCATCCACGGTCTCGCACCGGAGCTTACACGTATGATCGGCCGCATGAAATACCGTTCTTCATACGGCCAGAACCTGCTCAAGCACAGCCGCGAGGTGGCGAACATCTCCGCTATCATGGCCGCCGAGCTCGGACTTAACGTGAAGCTCGCGAAACGTGCGGGTCTGCTTCATGATATCGGCAAGGTGAGCGAGGAGGACCCTGAACTGCCTCACGCACTCATGGGCATGAAGCTCGCCGAGAAATTCAAGGAGAAACCTGAGGTATGCAACGCTATCGGCGCGCACCACGAGGAAATCGAGATGAATACGACGATCGCTCCTATCGTGATGGTGGCTGATGCGATTTCCGGAGCACGTCCGGGAGCACGCCGCGAGGTCATCGAGTCTTATATCAAGCGTCTCAAGGATATGGAGAACATCGCGTCTTCATACAATGGCGTAACCAAGGCCTACGCCATCCAGGCTGGCCGCGAGCTCCGCGTCATTGTCGGTGCCGATCAGGTAAGCGACTCCGATGTCGAGAAGATGAGCGCGAGAATCGCAAAGCAGATCCAGGACGAGATGACTTATCCGGGCCAGGTGAAGATTACCGTCATCCGTGAGATCAGGTCCGTTGCGATCGCCAAATAAGGCTTCCCTGTACGGTTATTGACAATCGTTATGATTAAAAATATAGTATTCGATTATGGTGCGGTGCTTCTTGACTGGAACCCGCACCATCTTTATGATAAGTATTTCGGCTCTTCAGAGAAGGCGGACATGTTTCTGGAGAACATCTGCACCTATGAATGGAACGTGCAGCACGATGCGGGAAAACCTGTGGCCGAGGGCACTGACGAGCTTGTAGCCCTTCATCCGGAATGGGAAAAGGAGATCAGGATGTATTACGGCCGTTTCATGGATATGATAGGCGGCCAGATTCCCGGTATGGAAGAACTTGTACGGGATTACAAGAGCCGCGGCTACCATGTCTATGGCCTTACGAACTGGTCGGCAGAGACTTTCGCGCTGGTACGCGACGTATATCCTGTGTTCGGCCTTATGGAAGGCATGGTGGTGTCCGGCGAAGAGCATGTGCTGAAGCCGGACCGCAGGATATATGACCTGCTGGTGTCGCGCTTCGGACTCAAGGCGGAGGAATGCGTCTTTATCGATGACAACGAGAACAATGTCCGCGGGGCGCGCGAGGCCGGATGGCATGCGGTACGCTTCCATGACGCCTGCCGGCTGCGCCAGGATCTCGACGCCCTGCTGAAATTGGACCAGGAGGCGCGGAATCCGGCAAAATAATGGTATATTTGCGGCTATGATAGGTGTATTCGATTCGGGTATAGGAGGATTGAGCGTCCTGAAGGAGTTGCTGAGACTGCTCCCGGACGAGCACTATGTCTATTATGCCGATACCGCCCATTGCCCTTATGGCGCCAAGTCAAAGGAATATATAACCGGCAGGGCGCGGAAGATAACGTCTTTTCTTGCAGATAAGGGAGCCGACATAATTGTCGTGGCGTGCAACACTGCGACGGCGGCGGCTATAAAGACCCTGCGCGCGGAATGGCCTGAGATGGATTTCGTGGGCATCGAGCCCGCTGTAAAGCCCGCGGCCCTTTCTTCCGAAAGCGGAGTGATAGGCGTCCTGGCTACGGCCGGCACCCTGCACGGGGGCAATTACCTCGACCTGCGCGACAGATATTCCGATACCGTGAAGGTCGTGGAGCATGTGGGTGCCGGGTTTGTGGAACTTGTGGAGAGGGGAGTGCCCGAAGGTCCGGAGGCGGAAGATACGGTACGCCGTTCCCTGGAGCCTTTGCTTGCCGCCGGAGCGGACAACATAGTGCTCGGATGCACGCATTATCCTTTCTTAGGGAAGACCTTGCGCAAGATAGCAGGGCCCGGAGTGAATATCATAAATCCCGCTCCCGCTGTGGCGGCACAGACTTTGCGGCTATACAGGAGAAGCGACGCGCATTGCGTTCCGGAGGTTGAGTTGTATTCGTCCGGCGATGCCGGCGTATTGAAGGAAATGTACAATAAACTTATTAAATGACAGATAATTATGGAAAAGAAACTTTACAAGTCACAGAACAAGATGCTTGCCGGCGTTTGCGGCGGTATCGCGGAGTACTTTAACTGGGATCCGACAATCGTACGTCTGATCTATGTCCTGTTCTCCGTATTCTCGGCCGGTTTCCCAGGTCTGCTGGTGTACCTTCTCGCCATGCTTATCATTCCTGACAAGAACCTGATCGAGCACAAGTAGGATCCGTTCAGGATCAGTTTTCGCGGCTGAAGCGTTTCTTCCTGTATGTCATGGGGGAAACGCCTGTCAGCCGCTTGAAGAATTTTCCGAAGTCGGACTGTGACTGGAATTCCATCTCGTCACTGATTTCCTTTATGGACTGGTGTCCGTAGGACAGTTTGGCCATTGCCGCAAGTACCGCATACTGGTCTATGATCGTTTGGCCTGAGTGTCCGGTTTCCCTTTTTATAAGAGCCGACAGATATTTCGGATTGTAGTCCATGAGCCCGGCGTAATATGAAAGGTGCCTTTTCTTTGTGGAATGCTGTTCCACCAGCTTTATGAATCTCGAGGCTGTGCTGTTTTCGAATTCCGGGTATTTGCCGGCGAAGCTGTACAGCCCTCCGTCTTTTATCCTGAGAGCACGCAGCACATATACTCCGGTGCTGTAGAACAGACCTTTGAGGACGCTTATCAGGCAGTCTTTCTTAAACGGGTTGTCCTGTAGCCGCGTGACGTTCGTGATGGTGTCGAAATACAGTTTTATGACCTCATTGTATGAGCTGGTTATGCGTATCACCGGAAACTCGTCGGTTACGGACAGGGTGAGGAACACGCCGCTCATGCTGATGAACTGGCTGAGGTCGCCGCTGATAAGTATAAGGCGGTATTCCAGCGAATCGTCCGGGCTGAACTCTATTTTCTGTCCCGGACGCCATACCGATATGCATCTGCGCTTTATTCCGTATTTCCTGCCGTCTATGCTTATGGATGCGGTGCCGCCTGTGCTGTGAAGCACGAACGTGAAGTCCGCGCAGAACTCTTCCGCGGGAAAGACGGCATCGGTTATCACGTGCATCGAACCGTCGCAGACCAGCTTGTTGAGTTCGCAGAATTCCCGGTATGAAATTTTGACCATTTTTATCGTTTGGTGATGATTATCACCTGTAAATATACATAAAAATGTCTCTAATCCCAAAAATAACAGACATTGTCACTTTATCCCGGATTCTAATCCGCTTAAATTTGCAAAAACATTCAGGACATGAAAGTAAAGGGCAACACTATTCTTATAACAGGCGGCGCTTCCGGCATCGGACGTCTTCTGGGCCGTCTTTCCATAGAGAAAGGCGCTTCGGCCGTAATAATCTGGGATATCAATGAGGCGAACATCGCAAAAGTCGTTTCAGAGCATAAGGCTCTTGCAGGCGGCAAGACCGAAATCGTAGGCATCAAGGTGGATGTATCGGACAATGAGGCCGTGCTTGAAGCGTATGCCGAGAGCGTAAAGGCCTGCGGACGCGTGGATATCCTTGTGAACTGCGCCGGCATCGTGACAAGCAACCGTCTTTTCTCAGACAATACTGCCGCGGAAATAGAGCGCACAATCCGCATCAACACAATCGCGCCTATGTATGTGGCGCTTGCGGCGATAGGGGATATGGTCAAGCGCGACAGCGGACATATCTGCAACATAGCTTCCGCTGCGGGCATGCTCCAGGTTCCACGAATGAGCGCGTATGCGGCCAGCAAATGGGGAGTCATTGGATGGTCGGATTCGATGAGGGTCGAGCTTGCGTCGACCGGGTCCAAAGTCCGGGTGACCACTGTCGCTCCTTACTTTATAAATACGGGAATGTTCGATGGCGTAAAGTCTAAGATTTTCCCTATACTTGAACCGGAGAAAACCGCAAGGAAGATCCTGAGCGCAATTGAAAGGGACGTGAATTTCAAGGGTATTCCTTTCCCGTTCCATTTCATCCGCTTCTGCCAGGGCATTTTCCCTTCGAAGATTTTCGACTGGTTCTTCGGCGAGGTTTTCGGTATCTATCACGTAATGGACCACTTTACCGGACGTAAATGATGACTGTCGCCAACACAACAGACGAAAGAATCGATCAGATCGTAGCGCTGCAGAAGGAGTATTTCCGCAGCGGCGCCACTCTTGACCCGAAATGGCGCAAGGCCCGCCTCAAGGAATTTCTCGCGGCAATGGAGAAATGGGAGGACGAGCTTGTAAGCGCTTTGTGGACAGATCTGCACAAATCATACAAAGAAGCTTACCTTACCGAGATCAGTCTCGTGAAAGCGGAAATCAAGGATGCAATCAGAAACGTCAGGAAATGGTCCCGCAGGGAATTCCATGCCACGCCTCTGAGCTGCATGCCCGCACGCAGCTATGTCGTTAAGGAACCCCTTGGTACAGCTCTCATAGTTTCCCCCTGGAACTATCCTATCCTGCTCCTGCTGAGCCCTCTTGTCGGAGCGATTGCCGCAGGTTGCAATTCAGTACTCAAACCTTCACCTTATGTCCCTAATGTTTCCAGGGTGATTGAAACTATGATAGCTGATACCTTTAAAGAAGAATATGTCGCGGTCGTGCAGGGCAACAGGGAAGTGAACAAAAAGCTTTTCTCCTGCCGCTGGGACATGATATTCTTTACAGGCAGCCCCGCTCTTGCCCATGATGTCATGGAGGCTGCGGCCAGGAACCTTACCCCTGTGGTGCTGGAGCTGGGCGGCAAGAGCCCGTGCATCATAGACAGGACAGCCGATATCAGGCTTGCTGCACGCCGATGCGCATGGGGCAAGACACTGAATTCGGGACAGACCTGCATAGCTCCGGATTATATCCTTATCCACAAGGATGTCAAGGATGCCTTTACAGAGGAATTCAGACGCCAGATCGCCCTTCTTCACGGAGATGATGTAAAGAAGGACGAGCATTACGTGAGAATGGTATCGGACAAGGCTTTCCAGCGCGTAAGCTCTTATCTTGCGGAAGGGGAGATACTGTGCGGAGGACATACCGACGCTTCGGAGCGCTATATCGAGCCGACCCTGCTGGGCAATGTGGCATTGGACTCCAAAGTGATGACAGAAGAGATATTCGGCCCTGTGCTTCCGGTTATAGAGCTGGATGACTGCGGCGACAGCTTCGAAAACAAGGTAATCGGGTTCGTTACCTCGCGTGAGAAACCTCTGGCTTTCTATTTCTTCGGAGATGAGGGCAAGGGATGGCGCATCATCGGCCGGACTTCTTCCGGCGGAGGCTGCATAAACGATACGATCATGCATATCGTAAACGCCAACATTCCTTTCGGCGGCGTAGGCAACTCAGGAATGGGCAGCTATCACAGCCGCAGGAGTTTCAACGCATTCACGCACGAACGCAGCATAGTGGTGTCTTCGCGGCTGATAGACCTGCCGTTCAAGTACATGCCTTACAAGCTGTTCGGCCTGACAAAACGGCTTCTTTAACAAGTCCCGGCCAATGTGGCAAATATAAGTTGGTTACCGGCCTGCATTCATGCAGGTCTTTTTTTTGCTGCAGGTCTTTTGGGGTGTGCCGGGCTTTTGATACGGGCTTTTGTGAACGACGGCCTCTTATTTCAGAAATACGAAGAATACTGCGAGTATGAGGCAGACGAAGGCGGCGATATGGTTCCACTGGATTGTCTCGCCTTTGAAACAGAACATTACAATCACGCTGAATACGGTAAGCGAGATCACTTCCTGAATGACTTTCAGCTGTACCAGGGTGAACGGGCCTCCGTTTATCTGGGAACCTATGCGGTTGGCTGGCACCTGGAATGCGTATTCGAACAGGGCTATGAACCAGGAGAACAGGATTATGCCGATCAGCGGCCACGAGGTGCTGATGTCCATTTCCTGGAGTTTGAGATGGCCGTACCATGCGAATGTCATGAAAATGTTCGATATGACCAGCAGCAGGATTGTAAGAAATATCTGCATAAGCATTTTATTTTTCATTTTGCGCTGCAAAGATAGAAAAACTCTGATAATTTTTGTATTTTTGCAAAGATTCCTGCCCCCTTAGTTTAATGGATAAAATGGAAGATTCCGGTTCTTTTGATAGGCGTTCGATTCGCCTAGGGGGTACAGAAAGGGGCCGACTAAAAAGTATTAGTCAAGCCCCTTTTCTCATTTTTCGGTGTGGCTCGACCTCACCCTTGCCACTAAATTTTCAATTCTCAGAGAGTTAATCCGACTTTCTGGTTACCCCTTTTAAAGTTCTAAAGCAGGCTTTCCGGCGTTTCCGCAGCGTTTCCTGCCGCAAAACCGCTATCTTCCGGCAGTGCCGCTCCGCGTGCGGCGGCTCCCGCTCCCGCCGCCACGGCCAGGCGGTCGCACCTTTCGTTGAGCGGGTTGTCGGCGTGTCCCTTGACCCATGTGAACTTCACGTTGTGCCTGCGGTAAACGCGCAGGAACCTCTGCCACAGGTCCGCATTCTTGGCCTTTTTGAAGCCCGTACGCTCCCACTTCATCAGCCAACCCTCATTGACGGCCTTCACCACGTATGTGCTGTCGCTGAATACGTTTATATCCGCATTGTCCCATCTTACGGCCTCCAGTCCCATTATCACGGCCATCAGCTCCATTCTGTTGTTCGTCGTGCGGGCGAATCCTCCGCTGAGCTCTTTTTCATAGCTTCCGCAACGCAAGATAGCCCCGTAGCCTCCGGGACCCGGGTTTCCGCTGCTCGCACCGTCCGTGTACAGGATGATCGGCTGCTTTTGCATTATTCGGCAATGTCGCCTTTCTCGCTGAAGCCCTCGGCCTTGCTCCTGAGAACAGGCCTTGAATCCATGAGCTTCTTGTGCTCGGCGCGTTTGTTGAATACGTCGATTGCCGTATAGATGGCTGAAATCATGCTGCGCGGATCCGCTTCGTCACGTCCCGCGAGTTCGTATGCCGTGCCATGGTCTGGAGAGGTGCGCACCACGGGAAGGCCTGCGGTGTAGTTCACGCCCATCTCGAACGCGAGGGCCTTGAACGGGGTGAGGCCTTGATCGTGGTACATCGCCAGTATGGCGTCGTATTTCATATAATTGCACATCCCGAAGAATCCGTCAGGGGAGTACGGGCCGAATGCCATGATACCCTCTTTCTGGGCCAGCTGGACCGCAGGACCGATGATCGTCTGTTCCTCGTCGCCGATGAGGCCTCCGTCGCCGCAGTGCGGGTTAAGGCCGAGAACCGCGATCTTCGGGTCGTATATGCCGAAATCCTGCTCGAGCGACGCCTTCATGAGACGCAGCTTGTTCACGAGCATGTCTGTGTTCAGGGACTCAGGAACCTTGCGCAGCGGAATATGCTGTGTGGCGACGGCCACCTTGAGCTGGTCAGCCACCATAAGCATCACGGCGTCGTTAACGCCGAACTGTTTCTCGAGAAACTCCGTATGGCCCGTGAATCCGAATCCCTCGGCGTTCATCGCGCGTTTGTTGAACGGTGCGGTGACGATTACGTCGATCTTGCCGTCCTTTGCGTCCTTTACGGCGCATTCCAGGGCCTTCATGGCTGATTTCGCCGACTCCGGAGTGGGCTGTCCGGGCTCCACATATACGTTGTCCGGAAGGCAGTTTACGATGTTCACCGTCTTCGGCCTGATGTCGGCCGCATCCGATATGACGTTGGTGTTTATCTGGTCTATATTGTGGACGGTCTTTTTGTAGAATCCGAAAATCTTTGAAGAACCGTAGATCACGGGAGTGCATATCTCCAGCATCCTTTCATCCGCAAGGGCTTTTATGATCACTTCATATCCTATACCGTTTCCATCACCCTGGGTGATGCCGACAACTATCTTTCTGTTCATGTCTGACAATCTATAAATTGTGCAAAGATAACAAAAATTAGTATATTTGCCATTATGGATATACAGTATCTGAAGGGTGTGGGGACTAAGAGGGCCGCGCTGCTTGAATCCGAACTCGGGATAGGGAGCGTGGCGGATCTCCTGCATTTTTATCCCAGCCGTTACATAGACCGCAGCAACTTTGTGAGGATAGCGGACATAGTGCCGGACGCTGCATATGTGCAGATACGTGCCAGGGTTGTCAGGAAAGAGGAGAATCCAAAGCATCTGAGGGTGTGGGTGGAGGATATGTCGGGGCGTATGGAGCTGGTGTTCTTCAAGGGCGTGAAATACGTCTCAGCCAAGTTGGTCCCGGGGGCTGAGTTCGTCTTTTTCGGCAAGCCGTCCGTTTTCAACGGGGCTGTCAATGTCGTGCACCCGGAAATAGATCCTCCGGCAGATAACGGTACCGAGGCATATAATTTCCGCATGACCGGCATTTATCCGTCTACGGAAAAACTGAAGAATGCCGGAATTACGGCAAAGGTGATGAACAGGATAATGGACTCGGCCCTGAATGCCGGCTTGCCGGAGATCAGCGAGACGCTTCCTGATTATGTGCTGAAGGGCAAAGACCTGGTGCCTATCCATTTCGCTCTGCGCAATATCCATTTCCCGTCTTCCGCCGATGCCCTTATGAAGGCAAAGCGCCGCCTTAAATTCGAGGAACTGTTCCTGTTGCAGCTGTCGCTGCTTAAAGCGAAGTTCGTGCGCACCCGGGGAAACAACGGCATTGTCATGAACAGGGTCGGGGAGGCGTTCAACGCCTGCTTCAACGCGCTGCCTTATTCGCTGACCGGGGCTCAGAAACGGGTGATCAGGGAGATACGTCAGGATATGCAGAGCGGGTCGCAGATGAACAGGCTCCTGCAGGGCGACGTTGGCAGCGGCAAGACTATGGTGGCGGTGCTTTCGGCCCTTATCGCCTATGGCAACGGTTTCCAGAGCTGCATAATGGCTCCGACCGAGGTGCTGGCACAGCAGCATTACCGCAACATGTGCAAATATCTGGCTCCGGCCGGAGTGCGCTGCGCCCTGCTGACGGGATCCACAAAGACCGCCGAACGCCGCGAGATTCATGCCGGGCTGGAGGACGGAAGCATAGGGATTGTCGTGGGCACGCATGCGCTGATAGAGGACAGCGTGACGTTCAGGAATCTCGGGTATGCCGTGATAGACGAGCAGCACCGCTTCGGCGTGGACCAGCGTTCGCGGCTCTGGAACAAGCGCGGCGACGGACTTCTGCCTCATGTGCTGGTGATGACGGCGACGCCTATTCCGCGCACCCTTGCGATGACCCTTTACGGCGATCTGGATGTCTCCGTGCTGGATGAGATGCCTCCGGGACGCACTCCGGTCAAGACAATGCACTGCTACGAGGGCAAGCGCAGCGCCGTATTCAGGTTCATGAAGGAGCAGATCGCTCAGGGACGGCAGATATTCGTGGTGTATCCGCTGATTTTCGAGAGCGAGAAGATGGACTACAAGAATCTGGAGATGGGCTTCGAGCAGATTGCGGAGGCCTTTCCTCTGGAGCAGGGATACAAGGTCGCCATCGTGCACGGGCAGCAGAATCCTCAGGAAAAGGATTTCAACATGCAGGCGTTCGTGGCCGGACGGGCGAATATAATGGTGGCCACCTCCGTGATAGAAGTGGGCGTGGACGTGCCGAACGCCACGGTGATGGTGATCGAGAGCGCGGAACGTTTCGGCCTTGCCCAGCTGCACCAGCTTCGCGGCCGCGTGGGCCGTGGCAGCAACCAGTCTTACTGCATTCTTATGACCGATTTCAAGCTGTCGAAAGACAGCAGGCACCGTATAGACCTGATGTGCGCCACCGACAACGGCTTCGAACTGGCCGAGGAGGACATGAAGCTCCGCGGTCCGGGAGATCTGGAAGGCACCGCGCAGAGCGGCATGCCTGTCGAACTTAATATCGCCTCTATCGCCAGAGACGGGCTTCTGCTCAGCGAGGCCCGCGATTATGCCTCACGCATACTTGAACGTGATCCTCTGCTGGAAAACCCTCATAACGCCCTCCTTCTCGCCGCCCTCCGCTCCGGCAGATACAATTTCAAGGACTACAGCGTCATTTCGTAGGGGAACTTCCGGCCGTGCCTTTTGTTAGGAATTTGAATTATGGAAGTAATGGTGTAATGGATGAAAAAGAGTTCCTAAAAGTAGATAAAGGAACAGAGAAAGAGTTCCTAAAAGAGGATAATAAGTTCCGGAAAGAGTTCCTAAAAGCACAGAGGATAATATACAAATTGATTTCCTCGAATCCGGGAATCACAATTGCCGAAATGGCTGCGAACATAGGTGTTTCTGACCGACAGGTGCGTAAATACCTCAAGAGAATGACAGATATGAAGTTCATTGTCAGAGAAGGAGGCCGGAAGAATGGAATGTGGAGAATAATAGACGGTGATTACGAAGATTTCTTTAAAAGAATCTGATGATATCTGAAAGATATGGACAAACTCACGAAAGAACAGAGACACCGTTGCATGGCGGCAATAAAAGGGCGGAATACGAAGCCTGAATTGCTGGTGCGGAAGTTTTTGTTCAGCCGTGGATTCCGATACAGACTGAATCATCCGCGGTTGCCGGGACATCCGGATCTTGTTCTGTTAAAATACAGAACTGTCATTTTTGTGAACGGATGCTTCTGGCATGGGCACGACGGATGCAGGTATTATGTTCTGCCGAAAACAAACGTTGGGTATTGGCAGAGCAAAATTGAAAAGAACCGGAGCAGGGATATGGCGGAAATGAAAGAGCTGGCTTCTATGGGCTGGCATTCCATTATTGTCTGGGAATGCCAGCTGAAGCCTAAAGTCCGTAAGCGGACATTGGAGGCGCTGGAATATACTCTTTGCCATATTTTTCTTGAAGATCGGCGGATAAAATGAAAGTTCTGCAATTTTGTGTGCGTCAGGAATACAATTGTGCCGGTACGTTATACGGTAAGTGCAGTTATGCCTCAAGAATGCCATTGTATCGGTATATTATACAAATGAGTGCAGTTTTGCGGCATGAATTCAAACAGAACTCTTGCTATGGCAACGCCTTCAGAATACCTGCATATCCGCATGAAGTGTTGAAACACTGCGATACGGGTGTACCAGCCCCCAAAAGTAGACACAGAAATTTTTTTAGTTAATACGGGCTTCCAAGGGCAAGCTGTTCATTCTGTGAGATCATTAATTGCATTCACCCCTGCCGGGCAGGGGAAGGGGGATTGGGCCCGTAAGATGCGGGTTATCGCGAAGCGATGACGAAGAATATTGTGGGAGGGGCCGGAGTGAGGCAAGACCGAACGGAGTCCCGCCGACGGCACGGCCAGCCGTATAGTAGCCGTTTATGGTTATGCCGAACGGAGCACAAAAAAAGAAGGTGACCGCAAAGCCCGACGGACTTTGCGGTCACCCTCATTCCGCGCGCGTGCGCACCTTGACGATGCGTGACGCAAGAGATGTATTTACGCTCTTAGAGCATCAGAGCTGCGACGAGCGCGAGGATCGCGTAGAACTCAGGAAGTGCGGCGTAGATCATAGTGTTGGTCTGGACGTCGTGGCCCTGCGAGATGCCGATGATACCGTTGGCGCAGACCTGACCCTGACGGATGGCAGAGAACATGCATACGAGACCCACGCCGAGGCCAACGCCGAAAAGCATAGGGCCGTTTGCCGCGAAGTCCTTGCCCTGCCACATAAGGAATGCCACGAAGCCGTAAAGGCCCTGGGTCGCAGGCATCGCCGAAAGGATCATGTAGCTTGAGGATTTCTCAGGGTTGATTTTGAGAGCTCCCTCCGCTGCGTTGCCTGCGATAGTTGTACCGATTGAAGAACCGATGCCGGCAAGGGCCAGCATGAGGCCCAGACCGAGATAACCAAGAATAAGTTCCATAATTTTAAATTTTTATTTTGTTTTACTTTATTCAAATGTTTCGCGCCGCCTATTTCTTCAGCGCATTGTAAAGCCGTCCTTTGCCTTCATAGCCGCTGTTCTTGAAATACTCTACGAAGGTAAGACGCAGAGGGTGCACGAAGGCACCGAGACAGGACATAAGCAGGTTGAGGATATGGCCGAAAAGAATGATCATTATGAACGGTATCCACTGCCATGTGGGATTGTCGCCCAGCACCATGGCGCCGAGGTTGTTGAAAGCCCCGCCTAGCATGCCGCCGGCAAGGCCGAGGGCATACAGACGTATGTAGCTGAGCACATCGCCGAGAATGCCGGTAGCCATGTTGTAGGTGTCCCACAGGCCGGCTCCGATGTTCAGCAGGGGATTGCGGCCCGGCTTGTTGAAGATGAATATCGCAAGGGCGGATACGGCTCCTATGCCTATCAGGACGTAAGTTGTGATCTGTGGCGACAGCAGCTCCGTGCCGGCGCATACCGCCGTTACGATTCCGCCGAGGATAAGCAGCAGCCATCCCCATGTGCTGATGTTCTCTTTAAAGCCGAAGCGCTTTGTATATAGCACCGCCTTGACCGTCATAGCCAGACACAGGTGGAATACGCCGATGCCGATAGCCAGGACCATCTGCAGGGCATATTCTGAGCCGCCTATATTGACATCTCCGGTCAGCATGAGCGAGCGCAGGCCCTCCGGAATCCATTGCACGGTGCTCAGGTCTATGCCGAAAGCAGTGCCGAGGAAGAAGCCCACGACTGTGGTGGCGACGCCCAGAACGGCGATCAGCTTGCCCAGACCCTCGAACATTCCGATGTTCACGATCTTCCTGTCCTGAAGAATTCCGTATATTATAAGCACGAGGCCGTAGCCGGCGTCTCCCATACACATGGCGAAGAACAGCAGGAAGAATATGCTGAGTACAGGGGTAGGGTCCCACTCTCCGTAGACAGGCATGCCGTACATGCCGGTGAGGCATTCGAACAGGCTTGAGAAGCGGTTGTTCTTCAGCTTGATAGGCGGGTTGTCCTCCTCCATCGCCTCGGCTGCCAGATAAAAGATGCCCATGCTGTCGAAAGCCTTCTCCAGCCTTGCGTTCTCTTCTGCCGGCGCATATCCCTCGAAGGTGCAGATATGTCCATCCGCGGCATCGCCGCCCTCCGTTGAAGCGAAATAGCGGTCCAGCTCGGCCGTATGCTTTGCAAGCCCCTTGCGCATGTGCCCGAGGGCATTATCCTTAAGGAAGAGGAGCCTTGCCTTTGCCGCGGCCTCTTCATCGACGACGGCGTCAAGGGCGGCCTGCGCCTCGGACATGCTTGTCTCCGGCGCTGAAAGTTCCGCTACAGGGAAACTGTATTCCGATGCGGCGGCAGCGGCGACCACGAACCATACGGAGCCGTTCTCGTTTGCCGTAACGGTAAGGGCGTAGTCCTGCTCCCACTGCTTGTCGAACTGTTTCTCAGGCACGCCGTAATAATGGAGTGCGATGCCGGCCTCCGACAGGCCCGATACGGTGTCATGACTGAAATCTCCCCATACCGAGCTGCCTTTCAGACTCCGCAGGGCAATATTCTTCTCATGCCTGAGGGCGGTCAGACGCTCCGCCGCCCCGAGGGTGGCGCTCATCTTGCATCCATTGATTTCCTTGATTCCTGCGGCACGTCTGGTGATCTCCGGAAAATCATCGTCCTTGCTGTAGTCCAGTCCCTCGAGGTATGCGATGGCCTTGCGTATTCCGAGTATCTTCTCCATCATGGCCGCGGACTTGCCGTCCACCGGTTTCGAAGAACGCGCGATGTCCACAACTCCAAGTTCCTGAAGCTCGTTCAGGAATGATTCCTTTTCCCCGCAGAGGAGAATGAAATCATATCGTGTCATTTTCGTAATCATGCCGTTGCCTCCTCTTCTTCCGCCGCATGGCGGCTCTTGACTATCTTCTGAGAAGCCTTGGAGAGGTTCTCCTCATCCTCCATGAAGCGCTTGATCTTCCGGATGGCTTCCTGATAGCCGGGTATCTGCACTTTTTCGTACAGGTTCACTTTCTGGGTAGTCTTCTTTCGGGAATACTCCAGTATGCGGGCTTTCTCCGCATAGATCTCGCTCTGTATGCCCAGACGCGACAGGTCTTTAAGTATCTGTATGCCGTCCGCATACCATGCCGGAGCCTGGAACGCGTTGAACGCTGCCGTCTCGTAAACGATTTCTCCCAGTTCCGGCACCTTCACGCCCGCCACCTTGCCGACGGTGAGCTCTACATCCCTGATGCTCAGCAGGCCGGGCTGGAATTCATTCCACAGCGCGGCAAGGTAGTCGTAGCGCCTCATCGCGGCTTCCAGCTCGGAAGCCGTGCGCGCCGCGGTCTGCTTGAATTCATTCGCCGCGATGCGCAGGGCCGACTCCTTGTTCTTAAGTGTCGGCAGCGCTTTCTGACGCATCTTGAGATCTTTCCCGAGGGTGTTCAGGGAAGTCTTGTTGTATTGAAATTTAATTGCCACGCCAGTATTTGTCAATCAGGTTCTGTTTGATACCGGTCTCCGCCTTCGTGAAATATCTGCCGAACAGCTCCCATGCCGTATCCAGCATTTCATCGAGTCCGAGATTTACATCTATCGCCAGCAGCTCGGTGGCGTATGCCTTAGCATATTCCAGACAGCGCAGGTCGTAGTCGCTCAGGTCGAAACCGTTCTCGAGCTTTGTCTTTGCGTTCTGCGAGTCCGCGTAAAGGCGGACTGACGCGTTCATGACCTGACTGTGATCCTCGCGTGTCTTCTTGCCCTGGACGAGCTGTTTAAGTCGTGACAGGGAGCGGAACGGGTCGATGATGACCTTTCCAGAGTCCGCATCGGAGCGGAGGAAAAGCTGTCCCTCGGTGATATATCCGGTATTGTCCGGGATAGCGTGGGTGATGTCGCCGTCGTTAAGGGTGGTCACCGCGATAATTGTGATTGAACCGCCGTCAGGCAGCTGCACCGCCTTCTCGTAGATCTTGGCGAGGTCCGAGTAAAGCGAGCCCGGCATCGAGTCTTTGGAAGGGATCTGGTCCATACGGTTGGATACGATGGAAAGGGCGTCGGCATACAGCGTCATGTCCGTAAGGAGCACGAGCACTTTCTCGTTTTTGTCCACCGCGAAGTATTCGGCGGCGGTAAGGGCCATGTCCGGGATAAGCAGACGCTCCACAGGAGGCTGCTCGGTAGTGTTCACGAACGAGATGATCTTGTCCAGCGCGCCGGCGTTCTCGAACTCATGACGGAAATACAGGTAATCGTCATTGGTAAGGCCCATGCCGCCGAGAATGATCTTGTCCACGTCCGCGCGCAGCGCTACCTGGGCCATAACATTGTTGTACGGCTGGTCAGGGTCTGCGAAGAAAGGAATCTTCTGGCCGGATACGAGCGTGTTGTTCAGGTCTATGCCTGCGATGCCCGTAGGAATGATCTCCGAAGGCTGCTTGCGCTTGTAAGGGTTCACCGACGGTCCGCCGATCTGGCGTTCCTCGCCGTCGACCTCCGGACCTCCGTCGATAGGATGGCCGTATGCGTCGAAGAAACGTCCTGCGAGGGCTTCGGACACTTTAAGTGACGGCGGCTCGCCGAGGAAAGTGACCTCGGCATCCGTAGGGATGTTCTCGGTGCCGGAGAAGATCTGCAGGGTCACTGCGTCTCCTTTGGTCTTCACCACCTGCGCGAGACGGCCCTGTACAACGGCAAGCTCGTCATTCGATGCGCCCTGCGCATCCAGAGAAACGGTGGCCTTCGTAATGGCGCCGAGCCGTGTAAATGTTTTCTGATATAGTTTACTTGCCATATTCTTCCACTAATTTTTCGATTTCAGACTGATATTTTTCGAACTGTTCGCTCTTGAACTCAGAATAGTTCATCTGGCGGAAAAGGTTGATCATCTCCTTGAACTTCAGGCTGCACTGCTCATACTCCTCGAACCTGTATTCCTTCGCGCATACATCCAGTACCATGTCCAGCATGTATCTCTGGCGCTCCAGCGGACATAGCGCGTCGATCGCGTCGAACGCGTCCTGCTGCAGGATGACGAAGTCCACCAGCTCGCTTTTCCAGAACATTTCATGATAGCTCATCGGCACGCCGTCATCGCCGAGGATGTTGATCTGGTCTGCGGCGTCCTTGCCCTTGCGTATGATGTTCTTCACTGCGTTTACCTTTGCGGCCCAGCCGTGCTCGACGGTGTTGTCCAGGTATTCCGCGATTTCCGGATATTCCAGATATTTGGAATATGAGTCGATAGGGTTCACGGCAGGGTAGCGCTTCTTGTCGGCGCGGTTCTGCTCGAGGGCGTAGAAGCACCGTGCGGCTTTCTTCGTACTCTCTGTCACCGGCTCTTTCAGGTTGCCGCCGGCAGGGGATACCGTACCGATGAATGTCACCGAACCTGTGGCTCCGTTGTTCAGCACGACCATGCCGGCGCGTGCGTAGAAGTTGGAGATGATGGCCGACAGGTCGACAGGGAATGCGTCGGCGCCCGGAAGCTCCTCCATACGGTTGCTCATCTCTCGCAGAGCCTGCGCCCAGCGTGAGGTCGAGTCGGCCAGCAGGAGCACTTTCAGGCCCATCGCCCTGTAATACTCGCAGATTGTCATCGCCGTGTACACGGAAGCCTCGCGGGCAGCGACAGGCATGTTTGATGTGTTGCATATAATGGTGGTGCGCTCCATGAGGTGGCGTCCGGTATGCGGATCTATAAGCTCAGGGAACTCCGTGAAGATCTCTACTACCTCGTTTGCACGCTCGCCGCAGGCCGCCATCACTATTACGTCGGCATCGCCCTGCTTTGCGATCGCATGCTGAAGCACCGTCTTTCCGCAGCCGAAAGGACCGGGAATGAAGCCCGTACCGCCCTCTGCTATAGGATTGAGGGTGTCGATCACGCGCACGCCGGTCTCCATGATGCGCTGCGGACGCGGCTTCTCCCGATATGATCTGATTGCCACTTTCACAGGCCATTTCTGCGACATAGTCACGTCTGTATCTCCGTCTTCGCCGGACAGTACTGCGATTTTGTCGTTGATGGTGTACTCGCCTTTGGGAGCCAGCCATTTTATGGTATATTCGCCTTTGAAAGAGAAAGGCACCATGATTTTGTGAGGCAGCCATCCCTCTTTCACTTCTCCCAGCCAGTCGGCGGCCGCTACCGTATCTCCTGCGGCGGCCAGAGGTGTGAACTCCCATTTTTTCGTGTCATCGAGCGCTGGGGTGTATTCGCCTCTTTTGAGGAATACGCCTGTCATTGTGGTAAGGTCGTTCTGCAGACCGTCGTAACAGCTGCTGAGCAGGCCCGGACCGAGCGTCACCTCGAGCATCTTCTTGGTGAACTCCACCGTATCGCCGTTCTTGACGCCGCGCGTGCTTTCGAATACCTGAATGGAAGCGCTGCTGCCGTTAACCTTGATGACCTCGGCCATCAGGCGTGTGCCTCCGGTAGAGATATAGCAGATTTCATTTTGGCTCACAGGTCCGTCACACGATACTGTGACAAGGTTGGATACGATACCTGTGATTTTTCCGGTTGTTGTCATATCTATTATCTGAATTGTTCAAATTTGATTTCTCCGTATGTTCCGCGTATGCCTGTGACCAGACGGCCCAGAAGTTCGCGGCCTGTGTTTTCGTCCAATGCAAGCCATCTCTCTATGATGCAGAGCTTGGCTACGATTGCAAGTATGTTGCCCAGCTTGAAATTCATCATCAGCGTGATTCCGTCAGCCGTCTCCCAGAGGAAATTGTCTATCGCCCTTTCCCTTTCCAGCAGGTTGGTGCCGGCGAAAATCTGCCCTATACGCGCGGAATTCTCCGTCTGCGGGGCGTCTGCCGCCGTGATTATGTCCATGCCTTCTTCTCTTCCCAGCGATCTGTTCAGATAGGCGGCCTTGGCGTTGCGCAAGGCAAGGTCCGCAGCGAAGAAAGGGGCTGTGAAGCCGTCTTTCGTCCTGAAAGCCTTCCCGTAGAACTCCGCATCGAGGTTTTCCGCGACAAATCCGCTGCGCAGGAATCCCACCGCCTCGCGGTCCTTTTTGTCAAGCTGGCTTTCTATCCATTCTATGACAGGCATGACGCTTCCTCCCGCTGGCCTGTACGACGGGTCAAGGAAAGGAACGGACGCTATGATATATGTATAGTTATTCACCGAACAAAACTTTACGTGTTGCAGGACGGAGATATTCGCGGATAAGGCTGCTGAATGTCTCGTCGCTCAGAGACACATAGTATCCTCCGTCTTTAGGGCCGATGTTCAGACCGCCCTTGATATTCTTGCTGACAGTGACGTCAATGCCTTTGCCTATGGTCCTGGCAACCTCCGTACGGACATAGTCCGTCACGTCCTTGAGATTTTCCGGAAGCACCGCCGACAGATCGGAAGCGTTCTGCAGGCTGAAAGCCTTTGCCACGGCCATGATGACTTCTTTGACGAAGTCCTCGTCTGACAGAACCTTGCTGACGGTACTGTCTACAGACTGCGCCAGAACCGCATTCTGGATCGCCGTCTTCGTGGCGTCGAGCGCCTGTGATGACGCCATTTTCACGTCGCTCTGCGCTTTTGCAGCGAGATCCTCCGCCTTTGCAACGGCCTGAGCGGTTATTTTCTCTGCCTCAGCCTTAGCCTGCGCGATGATCTCACCGGCCCTGGCCTGTGCTTCCGCGAGAATCCGTTCGCCTTCCTGCCTGCCCTTTGCAAGGCCCTCGGCGTACAGATGCTCCGTAAGTTCCTGAAGTTTGTTGTTTGACATATCTATTGTATTTTATTGTTATTTTTCTTTTTGTCCGTATTGTATTCCTTGCACCATGCGCTGAGGCCGCACTGCGGGCAGTGCGGGTTGCGTGCCGTGCATACATAGCGTCCGTGCAGCAGGATCCAGTGGTGGAAAGCGGCCCTCATCTGTTCCGGAATATTGGCGGTCAGGTCTTTTTCCACCTTCTCCACATCAGTCCCTTTGCTCAGGCCGAGCCTGCGCGATACCCTGAACACATGCGTGTCCACGGCGATGACCGGCGCTCCGAAACAGATGCTCGCCACGACGTTCGCCGTCTTGCGGCCTACGCCTGGAAGCCTTACGAGGTCTCCTGTATCATGAGGCACCTGTCCGTTGAAATCCTGCACCAGCATCTGCGCCATTTCTATAAGATGATGCGATTTGGCGTTGGGGTAGGATACCGACTTTACAAGAGCGTACACATCGTCAAACTCCGCCTGAGCGAGATCCTGCGGAGTAGGGAACGCCTTGAAAAGCTCCGGTGTCACCATGTTCACCCTCTTGTCCGTACACTGGGCCGACAGCATCACGGCCACAATGCACTGGAAAGGATCCGAGAAGTTCAGCTCCGAAGCGGCATCCGCCATGTTTGCGCTGAACCATCCGGTAATGTTTTCGTAACGCTCCTTATTTGTCATCGCCTGAATCTTCTTTCTGTAAACCGTTCCGCTCCGGGCCGTCCTGGGCCTGAGCCGGGTTCTCCGCATTTCCGGATTCCCGGTCCTCCGTATCCTTGCCGCAGGTCCGCTCGACGCACCTTTCATCGGCGCACACGAACACGCGTCCGGGATATTCCTTGATAATCTGGTCGTTGTGCGTGACCATAACGATCGCGGTGCGGTTGCTCCTGTTTATGTCCACGAGCAGTTTCATTATGCCTTCGGCAGTGGCCGCGTCCAGATTGCCGGTAGGCTCGTCCGCAAGGATCAGGCCGGGCTTGTTCAGCAGGGCTCTCGCGATAGCGATGCGCTGCTGCTCTCCGCCTGAAAGCTGGAAAGGCATCTTGTGCTTTTTGGTGGACATCCCTACCTTTTCGAGGACTTCACCTATCCTGTCCGAGATCTCCTTCCTGTCCTTCCAGCCGGTGCACCTTAATACAAATTCCAGATTGTCCCATACGGTCCTGTCCATCAGAAGCTGGAAATCCTGGAACACCACGCCGATCTTGCGGCGCAGCATTGGGATGACGCCGCTTTTCAGGCCTGCAAGACTGTATCCGCATACATTTCCCTCTCCTTTGAGCAGGGGATTCTCGGCTATGACGGTACGTATTATGGATGTCTTGCCGGTTCCTACTTTCCCGATGATGTAAACGAAGTCGGATTCGTTCACTTCCATGTCGAGATTATATATGACCGGAGTCTCGGCGTTGCATATTTGCGCGCCGTGAAATGAAATTAATGGAACGGAATTTGTCATTTTCAAAAGGACGTACCCACAAATATACTATAATTATACCATTTTTTTGCTATTTTTGTAAAAATATAAGATGATGATATGAAGAAAATATTATGCTCTGTTATATCACTGATTATAGCGGCCGGCGCGACCGCTTCCAATGATGATTTCGCAAGGGCCCGCGTATTGTACGGCAACGGCCTCTATGCCCAGGCTATGGATATCCTGCAGTCGCTTCCGCAGTACGGCAAGGACGCTATGGTGGACGGCTATGTGACGCTGTGCGCGCAGAAGCAGCATATCGACGGATACCGTAAGATGGCCGACAGCTATTGCAGGCGGTATTCAAGCTGCAGCCTGTGCGTGGACGTACGCAAGGAAATGGCTTTCGACCTTTTCGACCGGGCGGAATATGCACAGGCGCTGGAGATCTTCGAGTCGGTGCCTCTGGCGTACTATCCGAAGAAGCAGAGGCCAGAATATCTGTTCAAGAAAGGATACTGCCATTATATGCTGGGCAATGTCTCGCAGGCTGCCGCCGAATTTTCAAAGGTGGACAAGATGGAGATGAACGACTATTCGGCTCCTGCCCGGTATCTTCTTGGATATATGGATTATGTGCAGGGCGGCTTCAGGGAGGCCCTCGCATATTTCGGGAAAAGCGTCCGTGACGAGAGGTTCGCCGCAATCTCGGAGTATTATATGATCAACTGCAACTTCGAGCTGAAGAATTACGGATATGTGATTGACAAGGGCGTTGAACTGTTTGAGAACGACAGGACTCCGGAGGGGCGCAAGGCCCATCTGGCACGCATCATTTCCGAGTCCTATCTTGTAATGGGGAACAAGGATATGGCCCGCAAGTTCTACAGCAGGTCCGAGGACGGTTCCGTGGCTAAGAACAGGGCGGACTATTTCTATGCCGGCTCGCTGATGTATGCTACCGGCGAATACAGGCAGGCTGTCGAGAATTTCGGCATGATGCAGGAAAAGACGGATTCGCTGGGGCAGATAGCATGGTACCAGACGGCGCTGTCGTATCTTGGGCTTAAGAACAAGGTGGCCGCCCTGGATGCCTTCAAGAACGCCTCCGCGCTTCTGTATGACCTCAAGATTACGGAGGATGCGTATTTCAACTATGCCAAACTTGCGTTCGACCTTAACGGCGACACTTCCGTATTCGGCGAATACATAGCGAAATATTCGGACAAGGTGAGGGGAGAGAAGATATATTCTTATATGGCCCTTGCCGCGCTGGCCGACCGCGATTACCAGAGCGCTATCGACGCCTATGACAGGATAGACGTACTGGAGGGACAGGAGAAGAACAACTACGTGCATGCTAACTACCTGCGCGGCGCCGAACTCCTGGACAACGGTTCGTACCGCAAGGCGGCGGGCAATTTCAAGGCCGTGACATACTATACTTCGAAGGATGACGTCGTGAACCAGCTGGCCCGCTTCGGCCTGGCCGAGAGCTATTACAGGAACGCTCAGTACTCCGACGCCCGTTCGCAATTCTCGGACCTTTACAACAATTCGGCCCTTTACGGCCTGGAGGAAGGGGAGAGCCTCGCTTACAATATCGCGTATACTTATTTCAAGGAAAACGACTATGCGAACGCATCGCGCTGGTTCGCCTCATACATGGACAACGGCGGAAAGGCCAATTACAGGGATGCGATGCTCAGGTATGCGGACTGCGCTTTCGCGCGCAAGGAATATGCCGCGGCCGCAGATCGCTACCAGGCGTATGTGGACCGCTATTACGACCTGAACGACGTGTATCCGTATTACCAGGCTGCCGTATGTCTCGGCCTTGCCGTGAACGATATTCCGAAGTCGAAGAAAAAGGAGGCCGAGGCGATGATAAACCGCAAGATAGCCCTGCTGTCCAAGGTGAGGGCGGCCGAGCCGGAGTCCGCGTTCTATCCCGAGGCCATGCTGGAGCTCGGAAGGACGCTTCATGACCGGAAACGCACGGAGGAGGCCCTTGCCGTGTTTGACGAGCTGGTGCATAGGGCGCCGTCCGGCACAGCCGTGGCTCAGGCG
Source organism: uncultured Muribaculaceae bacterium (assembly GCA_964385835.1). Lineage (GTDB taxonomy): Bacteria > Bacteroidota > Bacteroidia > Bacteroidales > UBA932 > Cryptobacteroides. The sequence goes on along the minus strand of CAYLQE010000001.1, from coordinate 161,765 downwards.
ATGCTCGAGACGGGCACCCTGAAGCGTAATGCCAAGGATATCGAAGGCGCCCTCGCCGCATACAAGACGGTGGTGGAGCAGATGTCGTCCACCGGAATGGCGGAGGATGCCCTGCTGGCGATAGAGTCCATATACCAGTCGCAGAACGCGCCTCAGAAATATCTGGAATATCTCGATTCCATAGGAAAGGGCGCTACGAAGACAGAGGCCGAAAAGGAGGAAATGTTCTTCAGTGCCGCCTCGCAGCTGTATTTCTCCGACAATTATGCCAAGGCGATAACGGCTTTCGAAGACTTCATGAAGGAATTTCCGGAGTCTTCAAGGAAATCCGACGCCTGGTATTTCATAGGCGAGTCTTACAGGTTCTCGGATGATAAGGAGCATGCATGCGACGCATACCTGCAGGTGCTTGCGCTGGAGCCTGGCCCGCATACCGTGGATGCCATGTTCAGGTATGCGGACCTTAGTTTTTCTATGGAGAATTACGCCGGGGCATACAAGTATTACACGATTCTTGCGCAGAATGAAGGCGAACCTGGCGCAGTGCGTTTCAAGGGTCTGACGGGCGCCATGAGAAGTGCGGCGGGAGCCAAGGATTACCAGGCGGCCTCTGATATGGCCGCGGCAGTCATGGGCGCGCAGGAGTGTACTCCGGAGATAAAGGACGAGGCCGGTCTGGTAAGGGCGAAGAGCCTGCTGGCCATGAGCCGCAGGGAGGAGGCTTACGAGGCGTTCGCCATAGTGGCTGAAAATCCGAAGTCGGCCGAGGGCGCGGAGGCGTCATACATGATAATTCTTGACTGCTACGACAGGGCCGATTTCGATGCCGTGAAAGAAAAGACCTACGCATTCGCGGATTCCGGCACCACGCAGAACTACTATCTCGCAAAGGCGTTCATAGTGCTCGGCGATTCGTTCGTGGAGCAGGGCAAGCTGAAACAGGCCGAGGCGACATTCAAAAGCGTTGCCGACGGTTTTAATGACAATGAGGAGATCAATTCGGAGATACAGGTCCGCCTGCAGAAATTAGAGGAGATGAAATAGCATGAAAAAGATATTATTGACAGTGTCGCTGGGTATGGCCGGCATCGCCCTCGCGGCCCAGAACACAACTAATCTCAATCCTACCGTACAGGTCCTGAATTCATACGAGGGACGTGTGGGCGATGTCGAGAGACAGGTTACGAAACTCTCTGTGCCTGACAGCCTCAGGAGCTTTGACCTGAACTTCGATTACAGCGGTTTCGACACGCCGTACAAGGGAAATGACGAGTTCGATCCGTACTTCACCGAACTGGAGATGGCGGGGCGTCCTTTCGACGGAAAGAAGCTTTTCCTTAAGGCTGGGGCCGGATATACCGCTGCGCCGTTCATTGATGCGGCGTATACATTCAAGGATCAGGGGAGGTTCAAGATAGGCGCCCATGCGTGCGGAGATTCGTATTTCGGCAGATTCAGGCAGATTCTGCCGGACGGCAATGTCCTGACCCCGTCGCAGTCAGACTCATGGAAAGGGTATGACGCGAAAGTGAAGTCCGGGCTGGATGCCAGGAGCGACTGGGAGAACGTCTCTCTGCGCACAAACGTGGATTACGAGGGGGCTTTCGGCAGCGGAACCCCTGCCGGACTATTGTATACGAGGGCCTATAACGGCCTTGACGCGAATATCGGGGTCGAGACGGTCTCCGGAACTGAGACGGACTGGCGCTTCACCGCCGATGCCGGCTATGCCTTCGGATATGACAAGGCGGGCATGAACGGCGGCACGGAGACTTCGTTCGAGCACAATGCGAGGCTGAGGCTTTTCGGCAGCTATGATTTCGGCGGCGGACACGGCATGGACATGGAAGTCAAGACAGATCTGACCTTTAGCTATCCGCGATGGAAACCTGATGACTGTCTGGGATATACGGTCGTGATCAATCCGTCGTATTCCTATGGCGGACGCTCCCTGTTTGTCAGTGCGGGCCTCGGGGTTCTCGTGGACGGAGGCAAGAATATAATGCAGCGCCGCCAGGGCGAGCTGCCTTTCGCAATATGGCCGACGCTTGAATTCCACTGGAACGCGCTTCCGTCGAAAATCGACGTGTATGCTGACGCGGATCTCGGCGGCGGACTGTACGGCTCACGTGCCGGCGCGCTGGAAAACAGGTTCTTCATCCCGTATGCCGATGAATCGGGCGACGGCATGTGCAATGTGCGCCGCTACAGCGTAAAGGCGGGCATGAGAGGCAACCTTTGGGACAAGGTGGACTATGACCTCGGCGCAGGGTATGAAAACGTGCGGAACAACCCGCTTTTCCATGTCGGCAGGGGAGAACTTTATCACTACGCGCAGCTGTCGCTGATCCACGAGAACACGCAGAAGGTCTTTGCCGGGCTGGCTCTGGCAGGACGTTTCGGCGGCTTCTCGTTCGACGGCAAGGTGAACTACGGATACTATTTCAGGCAGAATGTGATGCGTTCCGTTCCGCCTGCGCTTTCCGCGGCCCTGGACTTCAGGTACAGCATAATGAACCGCGCTTCGGTATCGGTGGGAGCGGAGTACCGCTCTGTTTATAGGGCAGGGGATTTCACTGCCCCTTACATACTTGACCTGCATGCCGTTGCAGACTATAAGGCTACAGGCTCCCTGACTGTTTTCCTGCGCGGTGACAACCTTATGAACCGCTCCTTGCAGTTCATTCCGCTCTACGCCCGCAAAGGAATATGCGTAAGCGCGGGCGTGCAGTTGAATCTTTAAGAAAAAATTCGTATATTTGTCCTCTTGATTATAAGATTATTAAAGTGAACGAATATGAGCGAAATTAACGAATCAACCGGACAGAACCAGGATTATTCCGCCGGCAGCATTCAGGTCCTCGAGGGTCTGGAGGCTGTGCGCAAAAGGCCTTCGATGTACATAGGCGACGTCGGCGAGCGAGGTTTCCATCACCTTGTGTACGAGGTTGTGGACAACAGTATCGACGAGGCACTCGCAGGCTATTGCGATACGGTGGACGTGACGATCAACGAGGACAATTCGATCACCGTAAGGGACAACGGACGAGGAATCCCTACGGGAATGCATCCGAAAGAGGGACGCAGCGCCCTTGAGGTCGTTCTGACCGTGCTTCATGCCGGCGGCAAGTTCAACAAGGACTCGTACAAGGTGTCCGGCGGTCTTCATGGCGTGGGCGTATCCTGCGTGAACGCGCTTTCGGACTCGCTCACCGCAGAGGTGCACCGCGAGGGACAGGTCTTCGTACAGAAATATTCCAAAGGCAAGCCTCTCGCGCCGGTGGCGGTCACAGGAGCGGCAGAGGATACTGGAACGATCATTTCTTTCCATCCGGATCCTGAGATCTTCCAGGTTTCAGTCTACAAGTACGACACTCTCGCAGCGCGTCTGCGCGAGCTTTCATACCTGAACAAGGGCATCAGGCTGACCCTTACCGACCGCCGCGAGCTCGTTGAGGAGACTCACGAGGACGGTTCGGTGACGAAGGATTACCGCAGCGACGTGTTCTACAGCAGCGAAGGCCTCAAGGAGTTCGTCACATATCTTGACGGCGGCGCAGAGCATATCATCCCTTCGCCTGTCTATCTCGAAACCGGCAAGATCATTCCGATTGAAATCGCTCTTCAATATAACTCCGGCTTCAGCGAGAAGATCTATTCTTACGTAAACAATATCAACACTATAGAGGGAGGTACCCATCTTCAGGGCTTCCGCATGGGCCTTACCCGTACGCTCAAGGCATATGCCGACAGGAACAACATGCTGAGCAAGCTCAAATGCGAGCTCAGCGCCGAGGACTTCCGCGAGGGCCTGACCGCCGTCGTGTCGGTGAAGGTGGCCGAGCCTCAGTTCGAGGGGCAGACAAAGACCAAGCTCGGCAACCCTGAGGTGGTGTCCGCCGTGTCGCAGGCTACGGCTGCGGCGATGGAACAGTATCTCGAGGAGAATCCGAAGGAGGCCAAACTTATCGTGGACAAGGTGATCCTTGCCGCGACAGCACGCCACGCGGCGCGTCAGGCCCGCGAGATGGTGCAGCGCAAGACAGTGATGACAGGCGCAGGAATGCCAGGCAAGCTCAGCGACTGTTCTACGCGTGATCCGGAGAAATGCGAGATTTTCTTCGTCGAGGGTGATTCCGCAGGCGGAACGGCCGTTTCCGGCCGTGATTCGTCGATACAGGCCATACTTCCGATGCGAGGAAAGATCCTCAACGTGGAGAAGGCGCCTATGCACCATGTGTTCGAGAATCAGGAGATCAAGAACATCTATACGGCCCTGGGCGTTACAATCGGTACCGAGAACGATCCTAACGAGCTGAACCTGAGTAAGCTGCGCTATAACAAAGTCATCATCATGACGGATGCGGATGTGGACGGCTCGCATATCGATACCCTCTTCCTTACATTCTTCTTCCGCTATATGGGCGACCTTATCCGCAACGGTCATGTATACCTTGCTACGCCGCCTCTTTACCGCGTGAAGAAAAAGGGCACGAAAACCAAGGACTTCGAGAAATATTGCTGGACGGAGGAGGAGCGCGTGGCCCTTATCGAGGAATTCGGCGGCACCAACAACGTTACCGTACAGCGTTACAAAGGTCTCGGCGAGATGAGCGACGAGCAGCTCTGGGAGACTACTATGAATCCGGAGACACGCCTTCTGCGTCAGGTGACTATCGAGAATGCGGCCGAGGCCGAGCGTACTTTCAGCATGCTTATGGGCGACGATGTTCCGCCTCGCCGCGAGTTTATTGAGAAAAACGCGCATTACGCGAATATTGATGCATAATACCATGGATATTTTCGAGAGAATTTCAAAAGATGCAGGCGGTCCTATAGGACAGTATTTCGACCAGGCCGCCGGCTATTACATGTACCCGCGTCTTGAGGGCGAGCTTGGCCCTCACATGATATTCAACGGCAAGCCGGTCCTGAACTGGAGCCTTAACAACTATCTCGGCCTGGCAAATCATCCGGAGGTACGCAAGGAGGATGCGCGCGCAGCCGCCGAATGGGGACTCGCGTATCCTATGGGCGCCCGCATGATGAGCGGCCATACACGCTACCATGAGAAACTGGAGCGCATTTTCGCTGACTTCGAGAAGAAAGAGGACGCTTTCCTGTTCAATTTCGGATATCAGGGCATAATGTCCGCAATCGACGCGCTGGTGAACCGCCATGACGTGATCGTTTATGATGCAGAGGCCCATGCCTGCCTTCTGGACGGCATCCGCCTGCATGTGGGCAGCAAATACAAATACCGCCACAACAATATCGAGGACTGCGACAAGGTGCTCGCACGCGCATGTGCCGAGGCTGAGGCCCATGGCGGCGGTGTGCTCCTTATCACCGAGGGCGTGTTCGGCATGACCGGAGCCCTGGGCAAGCTGGATGAGATCGTTGCACTGAAAAAGAAGCACAATTTCCGCATATTCATCGATGACGCGCACGGTTTCGGCCTTCTTGGCGAGCACGGCCGCGGAACATCCGAGCATTTCGGCGTGATGGACGGCATAGACCTCTATATCGGCGCATTCGCCAAATCAATGGCCTCTATCGGCGGCTTTATCGCCGGTCCGCGCGCGATCATAAATTACCTGCGCTACAACATGCGCAGCCAGATGTATGCCAAATCGCTGCCTATGCCGCTCGTGCTGGGCAATATCAAGCGAATGGAGATCATCGACTCTCCGGAGGGCGACGAACTGCGTGCGAAATGCTGGCAGATCACCCATGCAATACAGGAGGGTTTCAAGGCAGAGGGCTTCGATATCGGAGAGGCCGAGGCCTGCGTGACTCCGGTGCATATCAAAGGCGGTCCCGCACAGGCCACCAAGATGGCCAAGGACCTGCGCGAGAACTATCATATCTTCTGCTCTATCGTCGTATATCCGGTTATTCCTAAAGGCATGGTCATTTTCCGCATCGTAAGTACCGCGGCGCATACCATGGAGGATGTAAAGGTGACACTCGACGCGTTCAGGGAGATCAAGCGCAAGCTGGACGAGGGTTATTACGACGGCGACGATATCGCCGCAATGAAAATCGATTAGCCGAAGATGAAATCGGAGCGCTTTAAAGACAAGGTCATTATCATTACAGGGGCAAGTTCGGGTATCGGACTTGCTTCGGCGCGTTTGTTCTCTTCTCTCGGGGCCAGGCTGGTCCTGGCCGCGAGGCGTCTTGACGTCCTGGAGGCGGAGGCGTCGAAGATGGATGCCGAGGTGCTTTGCGTGAAATGCGACGTATCCGTCGAGGAGGACTGCAAGGCATTGATAGACGCGGCGGTGGAGCGTTTCGGAGGGATCGACATACTTGTGAACAATGCCGGAGTCTCTATGCGCGCCATGTTCAGGGATCTGGACCTGAAGGTGATCAGGACTCTGATGGACGTGAATTTCTGGGGTACGGTATATTGCACGAAGTATGCCCTTCCTTATCTCCTGAAAGCCAGGGGCAGCGTCGTGGGGGTTATCTCGATCGCCGGTTTCGCCGGCCTTCCGGCACGCACGGGATACAGCAGCAGCAAGTATGCGGTGCGCGGTTTCCTCGATACCCTCAGGATCGAGCATCTGTATGACGGTCTGCACGTGATGGTGTTCGCGCCGGGATTCACGGCTTCGAACGTGCGCAACGCAGCCCTTACCGCGGACGGTTCGCGGCAGGGAAGCACTCCGCGCGACGAGGGCAGGATGATGACGGCCGAAAAATGCGCGGAATATCTGGCGAAGGGCCTGCGCAGGCGCAGCAGCCAGGTGGTGCTCACTCCTATAGGCAAACTGACAGTAATGATGCATAACCTGTTTCCGAGGCTCACGGACCGTATGGAATTCAGCTATATGGCGAAAGAGCCGGGCAGCCCTTTCCATAAGAACCGGGATGGACATAAAACATCCGGGAAGTAAAGAATAATCCGGCAGCAAAAATTACGAACCATGCTAAAGATACTCAAGTCTCCGAAAGTCTTCATACCATTGATCGTGATGGTGGCGGTCCTTGCTGTTTCCATGCCGCGCAACGGCGAGTTCGAATATCATTACAGAAAGGGAGGGAAATGGAATTACGAGACCCTTGTGGCTCCTTTTTCTTTTCCTGTCCTCAAGACTGCCGAGCAGATAAGGCAGGAGAAGGAAAGACTGGGCTCCACATACGTTCCTTATTATAAGTATTCGGGTGACACATACGAGCAGGTATGCTCTTCGATCGCACTCGCGCTGGAGGACAGCCACGGCGACATGTATAAAAGCATCTGCCGTGATCTGTATCCTTATTACCAGCGCGGCATACTGCCGGAAAGCCAGACTTCCTTAGGCTTCGAGGCCGATGAGGCGCAGGATGTGCTCTTCCTCCAGAAAGACAAGCGGGCAAGCAAGATGCCGAGGGAGGAACTGTATACGGTCTCCATGGTGAGGTCATCTCTGCTCTCATCCCTCAGTCGGGAGTATCCGTCATGCAACGCGGATTCGATACTTGCAAAGCATAATATCTATTCTTCGATACTGCCGAACCTGTATTTTGACAGGCAGACCACCGAAATGGTGCATCAGGAGTCGGCGGAGTTCATTTCCCCGACCTCGGGCACTTTTCCTGCCGGGGACATCATCGTGAGCTCCGGCGAGATAATCACCGCCGATATCGCCCAGATGCTGGACTCATACAAGGCGGAGTTCGAGACGAGCGTGGGCTACAACGGTCCTAACTGGCTCCAGTGGCTTGGCAACTTATGCATCGCCCTTATCCTCGGCATACTCGTATTCACGCTGATATACTATATCAGGGAAAAGACATTCTCGCATTTCAACGAATATCTTTTCATCCTGACACTGTTCATAATAGCGTGCCTTACGACCTTCATATTCAACAAACTGCCGGTGAGCTACTGTTATATGATACCGTATCCGGCATTCGCGCTGTATTACAAGAACTTTTTCCGCAAGCGCCTGGTTCTGCCCCTGTATGTCCTCTGCCTGCTGCCCCTGCTTATATTCATTCAGGGCGGCGCGCAGTTCTTCGTGATATTCCTGCTCTCGGGTTTTGTAGGCGTATTCGCTTTCGATTCGTTCAGCATGGGATGGAAACAGTTCATCTCGGCACTGATAATCTGTGTCGCGACCCTGTTCTCATACTATACTTTCCGTCTCTTTAACGGTACAGCGCAGACAGTCAATTTCGCCGATCTCGGTTTTATCGTGCTCGGCTCGCTGTTCTGCGTGCTCGTCTATCCTCTGACCTTCCTTTTCGAGATCATATTCAACCTGATGAGCGCGAACCGTCTTGTGGAGCTTACGGATACGAACCGTACCCTGCTGCGCGAGCTTGCGGACAAGACACCGGGTTCGTTCCAGCATTCGCTGGCTCTGATGAACATGGCCGATGCGGCCGCACGCAGCATTGATGCCGATGTTCCTCTTGTCAGGGCGGCGGCCCTCTATCATGACGTGGGAAAGATCATGAACCCTATGTGCTTTATTGAGAACCAGACCTCTGGCGTCAAATATCATGACATGCTCACTCCAAAGGAGAGCGCCGCGGATATTATCCGCCATGTCACGGACGGCGTGACACTGTGCGAAAGGCACGGCCTGCCGCGTGTTATCGTGAACTTCGTGCGTTCGCATCACGGCACCACTACAGCAGGGTACTTCTGGACAAAATATCTCAATGAAGGCGGTGATCCTGCGGAAGAGCCTGCATTCACCTATCCCGGCCCGCGTCCTCAGAGCAAGGAAGAGGCCATAATCATGCTGTGCGATACCCTCGAGGCGGCCTCACGCACTCTTCCGGAGTTCTCGGCAGAGACGGTTTCCGCTTTTGTAGACGATATATATGACAAGAAATTCAAGGCAGGACAGTTCGACGAGGCGGATATCACCCTCCGTGAACTTGACATTGTAAAGGCGACGGTAAAGAATTATATAGTGCAGCTCCATCACGGACGCATTGCATATCCACACAGAAATAATTAATAAACATATTCACGTTTTATGAAAATCACAAGCAAAAAAACAGATGACCTGAATCAGGTCCTGACTCTGACAGTTGCTGCAGAGGATTACGAGCAGGCCCGTAAGAAAAAACTGGCTGAAATCCAGAAAAAGGCTGAGGTACCAGGCTTCCGCAAAGGCAAGGTGCCTGCATCACTTATCGAGAAATGGTATGGCGTGAACGCTCTGGGCGAGGTTGTGAATACTGTAGTGGGCGAGGCCCTGCAGAACTATGTGACAGAGAAAAAACTCAATATCATCGGCGAGCCTCTTCCTGTGGAGCAGAAGACAGAGCAGGAGTGGAAAGCCGGAAATGATTTCAAGTTCCAGTTCGAAATCGGCCTTACTCCGGAGATCAAGCTCGAACTCGGCAAGGAAGACGAGCTGGTTCTCTATAATGTGACCGTGACCGAGGCCGAGAAGAAAAAGCTTTTCGAGGGTTACAAAAAACAGCAGGAGGCTGCCGAGGCGGCTGCTAAAGAGCAGGGCGGCGAGGCACCGGCTTCCGTAAGCGATGAGGACCTTGCAAAACAGGTCGAGGAGCAGCTTAAGAACGATTACAAGAGCGCGGCCGAGTTCCGTTTCGAGAAAGAGGTAAAGGAATTCTGCGTGGAGAAGGCGAACGTTACGGTTCCTGAGAAATTCCTGCGCCGCTGGCTTATCGTTGCCAACGAGGGCAAATTTACCGAGGAGGATATCGACAAGGATTTCGCAGGCTTTATCAAGGATTACAAGTGGCAGCTTGTCATGGCCGAGCTTACCAAGAAATACGGTATCAAGGCTGAGGAGAAAGACCTTCTGGAGGAGGCCAGGAACTTCGCGCGCTACCAGTATGCGATGTACGGCATCATGAATGTTCCGGAAGACGCTCTTGAGAACCTTGCTAAGAGCATCCTTCAGGATGAGAGCAATTTCCAGCGCATCATCGAGAATGTGCAGAGCAAGAAGGTGATCGCAGCCATCAAGGAGCAGGTTACGGTAAAGACAAAGAAAATCTCCGCAGAGAAATTCCGCGAGCTCAAGTAATTCCGCTTCCTGAAATACGATCGGAACTGACGTTTACAGGGCCGGCTGAAAATTTTCAGCCGGCCCGTTTTTTTTCCAGGAGGAAGATCCTCCGGCGCAAGTGCCGTTTATGTCTAGATTATGCGGGATAATCGGGCATGGCTTTCTAGATTTGCCGCCCGGGGCTTTTTTACATGCGTGCGATAATATAACTTTATAAGAAAAAACACGTATGAAAAAGGCTCTTTTAATCTCTTTCTTCTGTCTCATTTTGTGTGACTCCGCGTTTGCATGGGGCCGCGAGGGACATGAGACAATCGCAAAAATCGCAGAAAACAATCTCAGGCCGCAGGTAAAGCGGAAGCTGGAAAAGTATCTCGGCCATTCCATAGTATATTATGCGAAATGGATGGATGAGCACAGGCATACTCCGGAATACGGTTTCACCAGCCCGTGGCACGGCGTGGTTGTAAGCGAGAGCCTGGAATATTGTCCGAGACCGGAGGGGGATATAATATATGGTCTGGAGCAGGCCATGTCCGTTCTGAAGGATTACAGGAACCTTCCGGACTCGACGGTTGCGGTGAACATTAAATATATCCTGCATCTGACCGGCGACCTCCATTGTCCCGTGCATATCCTGTATCAGGGAAGGAACTACGATTTCAAAGTGCATTTCGGCGGGGGATACATACAGCCGGAGGTATATACAAGGGTTCATTTCGTATGGGACTATCTCGCCATACAGTCATGCAGGATATGGTCTGTCAGCGAGTATGCCGCCGAACTGGACAGACTTTCGCGCAATGAAATAAAGGCGATAACCGCGGGAACTCCGCGGGACTGGCTCAGGGACAATGCCGGGTGCTGTCTTCTGCATATGGAACTGGCTCATCCGGAGGAAACTCTGGAGGAAGATTTCATAAATGCCGCCATGCCTTTGATAGAGACGCAGATGCTGTATGCCGGATACAGGCTCGCCCATATCCTGAACAGCCTGTTCTGAACAAATCCGTAATAAATATAAGGTAATGATGAAATGTATGAAAAATGCCATGGCCGTCATGATGGCATCTTGCATGATGGCGGCATTATGCAGCGCCGCTGTCCGGTCTGTCTCAGACGGCAGAGATGAAATCTCCGTTAAGGTCGAGGAACTGCTTTCGAGGATGACCCTCAGGGAAAAGATAGGGCAGATGAACCAGCTGTCCGGAGGATACAGGTGGATGGATGCGATCAAGGCCGGGGAGTGCGGGTCTGTGCTGAACTGCTCTTCGGCGGAGGAGATCATGGCCGTGCAGAAGGCGGCTGTAGAGGAGTCGAGGCTGGGAATACCTCTTCTTGTATCAAGGGACGTGATCCATGGCTACCGCACGATTTTTCCTATCCCTCTCGGACAGGCGGCGACATTCGATCCGGACATTGTAGAAAAGGGGGCGAGGACAGCTGCTGCGGAAGCGACCGCAGCAGGCATACGCTGGACCTTCTCGCCGATGCTTGACATTTCACGCGATCCGCGCTGGGGCCGTGTGGCGGAAGGTTCGGGAGAGGATCCCTACCTTAATACTGTAATGGGCCTTGCTATGGTGAGGGGCTATCAGGGAGACGATCTTGGCGATCCGTCATCAATGGCCGCCTGCATAAAGCATTTCGTGGGCTACGGAGCCGCGGAGGGAGGACGTGACTACAATACGGCGGTTCTTACGGAACGAGCATTGAGAAATGTCCATTTCCCGGCTTTCAAGGCGGCTGCGGATGCCGGAGCGGCGACATTGATGACGGCTTTCCATGAAGTGGACGGGATTCCGTGCACGGGGAACGCCTGGCTTCTGGATGACATACTTCGCGGAGAGTGGGGCTGGAACGGTATGGTCGTGAGCGATTACAGGTCCGTGGAACAGCTGGAGGTCCACGGATTCGCGCAGGACCTGAAACAGAGCGCGCGGCAGGCTATTTCGGCTGGCGTCGATATGGATATGATGTCGTTCGCATATACCGGACATGCTGAGGAGCTTGTCGCGGAGGGACTGCTTTCCGAAGAGGATATAGACAATGCCGTGCGCAATATCCTGAGACTGAAATTCGAGCTTGGGCTTTTCGACCGTCCGTATGCGGATCCGGAGGCTTCCGCAAAGACGGATTATGCTCCGGAGCATCTTGATGCTGCAAAGCAGGCTGCGGTCGAGTCCGTTATCCTTCTTAAGAACACGGATGCCGTGCTTCCGCTGGCGGATGCCGCGACCATACTTGTCACCGGCCCGCTTGCTGACGCCCCGTATGACCAGCTGGGCACATGGGCATTCGACGGACAGAAAGAGCATACCGTTACGCCTCTTGCCGCGCTGCGTAACGAATACAATGTAATATATGAGCCGGGACTGAAATACAGCCGTGACAGGAATACGGATGATTTCAGGAAAGTGCGCAAGGCTGCGGCGAAGGCGGCTGCAGCCGTCGTGTTCGTCGGCGAGGAGGCCATACTTTCGGGCGAGGCGCATTCATTGTCTGACCTGGACCTCAAAGGCGCTCAGAGCGAACTTGTAGCGGAAGTCGCCAAGGCCGGGAAACCGGTGGTACTGGTGGTGATCGCCGGCAGGCCGCTCACTATCGGCAGGGATATGGAAAATGCGGATGCGGTGCTTTATTGCTTTCATCCCGGCACGATGGGCGGTCCGGCGCTGGCGGATCTGATAAAGGGAAAGGCGGTGCCTTCAGGAAAACTTCCCATGACATTCATAAGCGAAGCCGGCCAGGCTCCGATGTACTATAACTGCTGCATGACAGGACGGCCATACAGGGGAGACGAACCGGCGCTTGACCTGATCCCTCTTGAAGCGGTACAGAATTCCACCGGCTGCACCTCGTTTTATCTTGATTCAGGCAGCAGGCCCCTTTTCCCTTTCGGATACGGACTCAGCTATACCTCTTTTGAATATTCGGAACCTTGTACCGACAAGGCTTCCTATGGAACGGATGATGTGATAAAAGCGCGCGTTACCGTTGCCAATACAGGAAAGTTCAAGGCCGACGAGGTGGTCCAGCTGTATATACGTGACATTACGGCTTCCGCGGTCCGTCCAGTAAGGGAACTCAAGCGCTTCCGGAGGGTGAGCCTGGAACCGGGAGAATCGCGGACAGTATGCTTTGAGCTTCCTGTCAGCGAGCTTGCGTTCTGGAATGCCCGGATGGAATATGCCGTGGAACCGGGACGTTTCAACATGTGGCTGGCAGGCGATTCCGTGTCAGGAGAAAGGCTGGAATTTGAGGTGAGATAACCCTGTTTTTTATGTCATTTGTCTAGATTAAGGCTGAGCCGGCATGCCCTTGCATTTATGATGAAAACGCCTTTGCAATGCGCTGTAAGGATGATTTGCATGGGCATGATGCCTTCTGAGGGTCTAGATTCGGAGATGCGCCTGTTTCAGGGCATGCCCGATAATCTAACTTTGTAACCGGAATAGCCAGTGACATGATGCCGGGAAATTCCGGACAGGAGGCTCTGTCTCCCGGGACATTTACATTGGAAAATTATATCGCCGGACAGGCGGATTAAAACTGTATATAGATGAAAAAACTGTTTTTGATTGTTTCATTGTGCGCGGCGCTTTTCCCCTCGCTCCTGTATGCCCAGTCCACGGGAGGCAGGACAGTGAAAGGAAAGGTCACCGATGAGAAAGGCGAGCCTTTGGCCGGTGCCGGCGTTACCGTGAAGAACGGAAAGGGAGGAACCGTCACCGACATTGACGGAAATTACTCTCTGGAACTGGACTTCGGCAGGGAGACCCTGGTGTATTCCTTTCTTTCATATATAAGCCAGGAGATCGGGGCCGCAGGCAGGGAAGTGCTGGATGTCATCCTCCTGCCTGACACTGAGACACTTCGTGAGGTCGTGGTGATAGGCTACGGCACGGCGAGAAAAGATGATCTTACAGGCTCCGTAGGCACTGTGAAAATGGCGGATGTCGCGGATTCTCCGGTGCTGTCCGTCGATCAGGCACTGCAGGGACGCATTTCGGGTGTGGACATAATGAACACTTCGGGAGAACCGGGTGCGGCCACATCCATCCGCATACGCGGAACCAGGAGCATCACTGCCTCAAACGAGCCTCTGATTGTAGTGGACGGGGTCATGGATGCCGTGGATGATCTGGGAGACATAAACCCTGTGGATATAGAGAGCATATCCGTGCTGAAGGATGCGTCCTCGACCGCAATATACGGCTCGCGCGGCGCTAACGGAGTGATCATCGTCACGACAAAGAAAGGAACTTCCGCAAGGACCAATGTCAAGGCAAGGATGGAAGCCGGCGTGTCATGGATATCCAAGAAGCTGGATATCATGAACAAGGAGGAATATGTATCGTATTACAACAATTACAAGCGGGGATACAAGCCGGCCGGTTCGTATGTGCCGTCGCTCGATCCTGCCGATTTTGAGAATGATACTGACTGGATAAGCGAGATTTCCCGTCCGGCGCCTTATCAGAACTACAATGTGAGCGCGGCCAGCAACGACAGGGGTACGAACTGGTATGCCTCTCTGGCGATGACGGATATCCGCGGCATAATCAAGGATACGGGCGTGATGAGGGCTTCCGGCAGGCTCAATTTCTCGAAAGACTTTACAAAGTGGCTGAACGTGGCGCTGAAAATATATACAAGCTACAGGAAGACTGACCTCAACAAGGCGGTTTTCAGCGGCAGCGGCTATTCGAACGGAGCCATCTATCTCTCGCCGGTAATCGGACCGATGGACGATTCGAATCCGTTCGTGGACAACGGGCGGCTTATCGACACCCCTGTGGCCTCGATAAAGTATGAAGACTATTATTCGGCGGCATGGGCCAATTCGGATGTGCTGGAATTTACGTTGCAGCCGGTCAAGGGGCTTGTGGTAAAGAGCCAGAATTCAGTGCGGCTCTCTCAGGACCACACATATCATTTCTGGTCAAGCAAACTGCCGAAACGCAGGGATGAGGAGGGCTCGGATGCCTATAAATATGAAAGGGAGGGATTGCAGTTCTCCACTGAAAACACGGCTACATACAAGGCCAGGATCAGGAACCGCCACAGCCTGGAGGCCATGCTGGGATTTTCGGCGTCCTCGTTCAGGACGATGAACACCTCTGCAAAGGCCGTGGGGCTCATAATGGACGACATGAAATGGAACAACCTCAACGGCATATCAAGCAAGGAAAACTATACGGTAACTTCCGGCCGCACGCGCGTCGTGCGTGAATCGTTCTTCGGCCGCCTCAATTACAACTGGCGCGGAAAGTATTATCTGACAGCGACTCTCAGGGCCGACGGCTCATCCAACTTCGCGGCCAACAACAAATGGGGACTGTTCCCGTCGGCGGCATTCAAATGGAATGTCTCCAAGGAGGATTTCATGAAAGGCGCCACGCGGATAAGCAATCTCTCGTTCAGGGCCAGTGCAGGCCGTACTGGCAACGATGCCATTTCATCCTACCGCTCTCTGCAGGCCTACGCCTCATCGACCAACGCGTATATATTCGACAATTCCATGGGAGTGGTATATTATCCGAGCCGCCTGTCCAACCCGGACCTTACATGGGAAAAGACAGACTCGTACAATGCTGCCGCCGAAGCGTCGTTTTTCAGAAACAGGCTGAGCCTGACAGTGGATGCATATTATTCGGTAACACGTGATCTCCTGCTTTCCTCCGCGGTTATCGAGTCCACGGGGTATTCCAGCGTATTCAGGAATCTGGGATGCACGGACAATGCCGGCGTGGAGCTTACTTTGGAAACGGTCAATGTCGAGATGAAGAGATTCGGATGGACAAGCACGCTGACGGTATCGCACAACAGGCAGATGGTAAGGGATATAGGAAACGAGGATTACGTCTCATGCGTCGATTCTCCCGATACTCCTAAATTCATGATGTACGGATACAAGGCCGGCTATCCCCTGAACTCCCTCTGGGGATTCGAGTATGGCGGAGTGGTCCATACCGCGGATGAGTTCAACGATAACAAGACCACAAGAAAGTATGTCTACAGACAGTCTTACAATGAATCCAGCTGTCTGGGAGCTCCGCGATACATAGATCAGGACCATGACGGGGCGCTGACAACAAAAGACCTCGTGTATCTGGGCAATGCGGATCCTGTGGTGTACGGTGGATTCCAGAACAATTTCACGATCGGAAATTTCAGGCTGTCCGTGTATTTCGCCTGGCAGATAGGCGGAGCGATATACAATTATTCCGAGCTGTACATGGGGGGCGGAGCGTACACGAACCAGTACCGCTATATGCTGGACGCGTGGACTCCTGAAAACAAGTGGTCGGACATTCCGAGGGCCGGAACATCCAATACCATGATCCCGTGCGACGCATACGTATATGACGCCTCGTTCCTGCGTCTCAAAGATCTGACGCTGCAATATACCTTCGATATGAAGAGTGTCAGGAAACGTTTCTGCCGGAGCCTGACTCTCGGCATATCAGGAAACAACCTGTGGCTGTGGTCGCAATATCCGGGATTCGATCCGGATGTTTCTACGGAAAAAGACGATTCCACCCTGAGACGCGTGGATATAAATTCATATCCCACTTCCAGAAAGGTTGTCGCAAGTGTACAGATTAATTTTTAATGATCATGAGAAACATTACAACTTTTTCGGCAGCGGCATATATCATGCTTCTGGCAGCCGCAGGCTGCTCCCTGAAAGAAGACCGGGAATCGTTCGCTGACCGCGAGAATTCGTATCAGACCGTTTTTCAGGCGGAGTCTGTGGTCAAATCATGCTATGCCGACATACACCAGATATTCAACTCCTCATCCGCGATGATGATGGAGGTGGCATCCGACCTGTGGTATCAGGAAACGTCCATTGTAGACGCGATAAGCGCAATTTCCCCTTCGCGCTCAGGTCAGGCCGAAAGGATATGGAAATATTGCTACAACGGCATAATGAGGGCCAACGAGGCGATAGAGTGCATAACGGCGTCCGGCATAGACGGGGAGGCCAGACAGTATCTGCAGGCAGAGGCCAGGGTTCTGAGGGCATTTTTCTACTACTACCTTACAAACACCTTCAACGGAGTGCCTTATTACAAATGTATGGTGAAGGACATGGCGGATCTCGAGATGATACGCAGGCTTCCAAGAACGGACGCATGCGTGATAAGGGCGGACCTGTATATGGACCTTAAAGAAAACGCGATACCTTATTTTACAGACGCGAACGGCCTGAAAAGGAGAACTTGCGAGGTAAGGGGAAACAGGGCCGGCTATGCGCTGGGCCTGATGCTTATGGCGAAGTTCGCGATGTGGAACAGGGACTGGTCGCTGGCTCTCGAGCCGCTCGCCGCCCTTGAACAGCTGTACGGCCCTCTGTCGGAAACGGATTATCCGCTGGACGGGACTGTATGGTGGAAGAAGAATACTGCGGAGAGCATTTTCGAGGTGCAGCATGAGTGGAAGGCGGACGGAATAAAGTTCTACAGCACCGTATGCACGAACATGTATCCGGTGATATCGTCCGACGGCACGCTGGACGGAGTGGCGATGCCGCAGTGGGGCACGAGGCTTTCCAGCCATACCTGCGCGAGAACATCATATCATTACGCCGCATTCAGGCCGGCCAAAGGCGCTTCCATGTCGGAAGTGAACGATGCACGGTACACCGGCTCGATATTCCGCCCTTTGCCGCTGACTTACGGGAAATTCAACGAAAGCCTGAACAGATATGAGGCCGTCATCGACCTCAATGCCCTGGAAACAGGCAGGATACGCGGAGAGAAGATAGACCGGAGGGTACTTTATGTCCTGGGCCTTGGCGACATGCAGACAGGAGAGACATTCGGCAATGTTAAGAAATACGGCTATGCCTATGGCGGAATGAAATTCTGGATTCCGGACAGGACGGCGAACTATGATTCAAACAACTACAAGATCTTCCGTTATGCGGATGCGGTGCTTATGACGGCGGAATGCCTTTGCATGAAAGGAGAATACGGCAAGGCCCTGGGCTACATTTCCCAGGTGCGCACCCGTGCGGGAGTGGACACGGACATGACGCTCCAGGATGAGGAATCCGTGATGCAGCTTATAAGGGACGAAAGGGCCAGGGAACTGGGCGGAGAGCTTCACAGGAGGTTTGACCTCGTGCGCTGGGGAATATGGTACAGCGAGATAATGAAGCATCAGAACTCATCGGCCACTATAATGAGCTATATCAGGCCGTATCATCAGTATTATCCTATTCCGGATTCGCAGTGCGCGCTTTCGGGGTACATCCTCGACAATCCGGAATATGCGGATGCAGGAAATGAATACGGTGATTTTGAAGAAGATAACGAATAGATTATGAAAAAGACATTGTTTATATCAGCCATAATCTCCGCGGCGCTTGTGACGGCAGGCTGTTCGGATGCGTACGAATTCGGATATGACAGCATGTATTATACTGGCCCTGACGGGGAAGAGGGATGCTACATTCCGCGTGAATACAACCTGGACTGCGGAAGCGGAAAGCTCCCTGTATACGTCACCTATGCAGGGGAGTGGGAGGTTTCCATTGCACAGGAAACGGACTGGGCTTTCATCGACAGGGCCGGCGGCAGCGGCCCAGGCTATTTCAGGCTGTTCTACACCACCAACAAAGGACAGCAGAGGACGCTGACTTTAAGGGTCGCTTCCGACCGGGGCGGACTGGTTGAAATAACCGTGAACCAGAAGGAAAAATAAAAACACATTATATGACAAGAAAAGCATTGATAACGATTCCTGCGCTGGCCATGATGCTGGTCTGCTGCAGGGAAGAGGCGGCCCTTACGGAAATACGGCTCAACCTTACGGAGGTAACGCTGTCCGAGGGCCAGAGCGTCACGCTGAATGCCTCCGTCACTCCGTCCTTACCGGGGTTCGGGTGGAAGAGTCTCGACCCTTCGGTCGCAAGCGTGAAGGACGGGCTGGTAACTGCCGTTTCATCGGGAGAAACCTATGTGCTGGCTTCTGCCGGCAATGTGAACGCAGGCTGTCTGGTGACGGTCATAGCGTCCGTTAGCGGCATTGGACTGGACAAGGACATCCTTTACATGAAAGCAGGGCAGACGGAAACGATTGCAGCGACGGTAGCGCCGGCAAACGCGCTCAATCCTGCAGTCAGATGGACTTCGTCAGATCCGTCTGTAGCCAGGGTAGTTGCCGGAAATGTAACCGCCGTGGGCAACGGCGAGGCACTGATAAGCGCTGAAACGGAAGACGGCGGCTATACGGCAAGCTGTAAGGTATATGTAATGACTATGCCTGTGTCGATAGGCATAGAACCCTCGCAGGCTGAGATCACTCCAGGGGCTTCGCTCCGTCTGGAGGTCGTGTTCGTGGGCGCGGACGAAAGTACGCTGAGGGATGTGGTATGGTCCTCGTCCGATGATAGCGTGGCCTCTGTAGACGGGAACGGTACGGTAAGCGCCCATGCAAGAGGAAAGGCCGTGATTACTGCCATGACGGTCGTGAACGGTCTGACAGCAACGGCGGATATAAGCGTTGTCGTGCCTTTGCAGGGGATTTCGCTTCCTGAATCCGTTACTGTCTCAAATGGCGGCAGGGTGGAGCTGGAATGCGTGTTCACCCCGGCGGATGCGGCCAACAAGAACGTAAGCTGGAGTTCCGACAACGAAAAAGTGGCGCTAGTCACGGAGAACGGTGTGGTCTGGGGAATGAGCCAGGGCACGGCCAGGATCACGGCTGTATCGCAGGATGGCGGACACAAGGCCGTATGTGCCGTGAACGTAGTTGCGGGAACGGCTCCTGTGGAAGGCGTCACTCTCGATAAATCCAGCCTGAGACTGATTACTGGCAGATATTGCGATCTTGTAGCGACCGTCGCGCCTGCGGATGCCGCGGACAAGACCGTGAGGTGGAGTTCGGACGATGTGGAAATAGCGGCGGTGGATGCTTTCGGACGCGTGACTGCCGGTACCAAGGCCGGCGGGACGGTTGTTACGGCAACGACAGCTGACGGCAGCTTCACCGCCAGGTGCGCTGTCACGGTTGTCAATTTCGATAGCGGGCTGCCTGGATATGAAGATGGTGATTACGGATGGAAAGACTGATTATGAAAAAGCTATATTATATGATTGCGATGTCTGCCGCCGTTCTGGCAGGCTGTGCGAAAAACGGGGAAAACCCATGGGACGGTTCTTTAGAGGACGTCCGTGATATACAGGACGTTACATTTGCAGTCACTCTGCCAGGGGAGATGCAGTCAAGGACGGTTCTTGGCGGTGAGGACGGACACAGGAGCGTATCCTGGGAGGAAGGTGACATGGTGCGCGTGTTCTATGACGGCGGCCATGCCGACGGCGAGGTAGGCACCGGGGACGGAAGCATCAATGTACGGGTCGCTGAATCCGGGACATACGCGGCGGTATATCCGCTTCTGGATGGTTCGGCAAGCGGAAATTCACTGGATATCGAAATACCCTCGCACCAGGACGGCAGTTTTGCCTCGGCAAATGTGATGGCGGCTCTTACAAATTCTTCGGAGCGTCTTTTCAGATTCAGGAACGCGGCCGGAATCATCTCATTCGAGGTGAGAAGGGATGATCTTACAAAGGTGACGATCAGAAGCAATGACGGCTGTCCTATAGCAGGCCTGCAGACTCTGACATTTGACTCCGAGGGGAACATTTCCGCAGGTGCGGCGCATGGCGGAGGCGGCTCTGCCGAGATCAGCGTCGAGCTGAACGGTGCCGGAACATATTATGCTGCCGTAATGATGAATGCGGATATGAAAGCCGGATTCGGAATGAGGTTCTACAAGGGCGACGAGCCTCTGTCCGGCGTCCTTTCCACTTCTCCTGTGACAGTTAGCCCTGATGTCGTGCGGCATGTCGGCTGTCCGGAGCTGCGTATCAGTGCAGGAGACTATTATATCAAGGAGGGCGGGACAGGCACCGGCGCAGGCTGGAACAATCCCGGCGGAGAGGACCTGCTGAGCTCCCTGCTCGGCGGCAGTCAGACTGATGAGGTGCGGATGGACGGCGTGACCCTGGGCTGGAGACTGCACGGCAAGACAATCCATATAGCCGCCGGACAGTACAATCTCGGCAGAAACGGACAGCATGCCGCCCTGAAAGGCATATCGGATATTTCATTCTCGCTCAAAGGCGGTTACCCGGCAAATGTTTCGGGAGCGGATTCCCTGCCTGACGCGGAGAAAAACGAGACCCGTCTGACCGTGACTTCCGGCTCCATCCTGGAGCTTGACGGCCTTACGGATGCAGATATAAATATAGATGGCATATCCTTCTGCGGCGGAAACTCCAAGACCGCCGGAGGTGCCGTCAGCTGCGGCATAACAGGCTCGCTGCGTTTCAGCGGCTGTACGTTCCGCGAGTGCAGGACCGATATGTGCGGCGGCGCCGTGAACGTCACTTCCGGCAACGTGCATTTCAGCAATTGCGTTTTCGACCGGAACGAGGCCGGAGACATGGACCTTATCAAAAAGACAGGAAGCAGCTGGGATGGCTGGAAAGCAGAGTATTGCGGAGGCGGCCTGTGCGCTTCGGGCACTGATTCGCACATTTTCTTCAATCTGTGCACATTCAGGAACAACCGCGCCCACACTACGGCTGACATATATCTTATGTCCGGAGCATCTGCCTATGTGAACAGGTGCATATTCTACGGCTCAACATCCGGGCAGTACAAGAACGAGACCTACTATTACGCTTCATCGGTGACGGCTGAAGAGGGTGCGGACAGAATACAGTCCCTGATATGTATAAACAATTCTACATTCTCGGAATGCTCGAGCAACTATACGAGCGGACTGCCTACGGTAAACGCGCTGTCCTCAAGGGCTATGGTAATCAATACCACTATAATCAACAAGGGCGTGAACCTTATTCTGTGCAGGACCAAGAAAACAGAGGCCGCGGAACTTTACGCGTTCAACAACTTGCTTCTGAATATGGACGGCCTGCCGAGCATCAATCTGAATCCCCCTTATGCGAAGAACGGATATATGAACGTGATATTCGATGCGAAGAACAACTGGATTCTGGACGGCAATGACATACGCTTCGGCTGGCAGGATTTCAGCATAGACGGCTGGGACTGGAATAAAGGATACTATACATGGACCCTCAATGAGGGGAGGCAGTGGCCTGAGGACATGGCGGTGCAGTCCGTACTTGCGGACAAGGCAGCTGCCGCCATGCCGGACTTCGACAGATGGCTGCATGAAATGGAGAGCGACCCGTACGGCACAGACCAGAGCGGCGCTCCAAGGAATCCGCTGCGTATGACCCCCGGTTCCTGGGAATGCGATAACCTTTAAAAACAATGGAATGAATATGAAACTGAACAAAATTGTATTGGCGGCCATGCTGCTTCTCTGTCCTTTCGTTTCCCAGGCAAGGAAACATCAGTCGGAAAAGGTCAGGATAATGTCATTCAACATCCGTTTTGTCACAAACAAGGATACATGCGACTTCAGCTGGTACAAGCGCAGGGCTCCGGTCGTGAAGATGCTCAATGACGTAAGCCCTGATGTGGTGTCGCTCCAGGAGCACGGCCCGCAGCATATCGGCTACCTCAAGGAAAAGCTTGCCTTCTATGATTTTTATGTGCCTGATCTTGACGGGCTTGAACCTCTGCCTAAAGGCTATTCGCAGGTGATAATGTGGCGCAAGGACAAGTTCGAGAAAATAGACGGAGGACGCTTCTTCCTGAGCGAGACACCTTCCGAGATATCCAAGGGATTCGGCTCCAACCATTACAGGAACACTACATGGGTCAAGCTGAGAAACCTTAGGACAGGGCGGGAGATATATGTCTTCGACACGCACCTGGACCACAGGTTCGCCGCCGCAAAGCAGAACGGCGTTCTTGTGAATGTGGAAATGATGAAGAAGATTGTTCCTGAGGATGCCGCCGTGTTCCTTATGGGGGACATGAACATGCGCCGCGGAAGCAAGACAGGCAGGTTCATGGATCCTTATTACGAATATATGAACTGCACGGCCGAGAATGCCGCGAAATCACACAGGACCGTGACCTACAACGGATACGGCGACACTACAAGGCAGGGCGAGATCGACTATATGTATTACAGGAACGCGGTCCCTCTGAGGTACGACGTCATAGACAGTCCTGACTACGGCGTGGAATTCATATCCGACCACTGGCCTATACTGGGCACCTTCAAATTCTAGACGGCATGAAAAGAATCATTTCAATACTGTCCGTTCTTGCCGTATCCTGGACCTTTGCCTATGGCGAGCCTCATCACGGCTATCCGAAGTGGCTTGACGATGCCGTGATCTACCATATCTATCCATCGTCTTTCATGGACAGCGACAATGACGGCTACGGAGATCTGGAGGGCATAAGGTCCAGGCTGGACTATATCCGGGACGTGGGATTCAACACTATATGGATCAGCCCGGTGTTTTGCAGCGAGTTCGAGGACGGAGGCTATGACATCACGGACTATTACAGGATAGATCCTCGCTTCGGCACGAATACGGACATGGTGAACCTTATATCCGACGCACACTCAAAGGGCATACGCGTATGCCTCGATCTTGTGGCCGGGCATACCTCCGACAAGCATCCGTGGTTCGTGGAATCGGCGACCGGTGACATAAACGGCCATTATGCCGATTATTATATCTGGACTAATGGAAAAAGCGTCCGTCCTCCCAAGCCCGCCGGCAAGTCCATGTGCGGCTGGGTGGACAATGATTATCCGCGCGACGGCTATTATATGAAGAATTACTATGATGTCCAGCCCGCCCTGAACTACGGATTCTACAATCCCTCTCCTGAAAGTCCGTGGGAACAGGCATATGACGCTCCCGGGCCGAGTGCGGTGCGCCGCGAGATAAAGAACATAATTTCATTCTGGTTCGACAAGGGTGTGGACGGATTCCGCTGCGACCTTGCCTGGTCCCTTGTCAAGGGCGACGATGCCGAGTTCAACGGCGTGCGCAGGCTGTGGAATGAGATCTTCAGGTGGCAGCAGGAAAATTATCCCGAGACTGTCTTTCTGTCCGAGTGGTCAAGTCCGGTTGAGGCTATCTCATGCGGTTTCGATATAGACATAATACGCCATAACGGATGCGGGGAGACAATGTACCGCGACCTTGTATACAATACAAAGAGAAACATTGACCGCAAAACGGGAAAATATCCTCCCAATGACTGCTGGTTCGACAAAAAAGGCGCAGGCGTGTTCCATACCTTTGCGGTGCCGTTCACGCGGATGTATGAACAGACAAAGGGCCATGGCTTTCCCTGCATGCCTACGTCAAGCCATGACACATGGAGGCTCAACCGCAACCAGCGTTCGGATGTGAACGAGCTCAAGACCGCGATGACGTTCTTCCTCACGATGCCATGGGTGCCTATCGTATATTATGGCGAGGAGATCGGAATGCGCTCGATGGACGGGGTGCCGGCGAAAGAGGGCAGCCGCGACAGGTCCGCGCAGAGGACTCCTATGCAGTGGGATTCAGGTCTGAACGCCGGATTCTCGCTCTGCGATCCGTCGGAGCTTTATCTGCCCGTGGATGAATCCGAAGGGCGTCCGGATGCGGCTTCGCAGGCTGCGGACCCCTCGTCGCTTCTGAACTGGACCAAGGAACTGATCTCGATGAGGAAACGGATACCGGCCCTGGGCAATACCGGAGGGTGGAAGATGGTGAGCGATCCATATATGCCTTATCCCGTGGTGTATGAAAGGACGGACGGCGACGAGCGCTATCTTGTGGTCCTTAACCCGAGGGAAAAGGCGGCGGAGATTCTTCTGGATGTCCGGGAGCCGGTGCATGTAGTGTTCGGGGACACGGATAAGATAAAATTCCGCGGATGCAGGAAAGGGACATTGCTGAGGATAGGCGGAACGAGTTCGGCAATATGTAAAATCAACAAACAATAAAACCAATTGACATGAAAAAGGAAAAGCACAGTTACATTTCACCGGACAGCTGCGTGATAAGCATCTGCATAAGAAAGCTGGTATGCCAGAGCGGTATAATTGACGATGATGACATTGGTCTGGATATAGAGGATGCCGCATGGAGCGAGCTGGATTGGTAAACTTTAAATTGGAAATGACTATGAAAAGGAAATCAGCATTTATGGCTGCGTGTGCAGCGATCGCGGCTTTTGCAGTATCATGCGTGAAAGCGGAAACAGATGGATCTGACGGCGACGGCACGGTGAAGACACTCATCTTCGAGGCTGAAATAGGAGAGCCGCGGACAAAAACCATGCTTGGCGAACCGGTGGCAGGAGCTGACGGTTCCAAAACAGTGCCGGTACTCTGGGAGAACGGTGACATGGCGGATGTGTACTGGTCCGTGGACGGGACCGCGCAGTCCGCGCCGGGAGAGGTCGGCATCGATATTGAGACAGGAAAGGCGACGCTTTCCGTAGAAGTTCCGCAGGACCTTGCTGGCGATACGGTATTCTATGCGGTGTATCCGGCCGGAACCGAGGCTGAGCTTGCACCTGAGGACGGCGGGGAGATCCGTCTGGCAATCCCTACGGTGACAGGCACTTTCAAACGCGCCAACATAATGGTAGCAAGATGTTCTTCATTTAAGGAACATCCCGCTTTCGCTTTCAGGCATGCGTGTTCTATCATCAGGTTTGAAACGGGGGACCATGCCTTTAACGGCGGAAATGCCGTAAAGCGCATTTCTCTGTATAACGGAAACAGGACCAGATTCAACGGAAACGTTTCATTCTCCTTTGAGGATGACGCCCACATATCTGTAAGCGGCAAGACATTGGCCGGCGACAAATATGTGACGGCCGGAAATGTGGAGCCGAACTCCGAATGCTATGTGGCCTTTCTTCCTGATACCGGGTTCGAGAACGGCTTTATCGCAAATTTTTACGATGAGCAGCTGTCGTCCTATACCACGCAGGATATTGCCGTGGCAAGGGGAGAGATACTGAATATCGGAAACATAGAGGCGCGTCTGGACAAGCACCGCGATTTCTACTTCAAGCCCGACGGCACAGGCGATGCCTCAAGCTGGGAGAATGCCGGAAACATAGCCCTATTCCGCGAAATCGTCAGCGAGGCGGAAGACGCTGACGCAGCTTATGCGCAGAGGCTCAGGATAGACAACACGAACTTTCACTTCATGGAGGGCGAGTATCAGCCGGCCACAGGCGAGGACGGAGTTTGCCGCTTCGACCTGAAATATACGGTCGCGGCAAGGAGCATGAGCACGCCTCTCAACATATACGGAGGCTATTCTTCCGCCGACCCGTCCGTAAGGGACCCTCATAAGTATGAAACCATATTTACAGGCAACGGCAAGTTCGCCATCCTGTCAGTGCGCGACAGGGTCGTCCTTACTCTGGACGGTATAGTGTTCGAGAATGCGGAGGCCGTGAATGCCCGCAATGCGGACGGACTTCTTGGCGCTGCGCTGTATGTGGACCGCGTTGAGGCCGGCAACAGCTTGCCGGAGGTCCATGTCAGGAACTGTGTGTTCAGAAACAACAAAGAATCTGAAAACCTCCAGGCTTCTTACGGCGGCGGTTCCGCAATCAATCTGAGAGCGGGAAAAGTGTATGTTGACAACACTTTGTTCAAGGACAACCTCTCTTACAGCCGCGGAGTCGTATGTACGGGCCTTAAGACTGATGAAGGAAGCGTGCTTTATTTCAATTCATGCAGGTTCACCGGCAATACGGTAGTGTCAGGCTACTCGTCTGTAATGAAACTGGAATCGCCCGATACCATGGCCGGCCTTAACGGCTGCACCTTCGGCCACAATGACAACGGGGCGAAAGGCGGCTATAACTCGACAATCTATGTGTTGAGCCCGTGCGTATTTACGAACAACACGATAATAGAAAACTGCGCATGGTATGCAAGCCCAAGCTATGGCCTTTTAAGGATGCGTTATACCGCAGCGACAAAAGGTTCGGCCGCTGTCTTCGCCAACAATATTATAATGTGTCTCAACGGCAACAATTCATTGTTCTACAAAGACAGCGACCAGCCTGCGTCCTATCTGGGATTCATGAAGAACATAATGACGAAGATCTCCGCCTCGGAACTGGACAAGTCCTTCCCTAAGGTCGATCTTGCCGGCGGCGATGATTTCCGCGCTTCATCGAAATATCCCGTGCAGACGAAAAATCTTGACGGACTTGTATGGTCCGATGACTTCCTCTGGACATGGAGCGGCAATGTCACCGGCATTGACAACTGGGATTTCACGAACGTCACCGCGGAGCAGATGACGGATGCGCTCAAGGCGAATCCGCTGGTCGGCGATGATTTCTACAGCTGGCTTTCAAGTATCGGCGCGGTCGCTGACGGCCGTTTCACCGACTGCCGCGGCTATCTCCGCCCGTCCGGCTCGATGTGCCCGGGCGCCTATGATCCGGAAGCGTCATTTCCTGCCAGGTAAGATATGGGAGGCATCGGATTATTAATGATAACGGTCCTGTGTCTCGGGGCATGCCGTGCTCCGGAGCGCAGGGCTTTCGGCAACCGCCACCGCTTATGGGACAGGGAGAGCCTCCGTTCCTTTTGAAAATCCTCCCGATACCGCCGCGGCACTGATTGAAATGAACTGAAATGAAAAGAATAATTTATCTTCTGCCTCTTGTTCTGCTCGCCTGTTCCTGTACTGAGGACCGTGTGGGCAGGGCATTGGATGAACTGGATGCGGTAATATCGCGGAATGCCGGATTCGACCGCAATTTCCTTGATGGCTGCGCCTCGCTGAGGGCCATGTACGATGCGGCTGAGGGTGATTCTCTGAAATGGGCATTTGCCGAGCGGCTCTACGGCAGGTATTACTCATACTGCCTTGATTCCTCGCTCGTGTATCTGGAAAAGATGGGCGGGCATGCGGTTACGCCATCGCAGAAATTCAGATCCCTGCTGTCCGGACTGAATGTGCGCATGGTACGTATGGACGGTCTGGACGCCATTGAGTGCTATCATCATCTCGATACCTCGGTCCTTGACACGGATCCCTCCCTGCGCAGGTACTGGCTGTCCACAGGAATCACCCTGTATCATCACCTGAACAAGCTGGAACTGACTCCGGACAAAAGGGCGGAATGCAGGGACAGTCTCCAGGAACTTAGAAGAAGATACATCCTCATTGACAGCGGAAGCCTGTACGGGCGGAAGACGATCGCTCAGTACGACAGGGACAACGGAGATTACCGGGGCGCCTTGCAGCAGCTTCTGGCCTTGTATGACCGTACGGACTCCGACAGGCAGAGGGCACTGCTTGCCTACAACATAGCGAGCGCGTATGAACTGCTGTGCGAGCCGCAGGAGCGTATGATATGGCTGGCGAAGTCGGCGGAATATGATTTCCGTTCCTCATGCAAGGATTACCTGTCTTTGTACGAGCTGGCCCTGATGCTGCATGAAACGGGGCTTTACCGTCAGGCCAACAAATATATAGAGATCAATCTGGCGGATGCCTTTTTCGGAAACTTCAATTCCCGCTTTATCAATTCCGGCAAGGCACATGTGCTCATAAGCAAGTCGGAGCGTATAGA
>CAYLQE010000001.1:0-133223 GCA_964385835.1 uncultured Muribaculaceae bacterium | reverse complement strand
ATAGAATCGCACAACAAGATGGTCATGATGTCGGCTGTAATAGCTCTTCTGAAAGTTATGATGATAGGGCTTATATTCCTTCTGAATTATTTCTCCAAGCAGAGGAAACGCATCAGGAACCAGCGCAACATGCTGCATGCGGCCAATGACGAGATGCGTTCCCTTAACCGGAACCTGCTGGATGCCAACAGAATCAAGGACAATTACGTGTTCCGCTACATGGAACTGTCCGTGAGCTATCTTGACAGGTGCGAGGATTTCAGACGGAAGATAAGGCAGATCCAGAAAACAGAGGGAGGGGAGGCTGCCCTGAAAGCATTAAGGTCTCCTGCCGTCACGTACAAGGATTATGAGGATTTCTACAAGATCTTTGACGAGATATTCCTGGGCCTGTATCCTGATTTCGTGGAGAAGGTGAACTCCCTCCTGAAAGAGGACCAGCGTTTTGAAATGCCTGCCGGCAACGAACTCCGGACCGAGCTGAGAATGCTTGCCGCGATAAGGATCGGCATTACCGAAAGCGGAAAGATAAGCACTTTCCTAAAATGTTCCCCTACGACAATCTATACATACAGAACAAGGCTCCACAGGGCTGCCGTCTGTCCTAAGGATGAATTCGAGGAACGTATAAAAACCTTGTAACAAACTGCAATGAAGAAAATCAAGATCGGACTTTTTCCCAAGGTGGTGATTGCCATCGCCGCCGGCGCGCTTCTGGGACTTGTGCTCCCGGACGCGGCTGTCAGGGCGCTCAAGACATTCAATGTGCTGTTCGCACAGCTTCTGAAATTCATAGTGCCGCTTCTGGTACTCGGACTCGTGACCCCATCGATAGCGAATCTTGGACGCGGAGCCGGAAAGATGCTTCTTTCCGTGATGCTCATCGCATACTGCTCTACGGTTCTCGGGGCGCTTTTCTCATATATCATATCAGGAGCCGTTTTCCCTCTGTACCTTGAGCTCGGCGAACTTTCCGCAGATGCCGCGTCCGCAAAGGAGTTCCTGCCGTACATAAGCGTCAGGATTCCGCCTGTCTGCGATATCATGACAGCGCTCGTGCTGTCGTTCGTTATCGGGGTAGGCATAATATTCACTGGTGCGGACGGTCTGAAAAGGGGATTCACGGAGTTCGGAGGGATTGTGAAACTAACGATAGAGAAAGCCGTCATCCCGCTGCTTCCGCTGTATATCTTCACCATGATATGCGAGATGAGCGCGAAGGGCGTGATCGCGGCGGTCATGGGAACGGGCGTGAAGGTCATCGCCACCGGACTCGTTATTTCAATCCTCTATCTTGTCCTCCAGTACTGCATCGCCGGAATCATAGCGGGGAAAAACCCTCTTAAGATGCTTTGGAATATGGTTCCCGCCTACCTGACGGGATTTTCAATATGCTCCAGTTCGGCATGTATCCCGGTTACGTATGAATGCACGCTGAAAAACGGTGTGGGCAGGGATATCGCCGACTTCACGATCCCGCTCTGCTCCACGGTGCACATGTGCGGTTCCACAATCAAGCTAACGGTGACCTCCGTAGCCGTGGCCTACATGTTCGGACTGCCTGTAAGCCCCGGGCTTTTCATACAGTTCGCGCTTATTCAGGCTGTATCGGCCGTGGCGGCTCCCGGCGTTATGGGAGGCGTACTTATGGCGTCCGCCGGCTTGCTTGAGACAGTACTCGGATTCTCAGATACGATGACAACCCTCATGATGACGATATACCTTGCTCTTGACGGATACGGTCCTGCGGTGAACGTATCCGGAGACGGGGCAATTACGGTGATTGCGGACGCGATCTTCGGAAAAAAGAATAACAATACAAATTGATTTCCAATATGAAAAAGTACATTATCTTATTAGCCGCTTCAGCTGTTTTCCAGCTTGCTGCGGCACAGGTTCCCGCACCGGAGGGATTCGGCCTGCAGGCGCACAGGGGACTGAGCAACCGCTATCCCGAGAATTCCATGCCGGCGTTCATCCAGGCAGGCAAGGCCGGGGTGTATTACGGTATGGAGACCGATATCCAGATGACCTCAGACGGAGTTCTCGTATGTATGCATGACGACACTATCGACCGTACGGTCAACGCTACCGGCAAGGTTTCCGACTACACATACAGGGAACTGTCGAAGATGCGTCTTGCAGGCGGTACGGGCTGGAACGACAGGTATGCCGGGAAACTGAGGATTCCGACATTCAGGCAATATCTCAGGATATGCCGCAGGTACGGGCTTGTGCCGTATGTTGAGATGAAGAATCTTCCGGACGAAGGGGTGAGGAAGGTTGTAAGGACACTTTCGGAAATGGGCTTTGACGGAAAGTATGTGCTCACATCCTTTTATTTCCGCAATCTTGAGGCGGCTGCCCGATATACGGATGCGCCTCTGGAATACATGCGCGGGTCCTATAAGTTCTCTGATGTTGACAAATGCGTACGTGAGGGAAACTTCGTAATACGGGCCAACGCAGTGAAAATTGACGCCGGACTGGTAAATTACGCCCGTTCGAAAGGCTTTATTGTGGAATGCTACGGCATCCCGGTAGGAGGGGCGGAAGTCGTGGCGAAACTCATCTCCCTGGGAGTCACAGGCGGCACATGCAATGACTATGAAGGACTGGGGCTGTAAGGCCTGAATAGGCTGACCGAGAAGCCTTGACGGCTGTGATATGGCTCACGTGAGCCAGTTTTTTTTGAAAAGAATGATCATGAAATTGAAATCTATTGCATCGGCAGTGCTGGCCCTTGTACTTTCAGCACCCGTTTTTTCCCAGAGCTACGAAGCTGCATGGGAGTCGCTTGACAGGCGTGAGACTCCGCAGTGGTGGCAGGATGCGAAGTTCGGCATCTTCATATTCTGGGGCGTTTATTCCGTGCCTGCGTATGCTCCCGTGGACAGCGGCAACGTTTATGTGAAATATGCGGAGCATTACATGTCGCGCCTGTATCTTAAGAAGACGCCGGCATTCGTTGAGCATCACAACAGATATTACGGCGAGGACAGCCCTTATGAGAATTTTGCCTCCGGCTTCAATGCCAGGTTCTTTGATGCGGAGCAGTGGGCGGACCTGTTCGAGCGTGCGGGGGCAAGATATGTGGTTCTGACCTCAAAGCATCATGACGGGTTCTGCCTCTGGCCGAGCATGTACGCCCCACGCTGGAACAGCGGTGCCGTAGGAGCAAAGAGGGACCTTTGCGGCGAACTGTCCGAGGCTGTCGGGAAGACCGGCCTGCGCTTTGGCTTTTATTATTCGCTTTTGGAGTGGTGCAATCCGCTCTATTCAGACGGGAACCTTGACAACTGGGTGGATCTGTATATGATTCCCCAGATGAAGGAGCTTGTAGAGACATACAGGCCGGACGTGTTCTATACCGACGGAGAATGGGATTATACAAGCGACAGGCTGGGAAGCGAGAAATTTCTGGCATGGCTCTATAACGAATCTTCCGTAAAGGACAATGTGGCGGTGAACGACCGCTGGGGCAAGGATACCAGAGGACGCCACGGAGGATATTACACGACCGAATACAACCTTATTCATGACGGTGCGGCTCCGCAGTACATGCACCCGTGGGAAGAATGCCGCGGCATCGGCGGCTCGTTCGGATACAACCGCTTCGAGAAAATAGAGGATTACTCGTCAGCAGAGGAACTTATACATATTCTCATAGAAAAGGTGAGCGCAGGCGGCAACCTGCTTCTGGATGTGGGACCGGACGCTGACGGCCTGATCCCGGTCATCATGCAGGAACGCCTGCTTGAAATGGGGGAGTGGCTGAAAATAAACGGCGAGGCGATATATTCGACACGCAGGCTTGGCCTCCCGGTGAACAGGAAGAACGATAATGTGTATTATACCGTCAAAGGCAACGACCTGTATGTCATCTGTACAGCATGGCAGGATACCATAGATATCGGCATCAGCGGGATGAAACGGCCTTCAAAGGCGGAACTTCTTGGAAGCCCTCTGAAAGCCGTCCTGTCCGCAGGCAAAGAAAAGGGAACATACCGCATTACTGCCCCTCAGGTAACCCCCAATACCATCCCATGCCGCCACGCCTGGGTCTACAAACTCTCCGGCTGCCTCTGAGACCGTGGGTTATAATTCTGCTTCTGCTATGTGTTATCAGTAATAGCCCTGATAACACATAGCTCTCTAAAGTAGTAAAACGGGTTCAAAAGTGCCGGCCTGTATTATGGAAATGATATAATAGACTGTCATTGCAGAATATCGCCTTCAATCATAATACTATATATGGTATATATAGTATATTAATGTGTGAATATTCATATAATATTTCAAATATAATTTCTATATTTGTATAATTATGCATATATTACATGTTATGAGTACTACAGCAATTCATAAAAGAAGGAAAAACATTGATATCCGCGAGGACGTTTATCGCTTCCTTTCTATCAAGGCAGCCGCTTCCGGCACGAACCTCAAGAGCTATATAGAGGCATTGCTTGAAAAGGAGGTTGAGGATATGGACGAGGCGGCGACTTACCAGTATCTTTGCAATGTTCGTCCGGACGGAGACGTGGAGCTTTCCGATGAGGAGACAAAGGATTTTGAGAATTGGCTTGGAATATGAAGATAAAGTATTCCAGGGATTTTGAGAAGTCAGTCCGCAAATTGTCGGGCAAGACCTTGAATTCAGTCAAGAATATGATCCTTGAGGTCAAGAGTGCGTCATGCCTTGATGAAATCACCGACTGCAAGAAACTGGCCGGTTACGACAATGTCTATCGCATCCGCATCGGCAGTCTCCGCGCATTCTTTATCTTTCATATACAGATAATTGACGACTGCGTGTTTTTCAAGTACCTTGTTCCGAGAGGAGAGGCCTATGACAGGAAATACAAGGAGAAATTGAGGGAGGGCGATAAATAACCGCCGCTAAAAACGGAAGCCGGTTAGAGCGGTTTATCTTAATCTGCCCGGTCTCCGTTCTTTTGTCCTATATTTCAATGCCACGGTGTCTTGGGCTGCAATCACTTATGATGCTTGCGAAATCCTTTCTTGTGGTTACTTAAAACTCTGTGACTGGTATGACATCAATCTTATAGCCGTTTTTCTCAATTGTGCGTTTGTCGTTATAAGTTACTATGACAAGATTATTGCACTTCAGTTCTCCCGCACATTCGATAATGCTGTCCACTTCCCGTTTCTCTGTTTTTGGGCTACTCATGTCATAGCATATCTGTACGAGACGTACTATCTGCGTTCCCTCACGAAGTACAAAATCGACTTCTTTATCGTTTCGCGAGCGATAATAGAATATAGTCTTTTCGGTATCATACCCCCGCCGTATCAATTCTATGAAAACCTGATTCTCGAGCAGCTGTCCCAGATTGTCACTCAAAGAGAACGCTTTGGCTGTAACAAACCCGTTGTCAACCACATAAATCTTTCTCGGAGCTTTATTCATAAGCCTGAGCTTGTTGTTGTAACGTGACAGATAATAGAAAAGGTATGGCTCATGCAAATAATCCATATATTTCCTGGTGGTATTGACGCTCGAGAAATCAAGCGCCGATGTCAGTTCATTGGCACTGACCGGATTGCAGAAATTGGAAATAAGATACATGGCAAGATTGTTCAGACTTGCCGCATTACGGACATTATGACGCTTGGCCACATCTTTCCATATAATGGAATCAAACAATGTATCAAGATAACTGCTGGTCAATGGCCGGGATGCTACACTCTCCGGATAACCGCCATTTCTTAAATAATCATCAGCAAGAACAAGAATATCCGTTTTGTATTCAGGACCCGATGCGTGTAGAGAAAGTTTATTCCAGTCGAAAAATTCTTCCAGACTGAACGGAAGCATTTCTATCTGAATATACTTGCCGGTCAACACCGTAGCCATTTCACTGCTGAGCATTCTTGCATTACTGCCTGTTATTACAAGATTCTTCCCGGCTCTATACAGTTCACTGACCCACAAGTCCCATGCATTAAGATTCTGGACCTCGTCTAACAGAATATATTCATAACCGGGATAGACATCATCCAGCATACGCATGACAAGGCCGGCATCCCAAGCCTCCAGCAATTGGTGGTTATCGAAATTCAGGTAAGCGAAATTTTTGTCCCGCAGCATTAGCAATGCCTGTGTGGACTTGCCTGTACGGCGCGGTCCTGTTATAAGTTTGATCAGGTGACTGCTCAGTAGCAAGTCCGTATCTTGGTTGCTTCGGCGTAGCAGATAAGGACGCGACATCAGCCCGTCACGCTCTTTGCGCTGGTTTAGAATGATTGATTTCATCTCCACATAATGTTCTGTGGATGCAATATTACGCTTTTTTATTCATATTTCAATGCGTATTGCATAAAAAATGTATTATTTTATGCAGTATAGGTATTTTATTGCATAAAATGGGGCA
The DNA here is from genome assembly GCA_964385835.1 of uncultured Muribaculaceae bacterium. Taxonomy (GTDB): domain Bacteria; phylum Bacteroidota; class Bacteroidia; order Bacteroidales; family UBA932; genus Cryptobacteroides. The sequence goes on along the minus strand of CAYLQE010000001.1, from coordinate 126,825 downwards.
GCACGGCGATGGCATAAAAATCACGGCCTTAGGTCGGGCCGTGAGATGATGTTATACGTGAGATTCAATATGTTAGGAAAGGATATTGCGGCGGAACAGATCCGGCGGAGGTTATTTAGTGACGGTGGCGTTGATGAAAGGAATGCTGCCGCCGGTGTACTGAGGCAGCTTGCCGTCCCATTTCTCGATCGCGTCCTGACGTACGAGAAGCTCGTTAAGCGATGCTGCCACTACACGGTTGTAATATGCCTCGCCGTCGCCCTGGATACGCAGCGCCTTAGCCTCTCCCTCTGCCTTGGCGATTGCGATCTTTGCCTCAGCCTCGGCTTCCTTTACCTTGTTTTCCGCCTTAAGCGCGTTCTGCACGGCCTGGTTCTTGGCGTCGATCGCGTCCCGCAGGCTCTGCGGAGGCATGATCTGGGTCGTGAACTCGCTTACCACGAATCCCTCGTCAAGAAGACTTCGGTTCAGACGCTCGCGCACCTTGTTCTCGAATTCTTCGCGGTTGCTCATCAGCTGGTCCGCTGTATATTCGTTGCCGCAGGTGCGGTATGCCTCGAAAATGCAGGTGTGGATGTATCCGTCCTCGATTTCTGCGAGAGGCTTGCGGTATTTGATGAATATGTCCGTAGCGCGGTCCGCGTCGATATGATACGCGATAGTAGGGGACATGTTGAAAATGGAAGCGTCTTTTGTCTGCACGTCAAACGCCGTGTAGGTCTTGCGCTGGATATATGTAGGGTACTCGTAGATGTTCTGTGTGATAGGGTTGTACCATACCCAGCCCTTGCATGTGCCCATAACGCCTCCGCGAAGTTCAGGGTCCGAGCTCCATTTCTTGAAACGGATGCCGACGCTGCCGCTGTCGATGGTCGTGCAGCATGACATGGTAAGAAGAAGCGCGACTGTCACCGTGGAAAGCGAGATGACCGCGCCTTTGATTTGATTTTTTGACATAAGCTGTAGAATTATTTATTTTGCAATTTACGGAATTTTATCCGGACGTGCAAGCCTGCAAAACCCGGGCCACGGCATTAGTACGGCGTCACCACTGTATTACCAGTGCATCACCACAGCATTATCACGGCTTCACGAATACATCATAAGGGCACATGTCCTGGCCTCCGGTTTGGATTTCTGCGTTCAAAACGTCATATTTGCATATTGCAATTACAAGGGATATGATAAAGACGGTTTATCTGGCAGGCGGCTGTTTCTGGGGTGTGGAGCACTTCATCAAACGTATTTACGGTGTTGTGGGAACACAGGCCGGTTACGCCAACGGAAATACGGACGCACCAAGCTACAGGCAGGTGTACACGGACACCACAGGTTTTGCCGAGACCGTGAAGGTGGATTACGACCCAGGGCTGCTGAGCCTTGCCTTCCTGCTGGACATGTATTTCATGGCAATAGATCCCCTGAGCCTGAACAGACAGGGTAATGATTGCGGAACGCGCTACCGGACAGGTATATATTATTCCGATCCGGAGGACCTGAAGACCATAGAATATGTTTACGGATTTCATGAAAGGCAGCAGGGAAGCCCTCTGGCAGTCGAGGTCCTGCCTCTGAAAAACTATTATCCGGCCGAAGATTATCATCAGGATTATTTAGACAAAAACCCTAGCGGCTATTGCCATCTTCCGCAGTCCCTGTTCACCCTGGCGCAGGGAGCGAGGTGTCCGATGCGCAGGGTGCGGGATTTTCTGGAGGCGAACGGCATAGGATATGAAATATATTTCCATCCGCCGCTTTTCACCATAGCCGAAGCCCTGGAATACTGGAAAAACATAGATGCGGTGCACTGCAAGAACCTGTTCATGCGCAACCACAAGGGCAACCGCCACTATCTCATCAGTTTCGAATGCCACCGCGATCTCGACATACATTCGCTGGAGCGGAGCCTGCATCAGGGCAAGCTCTCTTTCGCTTCCGCTGAAAGAATGGAGCGCTGTCTTGGGCTCAGGCCAGGGTCCGTCTCCCCGTTCGGGCTCATAAACGATATGTCGCTTGTGAATGACGACGGCTCCCCAAAGGAGGGAGTAAGCGGGAAAGAACTGTTTGAGAACGGACACAGGGTGAAACTGTATCTCGACTCCGCCCTTAAAGAAGCACGCAGGATATCTTTTCATCCATGCGACAACACCGCTTCCGTCGTCGTCAGCCGCGAGGCTTTCGGACGCTTTCTTGAAATATGGGGAGGCGATACGGAATATCTCGTGTTCGCGGGCACGCCTGACGCCGGCAACGGAATGCATAGGATAATCAACGGAAAACTTAATCAATTCAATAATATAAAGAAAGCGTAAGAATGAAAGTAGCTGTATATCTCGGTTCCGCGCTGAACTGTCTGCCGGAATACAACGCCCTGGCATATGAACTTGGTGAGAAACTGGCGGAGTCAGGCCATGAAATCGTATATGGAGGTGCCAATGTGGGCACGATGAAAGATCTTGCCGACGGTGCGCAGAACGCTGGCGGAAAGGTGACCGGGGTTTTCCCGAGAAACTTTCTCGGTACGGAAGAGGTGATACGCAGCGGTGTGGAGGTGGTCCGCGACAACCTTTCCGAACTGATATGGGTCGAGGATTTCGCGGAGCGCAAGAAGGTTTTGGAAAGAATCAGCGGATGCGCCGTCGTGATGCCTGGCAGCTACGGCACCCTTGACGAAATGTTCACCTACACCTGCAACAATGCGATAGGCGAGCATGACAAAAAGGTGTATGTGCTGAACCACAAAGGATTCTATACGCCGATGAAGGAGCTGATCGCCAATATCAGCGCCGGAGGCTTCCTGAAGCCGGAGGCAGCCGGCATCGTGAACTTCTGCGATACTGTGGAAGAACTGCTTGAACATCTAAAATAGGCGCACGCAGTCACTGCCCCTGTTCCTTGTTCCTGCCTCCTGCACTTGTTCTTGCCCCTGCCCTTGTTCTTGCCCCTGCCCTTGTCCTTGTTCCTGTTCTTGCCCGCGCTACCGGTCCTCATATTGCGGTGCATGCGCGGCGTCCCATGGGGTCAGTCCTCATATGTGCGGTGCATGCCGGATGCTGTCATGGGATGCCTGTCAGCTGTCCCGGCATCCGGAATCCGCTCCGCTATTCCGTCTATTCCGTCTCGTCCAGCGTTTCCGTCTTGTCACGCAGGGTGCGCGTGTATGCGTAGCATTCCGCGGCCAGCCTTTTCGTTTCTTCCAGAAGCGAGTCTATTTTGTCCAGGCTGCTCTGCGGATCTTTTACAGCCGCTTCGATTTCTTTAAGCCTTCCGATGTTCTTCTGATATTCACTGATTGTCATAAATCTTGGTTTTCTTTTGTTATTCCGAGTATTCCGCAATTCCAGCGCCCGTCCATAAAGCGCAGTATGAATCTGTCTCCTGCCTCCGCGGATGAAGCGTTTTTCAGCAGATTGCCTTTTGAGTCGGAAGCCAGCACGTATCCCTGCCTCAGCAGTTCGCGCGGATCCGCCGAGGCTATGGACGCCTGGAGCAGCGCCACGCTGTGGTCCATCTCGCTTATCGCCGCTTTCAGTGCGAAGCCGATATTCGAGACGCATCGCTTTGTCTCATCGTCCAGCCTCTGTATCCTTTTCTCCAGTTCGCGGCGTATGCCGGCCACCGTATTCATCCAGCCCGCCTCTTTTTCCGCCACCCAGTCGATCAGGAAAGCGGCCAGGGCCGTAGGTGTCTTGAAATAAGCGTTTGCCGTCATGTCGGCTATATGGAAATCGCGGTCGTGGCCTATCGCCGTCAGCACGGGCACGGGGCATTCCGCTATCGCCCTGCACATCTCGATGTCGTCGAAGCAGAACATGTCCGCCGCAGCTCCGCCTCCACGCATGATCAGGACCAGATCATATGCGCCCGGATTCCGGGATACGGCTTGGAGCGCATCGCTTACGGATGCCGGAGACCTGTCGCCCTGCATTATGCTGTGGAACAGGGTGGTGTCGAAAACAAAGCCGTGTATGTTCTGTCCCAGCTGTTTCATGAAGTCCCCGTAGCCTGCGGCGTCAGCCGAAGATATCACGGCTATCCGCCCGGGAAGAAAAGGCAGCGCGAGCTCTTTCTGTGCGTCTATCAGCCCTTCGCCGGTCAGCGCCTTGATAGTGGCCTGACGTTCCAGTTCCCTCTGCCCCATAGTGAAGTCCGCATCTATGTCCTTGACAATCAGCGACAGCCCGAAACGCGGATCATACGATACGCTGACATATACCAGGATAGAGATGCCTCCGCTCAGCTTCTGTCCGGTCTCGAACTCGAAGTATGATATTATGTCCGCGTGCGAACGCCATATTATGCCCCTGGCCCTGGACAGCTCCGCCCCTTTGGGCGATTTCTGGATAAGGTCCAGATAGCAGTGCCCGGAACTGTATCTGCAGCTCTCGACCTCTGCCTGTACCCATGCCTCGATGCCCTCCACCTGTCCCCGTATGCGTTCCTGCAGGGTCAGCAGGTCAATATGTTTCATATCTTCTTCCATTTGCTCTATGTTTTCACACGGATACAAATATACTTTGTATCTTTGTAAATCAAAAGTCAAAAGAGACGATTATGGCGGATAATTATATAGAAAAGCGGATGGAGGAGCTTAGAAACGGTGCAGGAGCGCGCTCATCCAGGAATATACTGGGCATAGACGCGTTATGCGCCCGCTGCGCATTATACGAGGCTTCGGAGGTGGACGAGGGTTACACGGTACACCGGCTTCAGATGGATTCGATAATGAATCTCCTGGCCAAGGCCGCTGTCGCGGGAGTGCGTGCGGAGCGGACGGCAGATGCTGGCATCGCTCTGGTTTCAGATGACATTCTTGCTGCGGGAAGGGTATTGCAGCTTATATGCCTGAAGGCCGCGGACATGGGTCTGTCATCCGTAATTGTGCCTGTATCGGATCCTTCATACGTCGTGGAGGTAAGGATATGCCGCAGGAAACAGTAAGCGCTTTGAAATGATAAGCCGCGATAAGCGTTTCAAAACGGATTCTGAATTTGCGTTTTTCCTATTATTTATTAAATTTGTACGGCGTGCGCCGGCCATGCGCCGCGACGCATTCCGAAAATGTAACAATTATTTAATTTTATATGGAATCAAACTATATGACAGTGGCTCAGAGTTGGTTGGACGGCAACTTTGACCAGCAGACCAAGGATGAGGTCAAGAAACTTATGGATACGGATCCTGCCGCCCTTGAAGATGCATTCTACCGCAATCTTGAGTTCGGCACCGGAGGTCTTCGCGGCGTGATGGGCGTGGGTACAAACCGCATGAACAAATACGTCGTGGGCATGGCTACCCAGGGCCTTGCTAACTATATCAGGAAGAATGTGAAGGCGGATAACCTGAACGTGAGCATTTCCTACGACAGCCGCAACCACAGCGAGGAGTTCGCGCGCATATCTGCAGAGATTCTCGCGGCAAACGGCCTGGACGTCTTCCTTTTCGAGAGTCTCCGTCCTACTCCGGAGCTTAGCTATGCAATCCGTACAAACAAGAGCATCGCCGGCATCATGGTCACCGCTTCTCACAATCCTGCAGAATACAACGGCTACAAGGTATTCTGGGAGGACGGCGCACAGATCACCAGTCCGGTGGACAAGGATATCGTCGCCGAGGTGAACAGGATCACCGATCCTTCGATGATTCTCTATACAGCTCCGGAGGGCTCCAGGGCCGGAAAGATCACCCTCATGGGCGAGGATATGGACAATAAGTACATAAGCGATATCCTGAGCCTCATGCTTACGCCGGAGGCTGTTGCGAAGCATACGGACCTCAAGCTCGTGTACACGCCTCTCCACGGAACCGGCGTGCGTATCGTGCCCGAGTGCCTGAAACGTCTCGGTTTCAAGAACGTGTATCATGTTCCCGCACAGGATGTCAACGACGGTGATTTCCCTACGGTGATGTCTCCGAATCCGGAGGAGCCTTCGGCTCTGAAAATGGCTCTTGAGGTCGCTGACAAGGAAGGTGCTGATATAGTTCTCGCCACCGATCCTGACGCCGACCGCATGGGTATCGCCGTGCGCGACAACGAAGGAAAAATGGTGCTTCTGAACGGCAACCAGACAGCTTCGATCATGACATACTACATCCTTACCCGCTGGAAAGAGCTCGGCAAGCTCGATGGCGGCGACAACTATATCGTAAAGACAATCGTGACTTCCGAAACCCTCAGGGAGATCGCCGCGAAATTCGGGGTGAAGTGCTACAATGTGCTTACAGGCTTCAAATATATCGCCGAGGTCGTTCGCAACAACGAGGGCAAGGGCCGGTTCATCTGCGGCGGCGAGGAAAGCTACGGTTTCAATGTAGGCGAGTTCGTACGCGACAAGGATGCTCCTATCGCATGTTCTATGGTTGCCGAGGCTGCGGCATGGGCGCTTGAGCAGGGCCTTACCCTTTACCAGCTCCTCCAGAAGATCTACAAGGAGGTCGGCTACCGCAAGGAGAGCCTTATCTCGGTAGTGCGCAAAGGCAAGTCAGGCGCCGAGGAGATCGCTCAGATCATGACAGGTTACCGCAATAATCCTCCTGCGGAGATCGCAGGCAGTCCTGTAGTGAAGGTCATTGATTACCTCAAGCCGGAAGAGACAGGCCTTCCAAAGAGCAATGTCCTGCAATTCTTCAGCAAGGACGGCGATGTCGTGTCGGTACGCCCTTCAGGCACGGAGCCTAAGATCAAGTTCTATTTCGGTGCGGCAGGCGACAACGCCGATGCCAAGATCGAAGCCTTGCGTGCCCAGTTCGGCAAATAAAGGCAGATGAACGGCCTGCGGAACGTCTTTAAGGACGGCGTCCGGTACAGGCGGACACTTATAAAAATACTCCTGAAAATACCCCGGGCTTTTCAGCTTCAGGGGTATTTTTCGTAACTTTGGTATGTGAAAGACAAGCAGCGCACATATATCGCCATAGATCTGAAATCGTTCTTCGCATCAGTCGAATGCGTGGAAAGAGGCCTTGATCCGCTGACCACGAATCTTGTGGTGGCGGACGAGAGCCGTACGGAGAAGACAATATGCCTGGCAGTCTCACCGTCGCTGAAGGCATACGGCATCGGCGGCAGGGCGAGGCTTTTCGAGGCGGTACGGAAGGTGAGGGAAGTGAACAACAACCGACGTCTGCATGCTCCCGGACGCCGTTTCTCCGGTAGATCTTTCAGCGATACGGAGCTCAGGCAGCATCCTGAGCTGGAGGCGGACTTTATCCGCGCTATGCCGCGCATGGCCTTCTACATAGATTACAGCACGCGTGTCTATAACGTGTATCTCAAATATATAGCTCCGGAGGACATTCATGTGTATTCCATCGACGAGGTTTTCATGGATGTGAGCGATTACCTCAATACATATAAGATGACTCCGCACGATCTGGCGATGACGATGATACGGGACGTGCTCAGGACCACCGGCATCACCGCCTCGGCCGGAATAGGCAGCAATATGTATCTTGCCAAAGTCGCCATGGACATAAAGGCGAAGCACCGGAAACCGGACGCGGACGGAGTGCGCATCGCCGAACTGGACGAGATGAGCTATCGCCGTGAATTGTGGAACCATGAGCCTTTGAGGGATTTCTGGCGTGTGGGGCGCGGAACCGCGGCAAGGCTGGAAAGCATGGGAGTACGTACGATGGGCGATCTTGCCCGCCTTTCTCTTGATACGGGAGGCGAGGCATGGCTGTACAGGCAGTTCGGCGAGAGTGCTGAACTGCTGATAGACCATGCCTGGGGATGGGAACCCTGCACCATGGATTATATAAAGTCTTACAGGACAAAAACCAGCTCAATGAGCAACGGCCAGGTGCTTTCAGAACCTTACAGCTTTGCGAAAGCCCGCAATGTGGTGCTGGAAATGGCGGATTCGATAGGGCTGGATCTCGTGCGTAAAGGGCTTGTCACCGACCAGCTTACGCTGATCGTGAACTTCGACAGGGAAAGCCTCGCGGGGGACGGTGGCGCATCATCTTACAAAGGCGAGATCAGCTCTGACTATTACGGCCGGCCTGTTCCAAGGCATGTGCGCGCTACCGTGAACCTGGATTCATGCACCTCATCATGCAGCGAGATAACGAAAGCTGTTGTCAGCGCCTATGACAGGACAGTGGACAGGCAGCTGCTGATACGCAGGATCACGATTTCCACGAACAATATCGTGCCAGAGGAGCATGCGCGGCATAAAGAACCGCAGCCGGACCTTTTCACCGATCCTGATGCCGTGATAAAGGAGAACGAGGCACGCATGCGTGAAAGGGAGAGGGAAAGGAAGATGCAGGAAGCCTTGCTGAAGATAAAGGGCAGGTTCGGCAAGAACGCCATACTTAAGGGGACGAGCTATGACGAGGGAGCCACCGCAAGGGACCGGAACATACAGATAGGAGGACACAAGGCATGAAAACGGCGGAAACCGTCATGGAAAAATACGGTGACATAATAGATCTCCCTCATCACGTGGCGCAGGGACGTCCGCACATGACTATGCACCAGCGTGCGGCGCAGTTCGCTCCGTTTGCCGCGCTCAGAGGCCACAGTCAGGCCATAAGGGATACGGCCAGACGTGTGGAGGAAAGTTTTGACGATTATTGTCCCGAAGACTATTGCCCCGAAGATTATTGCACCGGGGATTCTATCTGAACCACCTGTCCACTTCGCGCACGACTTCCGGCATGGCGAATATCACTACACGGTCGTATTCCCGGATCTGGGTCGTGCCTACCGCTATGAACGATTCTCCGCCGCGTATCACGCCGCCGATAATCGCCCCTGACGGGAAATCGAGGTCTTTGAGCGGAGCTTTCGTGATTCTGGCTTTCGGAGCCACGATAAACTCTATCACCTCGGCGCTCGTGCCGTTCATATATTTGACGAAACGCACCTTGTCCGACAAGGTGAACTTGAAGATACGGCTCGCGGTGATGAGCTTTTTATTTATGACTGCATCCACTCCCATGCTCTCGGCGAGGGAAATGTATTCCAGATTCTCGACCTTCGCCAACGTGCGGTGGACGCCCAGACGCTTTGCGGCGACGCAGGCAAGTATGTTCGCCTCCGTGCTTTCGGTGAGTGCGAGAAAAGCGTCGTAATTGCGTATGTCCTCGTCTATCAGCAGGTCCGTGTTGCGGCCGTCGCCGTTTATTACGAGCACATCGTCAGGCAGGTTCCGGGCCAGATCGTTGCAGCGGCTCTTGCTGCTGTCTATGATCTTCACATTCTTTCCGGCCTTGCTCTCGCTGCGCGCCACCATTTCCGCCGTATGGCTTCCGCCCATGATCATCACGCTGTTTATCTCGTACTGGTTGCTGCCCAGGAACTGTATAAGGGTGTCTATGCCTTCGCGCTTGGTAATTATATACACGAGATCATGATACCTGAACTTATAATCATATTTCGGCATTATGGTCTCGTTGTTGTGGGACAGCGCCACGACGCGGAACTGTACGTCAAGGCTGCCGACCTCCGCGGCAAAATCTTTCAGCGTAATGTCGATGAGAGGGGAGTTCTCCTCAAGCCTGAATACGGCCATCTGCAGTTTTCCGCGGGCGAAGTCCATTCCGTCCGTTGACGAGGTGCGGCTAAGCTGGTTGAGTATCTCGTCCGCAGCGATCTTTTCGGGATAGAACATGAGGTCTATTCCCATTTCCGTGAAGATATATTTGTTGTCGTAAGACAGATATTCCTCATTGTTTATCCGGGCCACGACTTTCTTGCTTCCGATTTTCTTGGCGAGAAGCGCGGACACTATGTTCACGTCCTGCGAGCCAGACGGATATACGGCTATGAAAAGGTCTGCAGTATCTGCGCCTGCTTCCTTCAGCGTAGTGAGTGAAGACGGGTTGCCTACCACCGTCACGACGTCGGCGGATGCCGATACGGATGCCAGACGCTCCGAACTGGAGTCAATCACGGCTATGTCGTGCGATTCGCTGCTGAGCATCTTCGCCAGATGCGATCCCACTTCTCCTGCTCCTGCGATAACGATTCTCATCTTATCTTATATTGTCTTTTATTTCTGCAAATATAGCTTCTTTTTTGAAAAACGACTCGCTGACTATCCATTTGTTCCACATTCCTTTCAGCGCTATGCTTCCGGACCCGAGGTTCGAGCCTCCGTTATCATCGGTGAGAATGCAGCGCGCTATGTCGTCGCGGTCTCCGCAGAGTATGGCTTTCAGATAGCCGTACATCTCCTCTTGGTCCGGCTGCCCTTTAAGCGCCCGGAATTCCTTATGCGCCTTTCTGACGGCCCTGTAGCATTCCATTCTTCCAGTGAAAAGGTACACCAGTGCCGAGAGCCTGTCGAGCATCATGCGGAAAGATATGATGAGGTCAGCTTTCATGATGCCCAGTTCGGCCGCTCCTGAGAGTATGTCATCCTGCATTTCATCATCATATTCCCGGCAGAAGATGCCGTTGCAGTTATGGATCATGTCGGGACCCTCGTCTGGCAGGACGGCCTTGCTCAGAAGCGCGTATGCGCTGTATACGGCCATTGTCTTAGGCAGACAGCGTGACATCATGAGAAGGTTGTTGCGGTAGTTCAGCTGCAGCTTGAAAGGACTGTCCTGAGGCAGGGAGCCGCCTCCGACGTGATATACCAGGCTGCGCGGGATTATATTGACTTTCCAGCCTTCGAGACGCGCCCTCCAGCAAAGGTCTATTTCCTCCATGTGGGCGAAGAAATCACCGGCGAAGCCGCCAAGCTCGAAGAACAGTCCTCTTCTCACCATAAGGGCCGCGCCCGTGACCCACAGCACTTCTTCAGGCAGGCCGTATTGTCCTTCATCCTTTTCAAGCCTTTGCATCACCCTGCCGCGGCAGAACGGATAGCAGAAGCGGTCCAGATAGCCTCCGGCGGCACCGGCGTATTCGAAACGGTCGCGCATTGCCGTCTGGTGCAGGACGGGAGCGCACATGCCGCAGTCGGGATGAAGCTCCATCCATTCGACAAGAGGGTCCAGCCACCCTTCGGTGACCTCCACGTCGGAATTCAGCAGCAGGCACAGGTCGCTGTCCAGCTGTTTCAGGGCCCTGTTGTAACCTCCGGCGAAGCCGTAGTTCCTGTCCAGCGTGATTGTCCTTACTCCCGGGAATTCCTCAGCCAGCAGCGTGAGCGAAGCGTCCTGCGAAGCGTTGTCCGCGACCACGACCTCCACATCGTCATACCCTTCCACCGATTTCAAAAGACAGGGAAGGTACTTCTTCAGAAAGTCCCTTCCGTTCCAGTTAAGTATGACGATGCTTGTCGTCATTTCGTGCATTGCCGGACGCTGTCCTGTCTGTGCCTCAGCGTCTTATTCTCCGCAGTGGCAGCCCTCGCCTTTGTCGTCGCAGTGACAGCCGTCCTCATGCTCTCCGCAATGGCAGCCGTCCTTGTGTCCGTCGCATCCGCCGCCGCAATCGTCACAGTGGTCTCCGCTGCATCCGCAGCCGCACTCGTGGTGCTGTACCAGCTCGCCGTGCAGGCCTTCCGCAAGCTCTTTCTCTGTGGCGTCGCGTACCGTAAGGATCTCGCCGGCGAAGTTGAGTGTCTTGCCCGCCATAGGGTGGTTGAGGTCCATCTTGACGGTTTTCTCCGATACCTCGAGCACTTTGCCTGGCACCACGCCGCCCATAGGGTTCATCAGCGGAATGATGCTGCCTACTGTGAGAAGGTCCTCGCGGATCTGTCCGTCTACCTCGAACGCTTCTTTCGGAAGGTCGATCACGCGCTCAAACTGCCATTCGCCGTAACCGTTGGCCGCATCGATAGTGAATTCGAATCTGTCGCCCGGCTCCTTGCCTTCGATATTCTTCTCGAAAAGAGGAAGAAGATATCCCATGCCCTGGATGAATTCCAGCGGGCGCTCTTTTGTGGTCTTGTCTGCAATCTGTCCGTCTACCGTGAGCTCATATATAAGCTCTACTGCTTTGTTTTTCTCTATTTTCATAATATTTTTCTTATGCGTTAATTTCAATATCGTCAAAGGCAAGGGACGGAATCTGCCAGCGCGCGCATTCTTTCGCATCCGAGCCCGCCGCCCTCAGCCTGTTCCATAAATCAATCATGTTTCCTGTCATCAGGGCTTCCTCTATCGGATACCGTATCTGTCCGTCCTCGAACACGAATCCTTCTATTCCGAACGAGAAGTTCCCCGTTGTCTGGTCGCAGTTGCCTCCGTTGAATCCCGTTATCAGGATTCCGCTGCCGCACTCCGCCAATATGTCAGTCAAATTTATCTCTTTTTTGTCTGAATTGCAAATAAATGAGTCTATACAAGGGCGGGACGGACCTTCTACGGTCGCTTCCATGCCTGTTTTGGCCGCATTGTAGCTGCTGACAAAGTACTGCATCACTATGCCGTTCTCAATTATCGGGCCATCCTTCACCGCGCTGCCTTCCGTGTCAAAAAGGCGGCTTCCGCTGCGGCCTATGGCAGTTCCCCGGTCAAAAAGGTTCAGCCTTTCTGAAAATACGCGCCTGCCCTTGCTGCCGCTGAGGAACGAGAACTTCTGCTGTATCGAGTTGCCGTCCAGAGCCTGGATCACAGGTCCGACAAGCCGCGAAGCCGCCTTCGCATGTACGACTATAGTCTTTTTGCCGGATCCGATGCTGCGCGGCCCTATGCATGCGGCGGCATCCTTTATGGCCTGTGCAGTGATACCCTGCGGGCGGAAATCCGCGAACTTAGGAGCGGCTGTCCACTGGTATCCGCTGTAGCGGTTGCCCTGCGTGTCGGCTACCGTAACCTCAGCGCAGAATCCGAAACTTGTCTCGGTATGCCTGCCTTCGAAGCCGTCCGAATCGATCATGTAATTGTCGTCGCAGCTGTCGGAATACTCGCATTCGGCCGATTCGACTGTGAAACCGTCCTTCTGTGCGGAGAACGCCCCTGCTGCGGAACATTCGAGCGCGATACGTATTTTCGTATCCTGGTCCACGCCGGCATATCCCCGGTCCACAAGGTCCAGTTCGTCGCCGCGGGTGCATCCCGTAGCCTTGCGGGACGGGTCGGGCAGGACACGGCACTTGTCAGGCTCCATCATAAGGGTGGTCTCCACAGCCTGGCTGATAAATGATTCGAGTTCTTCCCGGCCGAGACGGTTGGTGCTGAACGTGCCGTACTTTCCGCCGGCGAAGACATGAAGGAATATGCTGCGGTCCTCGCTGTATGTTATCCTGTCTATCCTGCCGTCCAGCACGCAGATGCTGTTCTGGATGCTCTTGCTCAGCGAGACCCTCAGCGCCGACGCTCCAGCCTGTCCCGCGTACCCGATGCAGTGCCTGCACAACTGTATTTCATTGCTGTCTATGATTCCCATGATTTTATTCTCCTCCAGCTATAAGTTCCCTGACTTTCACCGTAGGCATGCCGCATCCTACAGGGACGCTCTGGTCCTTGCCGCAGGTCCATGTGCCGTTGTCGATTTTCAGGTCATTGCCCGCCATCTCTATGTCGGCCAGGGCTTTCGGCCCGTTGCCGATAACGTTTATGTCCTTGATCGGACGTGTGAGCCTGCCGTTTTCTATCATGTATCCGCTCTTCACATAGAACGTGAAGTCGCCCTCGCCGATCTTTACCTGTCCGTTGCTGAATTCATCCACGTAGATGCCGTGGCTGACGCTCGATATTATATCGTCCGCGCTGCAGTTTCCGCTTTCCATGTAGGTGAGCCTCATGCGCGGAATGGGAGCGTAGCGGAATCCCTCGCGCCGTCCGTTGCCGGTAGGGCTGACGCCGTAATGCGCCGCGCTGATCCTGTCATGGAGATAAGATGTCAGTATGCCGTCCTCCACCATGCAGGTCCTTTGTCCGCGGATGCCCTCGTCGTCGAAGTTGCAGCTTCCGCGGTTGCCCGCCCATGTGCCGTCATCTATTATGTTGATGCCTTTCGGGCATATCCTGCATCCCATCTTGTCGCTGAACACCGACTGTCCCTTGCGGTTGAAGTCGGCCTCGAATGCGTGTCCCATGGCCTCGTGCAGCAGGATGCCGGAAGCTCCGGCCCCCATTACCACGGGCATTTTCCCTCCTTTGGGCCTGCCTGCCTGAAGAGAGGCGTCGATGCCTTTGACAAGGTCGCCGATTATGGCGTCCGTCATTTCCTCTGTCAGCATTTCGGTGCCCATGCGGAAGCTGCGGCTGGCGCTGCGATTGCCGCTGACTCCGTTCTGCGAGAAAATGATGCTGACGCTTATGCTGCCCATCGGGCGGTAATCGCAGCACAGTTCGCCGGAGGAATTGTACATCATTATGTATGTGTCCGAACCGCTGACGCGCGCGATCACCTTGTCTATGCGGCTGTCACGCCCGCGCAGCTTCGTCTCCATACGCTCCAGCAGGGCGATGCTTTTCCTGTTGTCGGCTTCTTTCCATAGCCTGTATGCCTGATCTCCGTACGTTCCTCCCGGCGCGGGACTGAATACGGATGCCTTCGTATCTGGGCAGCACGATGCTATGCTGCCGGCCACAGCCGCGGCCCGCAGCATGTCCGGCAGTACGGTATTCTCGCAATACGAGTATCCGCATTTCTCGCCTTTGAGGGCCCTGATTCCCACTCCGTAGTCTATATGTATGCCGCCGGAGGCGACGATGCCGTCCCGAAGTCCCAGATCCCTGTACAGCGTGTTCTCGAAATACAGGTCCGCATAGTCCGCCCCGTTTTTCATGGCGGCCCCGATCACCCTGTCCATATCCCGGACGCTCATTCCGAACATGTCGAGATAAAACGAGCTGTCCGTCCGTGATTCCGTTATTGAATGTCCTTTCATCTGGTATATCTTTCCGTTAAATGCCCTGGCTTCAGATATCCTGGGCTTCCTGTTCGCTTACGCTGCTGTTCTCTTCGCTGAGTTTCTTAGCCGATTCTACGAGTGTCTTTATGATGCTGAATGTCTTCGCGTCCTTTATGATCGGCTCACCGCCTTTGTTTCCCTGGGCCACCACCCTGAACGGCGGATCGCTGTTGTCAGCCAGGATCCAGTGGTCGCACAGCGGAATGTAATAGTTCATCAGGTAGTCCAGCCCCATGTAATAGCGCCGTTTGATAACCTCCGCAGGAATGTCGTGTCCTCCGGCCTTCACACGCGCCTGTACGCGTTCGACCGCCTTCTGCGGGCTCGCAAGCCAGAAATAAAGTATTGTCACCTCATAGCCTTTGGCCTGCGCCCTGGAGATTATCTTGAGAAGGCTCCGTGTCGCCAGCGTGGTCTCTATGCTGAAAGTCTCGTTCCTGTCCATGAGGTATTTTACCTTCATCAGCATGTAGCGGCCTGCCCTGACAGACGCCACGGCCGGATTGAAAGGGGACAGGGCCTTCGCGAATTCATCGGAATTGACGAAATGGCGGCATTCGAGAAGCTCGGGCAGCAGCGTGTAGGAACAGGTTGTCTTGCCTGCTCCGTTGCATCCCGATATTATATAGAGTCTTGCCATCTCTTACTTGCCGCCGCCCGTGACCCCGTGTCCGAAAAGGGCGAAATCCCCGAGACAGGGATCATCCGGAAATATTTCCCTGAACGCTTCCGTTATCTCCATTACCGTCTTCATGTCCGTTGCGTTGCGTGATGTCAGGCCGAGCTCTCTTGCAGAGTTGTGCACATGCACGTCCAGCGGAATCAGCAGATCGCGCTGGTCCGTGTCCTTCCACAGGCCGAGGTCCACAATGCCGTCCTTTCTTGTCATCCATCTTCTGAACATGTTGATCTTCTTGTTCGCGGCGTTTTTGTCGGGCGATGAACCGAAGATGTCCGTGCGGATCTCCGCGATGCTCATCGCCTCTATGCTCGGGCTGTGCATGTATATATCTCTCAGACGCTTGCAGATTGCGGCCATTTCGCACCACTTGATGGTGCGGTGCAGTGAGACAGGGTCGCATCTCCACTCTCCGTTCATCACGTATTCGTAAGGGCGCCAGTTCATCTCGTCGAACAGCCTGTTGCTGTCGCGCACTATCATGCACCGTCTGCCCCATGCGAGATGGGCCGCCAGCAGTCCCGCTATCTCCACATCCTGGAGCACGGCGCCGCCCTCCGCCATCCTGTCTTTCATAAGCTTTGGAAAAGCGATAGGGTCTTCCTGAAAATACTGCGGGCTGTTGTACTTTTCAGCCCACATGGTCATTTTGTGTCTTGTAATGCTGTCCATATTTTTACAAATATAGTGAATTGTCGGCGGAATTCATTATATTTGCCCGCCATTTATATACAAAGTATATATGCCTGTCAAGTTCAAATTCAAAAATCCGCTGAAAGGGGCGAGGCTGACGATTTCGGGAAAGCTGAGGCTGGCTTTCGGGGCCATCGTGACCATATTGATAGTCACCACAGCCATTTCCATATTCGAGTACCGGCGCCTGAGCACCTATGTCAGCGATCTGATCTCCGGAAATATCACGACCATAAACCTGAGCACCGAGCTAGCCCTGGCCGTAGACGAATACAACATCCGTATCCTTAATGAGATAGGACGTGCCGACGAAATAGTGCGTTCGAGCATAGACACGGCCTCGTTCGCCATCGCTTCGGGCGGTATCCTGAAAGAAATGACGGATATGCGCAGCACGCGCGCCGATTCGGTGAAGCTGGCCTATGACCGTTATTACTCCGTGTCGCTTCAGCTGGACGAGGTGATAGCCAGCGATTTCGTGGATACGAGGGAATGGTATTTCAAGGTGCTGCAGCCCGAGTACAACAGGTTCCGCAGTGCGATGGATTCGTTCAATGTCGGCGTTTACGATGATCTGAAGAAGAACTCCGTAAGTTTCGACGAGAGCTTCTACCGCGGCATCATGCCTTCGGTCGTTAGTGTCGCCATGGCTATCGTCCTGTGTCTCCTGCTGCAATTCTTCATAATCGTATATTATGTGACTCCGCTGCGCAGGATGCTGAAATCCATGGATGCGTACAGGCATTCCGGTGTGGTCTATTCCTATACTTTCGAAGGCGACGACGAACTGCAGGATCTCAACAAAGACATTACGGAACTTGTGGAAGACAACTCTTCCCTGAAAAAACGTCTGCGCGACCGTGAATTATAAAGCCATATCGAAAAATGTGGGCATGGCCTTGCTGGTGAGCTCCCTTTTCATGTTCATCAGCGTCATGGTCTCCGTGCTGGATGGCATGGATTCGGCTTTCGGCCCTCTTCTGGTAAGCTGCATACTTACGTTCATAAGCGGCATATTCCCTTTCATATTTGTCAGGGGCAGCCACAATATCAGCCTTAAGGACGGCTTCGTGATAATCGTCCTGTCATGGTTCCTGTCTTTCCTTTTCGGCATGCTTCCATACGTAATGTGGGGAGGGGAGATGTCCATCACGGATGCCTGGTTCGAGAGCGTTTCAGGCTTCACCACCACAGGGGCCACGATCCTGAACGACATCGAGGCCCTGCCGCGCAGCCTTCTGTTCTGGCGCAGCAGCACGCATTTCATCGGCGGTCTGGGAGTAGTGGTCTTCCTTCTGCTTATCGTTCCCTCGGCCAGCCCGTTCCGCAAACGCATCACGAAACTGGAGATGTCTTCTCTTTCAAAAGAGGGATTCCGCTACCAGAACCGCAAGCTGGTGACCGTGATAGCGAGCGTGTATCTCGGCATCTTCGTCGCGGCCACCCTTTCCCTGTGGGCATGCGGAATGCCGTTTTTCGATGCCGTCAACCACGGCTTCAGCGTCTGCGCGACCGGAGGCTTCAGCATAAGGAACACATCCGTAGCGTATTATGATTCCGCTCTTGTCAATATCGTGATGATATTCTTCATGATACTGGCTACCACCAACTTCGCCCTGATATACACATGCTTCGTGCGCCGCAGCCTGCGCCCGGCTGCCAATAACCCCCTCGTGCGTTTCTTCCTGCTGTCAATACTCGTGATGTCGGTCATAGTGATCTTTTCCCTGAAACTCCAGAACGATGCGCATATATCATGGGCGGATGCCATAATGGACGGGTTCGCCACTACCGTAAGCTATGTCACGACCACCGGCTTCTGCTTCGCGGACAACAGGAACTGGCCTTTCCTGGCCTCGATAGTGCTGGTATACGCATCGATACAGTGCGCGATGGCGGGCTCTACCTCATCAGGTATCAAGATAGACAGGATGCTGGTGGTTTTCCGGGCCGTGAAAAGGCAGATAAAGGCCAACCTGCATCCGTCGAACACAAGCAGCATTACCCTTGGCGGCTTCGTCGTGTCCGATGAACAGGTATTGCCGATTCTGCTGTATATCGTTCTGTATTTTATTGTCATGATCATATCGTCGGCCCTGCTGCTCGCCAGCGGGCTCGGAGGCATGGAGGCGCTGTCAGGCTCGATAGCCTGCCTGAGCAATGTGGGTCCCGGACTCGGAGAGATATCGCTGGCCGGCAATTATGATGCGGTGCCGGTTTTCGCCAAACTGGTGCTCACGCTCGATATGTTCCTTGGCCGTATCGAGATTTATCCGGTGCTGGTATTCTTCTCCCTTATCTTCAATCACGAAAAATAGATTCGCAGGGGAGTATGGGCAGAGCTGAATTTTTAGAGCGCGGTTTCCTGGATGCGCTGCGATATGAGCCGACGCCGTGCCAGAGGTCATTCCTGCACGATACGGCTTCTTTCGTGACCTCGCCCGACCATGACATAATGGTGACCTCGGGATATGCGGGCACCGGCAAGACCACCGCGCTTTCCGCTGTAGTCAGCACGCTCAAAGGCCTGGGCACCAAATGTATACTTCTGGCTCCAACAGGACGCAGCGCAAAGGTCCTGAGCTCTTATACCGGGCAGCCTGCATATACCATACACAAGCATATCTACAGGCAGAAAAGCGTGGGCGGGGACGGCTTCGGACAGTTCTCGCTTGCCCCCAACAAGGCGAAGAACGCCCTTTTCATCGTGGACGAGGTGTCGCTCATAGGCATTGACAGCGGAAACGGAAACAACCAGGGTTCCACGCTGTTCGGAACCGGCAACCTGCTCCGGGATCTCGTGGATTTCGTGCGCAGCGGAGCGGAATGCCGCCTGATGCTTGTAGGAGACAGCGCGCAGCTGCCGCCGATAGGTCTGGATGAAAGTCCGGCCCTGAACCGCGATTTCATGCGGAGCACATTCGGCGGCGTGATGTTCAGCAACCTTTCCACCGTGGTGCGCCAGGCCAGAGAATCCGGAATCCTGCACAATGCCACGATAGTGAGGAATGTCATTTCCTCGATTACGGAGGGTACATGCGGATATGAGGAGCTGAGCCTGGAACTGGACGGATTCGACGACATTTCCGTCGTGATGGGGACGGAGCTCATAGATGCGATTACCGACGCATACCGCAGATACGGCGATGACGAGACAATAATCCTCACGCGCAGCAACAAGCGGGCGATACGCTACAATGCCGGCATACGCTCGCAGGTGCAGTACAAGGAGGACCGGCTGGTGAAGGGAGACCGCCTCATGGTGGTGAAGAACTGCTACCAGTTTCTGGAAAATATAAAGGAGATGGACTACATTGCCAACGGCGATATAGTCAAGCTGATGCGTATAAGCGATTTCGAGGAGCGCTACGGCCTGCAGTTCGCTACGGCAAGGCTCTCTTTCCAGGATTACGACGATGTGGAGATCCGTGCGAAGGTGATTCTGGATACGCTGGACTCCGAAAGCCCGTCGCTTACCTACGAACAGAGCAACCGTCTGTATCAGGGTGTGGACCAGGATTATGCCTACGTTGTAAAATCGAAGCGGGAACGTTATAAGAAGGTTCGCGAAGATCCGTATTTCAACGCTCTCCAGCTGAAATATTCAAATGCCATCACATGCCACAAGAGTCAGGGCGGCCAGTGGGAATGCGTTTTCATAGACAACGCGTTCTGGCAGGAAAGCCTCAGCCTTGATGACCTGAAATGGCTGTATACGGCTCTCACGCGTGCCGCCAAACGCGTGTATCTGGTGAACTTTACAAAAAACAACTGGCCTTTGGGATAATATGAAATTCCTTTTTTTGACTATTCTTTCCGTGGCGGTGAATATTACATATTCGCCCGATTCCACGAAACTTGCTTTCACTATGGACAATGACCTGTATGTCAAGGACTGCCGGAGCTCGGACACGCTGCGTCTCACTTATGACGGCAGCGATACCGTAATGAACGGTTATGCCTCATGGGTGTACTACGAGGAGATATTCGGACGCCAGAGCGATTACCGCGCGTTCTGGTGGAGCCCTGACGGCAGGAAACTGGCGTATTACCGTTTCGACGATTCGCAGGTCCCTGTGTTTCCGATATGCTCTCCGTTCGGCTGGAACGGTTCCCTGCGGCAGACGCACTATCCCAAGGCAGGGCAGCGCAATCCTGTGGTGCAGGTCCGCATCCATGATCTGGAGAGCGGAAAAGAGGTGGAAGTCTTCGACAATTCGGAGGATGACAGCTATTTCGGCACGCCTTTCTGGAGCGCTGACAGCCGCGAGCTGTATGTGAGCCGGATGCCGCGCCGCCAGAGCAGTCTCGACCTTATCGCCGTGGGGGCTGACGGCTCGCACAGACAGGTATATCATGAGGAATATCCCACATGGATAGACTGGATACAGGATATGCTCTTTACTGACAAAGGCCTGTACATGGCCCGCGATTTCGAGAGCGGGTGGCAGCAGATCTATTTCCTGGGATTCGACGGAAAGCTGAAACGCTTTACCGACGGAAAGAACTGGAACATATCCCTGCTTAAAGTGGATTCAAAAAAGAATACTCTGTGGTTTACCGCGCGCAGGGACTCACGTCTTCATCCGTCACTGTACAAGCTGGATCTCAAGAACGGAAAGATAACTCCTCTGACCGACAGCAGCTACTGGGTGAGGAATGTGGAGATAGCCGATGATGGCACTTTCAGCGCCCGGTGCTCGAACGCTTCCGAGGCAGAATTCGAGGTAAAGGGCAATTCGTTCGGCAAAATAAAGACCGTGCGCGGTGCCGGCCTGTGTTATATGACAGGTGACGGCTATACGCCGCGTCCGCAGACTGTCGTCATTCAGAATGACGGATTCGACCTCTATGCCCTGATAAATCTTCCTAAGGATTTCGACCCGTCGAAGAAATATCCTGTCATAATGGAGGTTTACGGAGGCCCCGGCACGGCATACGTGCGTGACCGCTGGGGCGACCGTGACGCTTCGGACAGGTGGTGCTATGAAAACGGCATCATATATATGGTGGCCGATCCGCGCAGCAGCGGCGAGAACGGACGCGCAGGCCTGGACCAGGCTTTCAGGCGCATGACGGTCATCGAGCTTCAGGACTACATAGCCTGGGCGGAGTATCTGCAGGGGCTGCCCTATGTGGACGGCGCGCATATCGGCGTCGAAGGCTTCTCTTTCGGAGGCACGACCACATCCATGCTCGTGCTGCGCTATCCGGAGTATTTCAGCTGCGGAATAGCAGGCGGCGGAGTGTACGACTGGCATCTGTACGATTCGCACTATACCGAGCGTTACATGTGCACGCCGCAGGAGAATCCGGAGGGCTATGACGCGGCTTCCGTCATCTTCCACGTTATGAATGACAAGATAAGCCCGGATTACAAGCCTTTCCATCTGAAACTCACCCACGGCACGGGAGATGACAACGTACATTTCCAGAATACGCTGCAACTTGCCGACGTGCTGCAGAAAAAGGGCATTATGTTCGACCTTATGGTATATCCTGACGGAATGCACGGATACCGCGGTTATCAGGCACGCCACTCGAAAGAGGACGACCATGCGTTCTGGCTTAAAAATCTGTTTGAATAGTCATGGGCAGGATTTCGGGACATATCGCCGTCCTTTGTGCGGCGGCGCTTTTCTGGCCTTTCAGTTCGTGTGCACAGACAAAATGCACGGAATACACCGTGAAGGTCGTGAAAACCTATCCTCATGACAGGAAGGCTTACACGCAGGGACTGTTTTTCTGGAACGGCAGTCTGTACGAGAGTACGGGACAGTGGGGGAGCAGCTCGCTGAGAAAAGTGGACCTTGATACCGGCAAGCCGCTGGTAAAGAAAGATTTCAACAGGAAATACTTCGGCGAGGGAAGCTGTGTGGCAGGCGACAGGCTGTATATGCTTACATGGACCAATAAGGCGGCTTTCGTATATGACGCGAACACTCTGGAATATATAAAGACATATCATTATCCGCGCGAGGGCTGGGGACTGGCCTCGATTCCCGAAACTGCCGACGGTGCGGTGATGGCGGCTTCCGACGGCAGCGGCTCTCTCTTTTTCCTGGACAGGGACCTGCAGACGCGCAGGACGCTGAAAGTGCATCTGGACGGACGTCCTGTGCGCCTTCTGAACGAACTGGAATATATAGACGGCAGGATATGGGCTAATGTCTATACGACCGACATGATTTTCATCATAAATCCGGACAGCGGTGCCGTGGAGGGGCGCATCGATTGCAGCAATCTTATTCCACATTCCGCGAGGACGGAGGATATGGACGTCCTTAACGGCATAGCCGTGGACGAAAAAGGCCGGATTTTCCTGACTGGGAAAAACTGGCCTCTCATGTTCCAGGTCGAACTTGTGAAAAAGAAATAAGGTTCCTTTACATAAGCTGTCCTATTCCATCAGCTTCTTGTATTTGAAACGCTTCGGCTCCTCATTGCCGAGGCGTTTTTTCCTGTTTTCCTCATATTCGGCGTAGTTGCCTTCGAAGAAATAGACCTGGCTGTCGCCCTCGAACGCGAGGATGTGGGTGGCGATCCTGTCTAAGAACCAGCGGTCGTGGGAAACGACCACCGCGCAGCCCGCGAAATTCTCCAGGCCGTCCTCGAGGGCGCGTATGGTGTTGACGTCCACGTCATTGGTCGGCTCGTCGAGAAGCAGCACGTTGCCTTCGTCTTTAAGGGTCAGGGCGAGATGGAGACGGTTGCGCTCGCCTCCGGAGAGTATGCCGCATTCCTTTTCCTGGTCCGCCCCGCTGAAATTGAAGCGGCTCACGTATGCGCGTGCGTTGACCTCGCGGTTTCCGAGACGGATATAGTCCAGATCTCCGGCGATTGTCTCGTACACGGTCTTTTCCGGATCGATGCTCTTGTGCTGCTGGTCCACGTATGATATTTTCGCGGTTTCGCCTATTTCGATACTGCCCTTGTCAGGCGTGTCGGCTCCCATGATAAGGCGGAACAGGGTGGTCTTTCCTGCGCCGTTCGGTCCTATGACTCCCACGATGCCGGCAGGCGGCAGCCTGAAGCTGAGGTTCTCGAAGAGGAGCTTGTCTCCGTATGCCTTGCTTACGCCGTTGAATTCGATGACATTCTGGCCCAGACGCGGCCCGTTCGGGATAAAGATTTCCAGACGGCTTTCCTTTTCCTTCGCATCCTCTCCTGCAAGTTTCTCGTATGCTCCCAGACGGGCCTTGCTCTTGGCCTGACGCGCTTTCGGAGCCATGCGCACCCATTCCAGCTCGCGCTCCAGTGTCTTGCGGCGCTTGCTCTCCTGCTTCTCCTCCAGGGCAAGACGCTTGCTTTTCTGCTCCAGCCATGACGAATAGTTGCCTTTCCATGGAATTCCTTCTCCGCGGTCAAGCTCCAGAATCCATCCGGCCACGTTGTCGAGGAAATAGCGGTCGTGGGTAATCGCGATGACGGTTCCCTTGTACTGCCTCAGGTGGGCCTCCAGCCACTGAATGCTCTCGGTATCGAGGTGGTTGGTAGGCTCGTCGAGCAGAAGCACGTCGGGCTCGCGCAGCAGCAGGCGGCAAAGCGCCACGCGGCGGCGTTCGCCGCCGCTCAGCCTGCCGACAACCGCGTCGGCAGGCGGACACTGCAGCGCGTCCATAGCCCTTTCGAGCTTGGAATCTATCTCCCAGCCTCCGCAATGCTCTATCTTCTCGGTGAGCTCGCCCTGACGTTCGATGAGCCTGTTCATCTGCTCGTCGTCCATCGGCTCGCAGAACTTCATGTTGATCTCCTCATATTCCTTCAAAAGGTCCATGACCTCCTGCACGCCTTCCTGAACCACCTCGATCACGGTTTTGTCCGGATCCATCTGCGGCTCCTGCTCCAGATATCCTACGGAATATCCCGGAGCCCATACCACTTCGCCCCGGTAGTTCTTTTCCACTCCGGCGATGATTTTCATGAGTGTTGATTTGCCGGAGCCGTTCAGACCGATGATGCCGATCTTGGCCCCGTAAAAGAAGGACAGATATATGTCCTTTAGAATGACTTTGTTGTTGTGGGGCAGGACCTTGCCTACACCGTTCATTGAAAAGATTATCTTCTCGTCCGCCATATTCGAATTAATCCGTTAAAAACTGTTTGCCTGTATTGTCTGCTGCCGTGCCTTTCGGTTGTTTCAGCTCTTTCTGTACTGCCGTGCATTTTGGTTTTGCGCCGCTGTCTTTCGATTGTTGCAACGGTTTTCTGTGCCGCCGTGGCTTCCTGTTGCCTCATCTGTTTTTCAGCGCTGCCGTGACTTTCGCTTGCCGCTGCATTGCCAGCCGGCGCGGCCCTGACTATTTTCCGGTGCTGCCGAAGCCGCCTTGTCCGCGTTCCGAGCTGCCCAGCTCCCGCACTTCCTCCCATTCCACTCTCTCATACCTTGCCACCACCATCTGGGCGATGCGCTCGCCGGGCTGTATGATGAAATCCTCTTTGGAAAGATTTACAAGAATCACCCCTATCTCGCCTCTGTAGTCCGCATCGATTGTGCCGGGGGAGTTGAGCACGGTGATGCCGTATTTTGCCGCGAGACCCGATCTCGGCCTTACCTGGGCTTCGTAGCCCTCCGGCAGTTCGATGAACAGGCCGGTAGGTATTACCGTCCTTTCACCCGGGCAGAGCTTGAACGGTCCGCTGATGTTTGCCTTAAGGTCCATGCCTGCGCTCATGGGAGTGGCATATTCGGGGAGGCGATGGTTTGATCTGTTGATTATTCTGACTAGTGCCATATTATTTATATTCAGAGCATATTTTTGTAAAAATACGACAAATCGGGATAATAAGCAACCGGATGGATAAAAAACTTTGCACAAGAGGCCGTCTGTAAAAGTTTTTTCATATCTTTGCGCCGCAAAATTTACATTGATTATGAAACGTTTATCAGTTATAATCCTATCTTTATTGACGATGATTGCATCATGCAAAAACAATGATGGCATAAAGGTTCTTGCCATCGTAGACCCGCAGAACGACTTTATTGACGGCGCTTTAGCCGTAGGAACTGACAAATGGCAGGAGGCCTTTCCAGTAATCGCCGGACTTCTGGAGAATGGCGGCTATGACATGGTAGTCATGACAAAGGACTGGCATCCTCAGGACCATTGCTCTTTTGCTGGGCAGGGAGGCCCGTGGCCCGCACACTGCGTGGCCGGGACGCCAGGCGCCGAACCTTACGCGGCTCTTGACGGCAAGGCGGATGTCATTATTCTCAAAGGCGACAGACCCGAGCTTGAGGAATATGGTGTCGACCTGCTCAGGGATTTCGACGGAAAGGTCTCGAGAGTGGATGTAGTAGGCCTGTGCTATGACTATTGCGTCGCTTCATGCGCACGCATGACAGCGGAGGCCCATCCTGATACGAAAGTCGTGGTGATCAAGGCTGGTACTGTGGCGATCGACCCTGCGGCGGAGCCTGATTTCGGTGCCGCGTCAGTAGAATAGCATCATGAAAGACAATAAGGTCCTCGAATTTTTCATAACCAGTCTGAACGGCATGGCCCACGGCCTGTTCGCCACCCTCATAATCGGTACGATCCTGGGTACGGTCGAGCAGCTCTGCGGTATCGGCGGCCCGTCAAATGTCCTTCAGATCATGACAGGAGCGGGCGTGGGCGCCGGAATCGCGCTCGCACTGAAATTCGACCCGCTCAAGACGATAGTGCTGTCCGCGGCAGGCGAGCTGGCCGCATACTTCTCACTGTCGACGAAGTTCGTTACCGAGGGGACTCTGTCGGATGCCATGAAAACCGGCGATCCTCTTACAATTTACCTCGTGTGCATCAGTGTGGCCCTTGTGATGAAGTTCGTGCTCCGCAGAAAAACGGCGGTCGACACACTCATCGTGCCGCTTGTCGGGGTTATCTCCGGATACCTGCTGTCGCTGATCCTCAGATATCCTTCAATATATGTGACTTACGGCGTGCAGTATCTTGTGAATGCCGGCACGAACGCTTCTCCTTTCTTTATGGGAATCATCGTGTCCGTCGTCATGGGAATGGCCCTAACCGCTCCGATTTCCAGCGCGGCTATAGCCGCCATGGTCTTTACACTGCCGCAGGGCATGGATTCCGTATCGGCGCTTCTGGACCCTGAATATTCCGGTCTGCTGATCGCATCGGGCGCAGCGGTCGTAGGATGCAGCACGCAGATGCTGGGATTTGCCGTGCAGGCCAGAAAGGACGTCAGCGCCGGCATGATGCTGTCCATAGCGATAGGCACCTCAATGCTGGAGTTCCAGAATGTCCTGCGCAAACCGGTAATCTGGCTTCCAACTATCATTGCAAGCGCCATTCTCGGACCTGTTGCTACGTGTGCGGCCCATCTTTACTGCGCCGGAAGCGCAGCCGGAATGGGTACGGCAGGCCTTGTCGGACAGATAGGCACCATCGCCTCGACGGGCGCCACGGCTTATGTCCTCATGTGCATCTTCCTTATCGAAATCCTGGCCCCTTGCGTTCTGGTATTCGGCATAGATCTGCTTTTCCGCCGCCTCGGTCTTATAAAATCCGGCGACCTCGCCGTATCCCGCTTCGACTGATATCGCCCGCTACTTCCTGTGCCTGATGTGAGAGAACCTGCCGAAGAGTAATTCTTTGAGATATGTTATGAGATTTTTCTCATTCGATTCTTCTTTCGTGATATGGATTTTCTCATGCGATTGATCAACGGATTCCGAGAAATCACAGCCCTCAATCAAAGAAGCGTAATCTCGCCAGCTTTCCGCTTCTTTATAGATTTTGACCGATTTCTCCGGAACATAAATTTTCTTAAGTCCGTTGCATTCAGAAAAGGTATTTTTAGAAATATCAATAAGATTTTCAGACCTTACATAAAAGTTCTTAAGGCTTTCGCACTGACAAAAAGCCCCATTTCCAATATTCGTCACACTATTTGGAATAACGATACTTTCAAGTTTGCTGCAACGATAAAAAGCCCCATTCCCGATACTCTTTACTCCGGAAGGTATCGTATATTCCGTCAGCCCTTGTGGGGCAACCGCGACAAGCGTGCCGTCCATAATCAGGCATCGCTTATCTGATGATGAGTATTTCCCCTCAAAACAAGCTAAATTGCTGCAAGCCACAAAAGCCCAATTTCCGATATTCGTCACACTATCGGGAATCACGATGCTCGCAAGGTTGCGGCAATCATAAAAGGCCATATCTCCGATATTTGTCACACTATCTGGAATTACAATGCTCTTAAGGCTGTCGCACCAACTAAAAGTCTCCTCTCCAATACTTGTCACACTTTCAGGAATCACAATGCTCGCAAGGCTGTCGCACCAACTAAAAGTCTTCTCTCCAATACTTGTCACACTATCGGGAATTACAATGCTCTCAAGGCTGTCGCAATCACTAAAAGCTCCATTTCCTATACTCTTTACTCCGGAAGGTATCGTATATTCCTTCAGCCCTTGTGGGGCAAACGCGACAAGCGTGCCGTCTATAATCAGGTATCGCTTATCAGATGATGAGTATTTCCCCTCAAAACATGACAGGCTGTAACAAGCACCAAAAGCCGCCTCCCCAATACTCGTCACACTGTCAGGAATCACAATGCTTTCAAGGCTTTCGCACTGATAAAAAGCCAAATCTTCAATACTCGTCACACTATCTGGAATTACAATGCTCTTAAGGCTGTCGCACCAACTAAAAGTCTCCTCTCTAATACTTGTCACACTTTCAGGAATAACAATGCTTTCAAGGCTGCAGCAAATATAAAAAGCCTCCTTTCCAATACTCGTCACACTATTAGGAATCACAATGCTCGCAAGGTTGCGGCAACCCTTAAAAGCCCAATCTCCAATACTCGTCACACTATTAGGAATCACAATGTTTGCAAGGCTGATGCAAATATAAAAAGCCAGATTTCCTATATTCGTCACACTATCGGGAATCACAATGCTTGCAAGGTTGCGGCAATCTTCATAATATCTATCCGGAATAGCCTTTACTGACGTAAAGTATTGGAACTCATTGAACGACCTGAAATCTCTATTTGTAAGTTTCATTTTGCCAAGGTCCGTCACAGCCGCTGCCTCGGCGTATGACAGTTCTCCGTCGCCGTCCATATCGAAGGCCTTGATACACATCTCCTTCATCACAGGATCTTCAAAGACAATGAAATCCGAAGCTTTCGTTGCTTTGCAAATGGCAGTCATTGGGGATTTCTCCGGTTCGCGACCGTTTGCCTCGCTTGTCCGGGTATTCTGCTCCTGACCGCTTCCTGATACATTGTGATTCTTCATAGATACAACTTGTTTGGTTTGAGACCTCGACTAATAATCAACCATTCTTCCATTCCTGAAGATATGGAAAAATTTATTCGTAAAGGTACTTCAATTTCTTCACAGCGGCAACAAAATGATATGAAAAATGCCCCGGCCAACAAATGAACGTGCCTTTAGAACACTTTCGGCCTGAAACATGGCCAGCCCTATGTTTGTTGCAACTCGGCAAACATTTGTAACGAAAGCGGTGGCGGCACCTGATCCAAAGATACTGCTATTTGCCGTTAGATTTTGAATCATGCTCCTATCACGTCATACGCTGTCCAGGCCTACAATTGAAGTCCGGCTTGACGATACTGTTTCAATTATCAATGAGTCTGATCAGAATCCGGTATAAACCAATTTATTGTATATTGCAATGAAGTTACAACAGTTTTAGATAATACCCTCCTGTTTTCTTAGAACCCCTATATTCTATCAAACCGTTGTCAATAAGATGTTTGACAGATCTTCTTATTGTTCTGACACTTTTGCCCGATTGCTGAATCAGATCGTTTGCAGTTATGCCAGGAGTGGTCTTGATGAAATCAAACACTAATTGTTCTGTGTTATTTAATGTGCCATTTAATGTGCCATTTAATGTGCCATCGTTGGCACTTTGGACCCTGACACGCTTCATGAAAGTCACAGTAAAGAAACCTTGGGTATTAAATTTCGGCTCCGGCAACCCGGCTTCTTTCATTAACCTACGCATGCGGGGAATACCGGAACCGACTTTCTCGACAACGTGCATTCTTGTGAAGAGACCGAAGATGAGAGGATTACGACTCATGCTCTTATTTCCGAAATCTGCTGCCACAACTGGTAATAATCCGCCGGGATTTGATATTTCTACCCGGTCATCATATATCTCAACCATGATTGTACCGCCCTCTTCATATAAGTCGCGGTGACAAATGGCGTTCATGATAGACTCTTTAAAAACGTCAAGAGGAATCTCCCATATTTCTTGACGGGGTCCTGTTCCTTTGATTATGTACTCAACCTCAAGTTTACTCTCTATCCAAGAAAGAGAATTAAGATATTGTTGATATAAAGGGCCGCCGAAAGTTTTGTCATCAATAATATGCACTTTATCAAGTCCTTTGAACCGAAGACATCTAATGACGGCATGGGGGAATTTGCGTTCCGGTTCGCGACCGAAGAAGAGAGCTGAAGCATTTTTTGCGATGCCTTCTTCTGTCAAAAGTTCAAGACTTTCAAATAGCCTTCTGAGAGAAACGGTATCTGAAAGACTTGCCATTTTCATAAAAGTCTTGAAATTCTCGGGTTCAATATCTTTATCAATGTCAAACCATCGGCAAGGAATGGCATCATAGAAAATCTTGGCACACTCGGCAAAGAATGCCCGGATCTCTTCAGCAGAACGGAGTTTCTGGCAATTAGCTCCTTCTCTGACATATATGACACCTCCGGTTATGTAAGGTTTATCTTTACCGTTTGGAACTTCAATAACCCATACTTTTTTGCCATCAGCATCTAAGGAATATATCTCACACTTCAATGCAGGTGAAATCTCACCTATAGTGTCTTGAATGGCCGAACGCTTATTATTGTCAATTTCTGAACCGATAATCTGATTGTTATTGTCAACTCCAATAATAACATAACCGCCATCCGCATTTGCAAAGCCTGCGACTTCATCGGAGATTTCCTTTACTTTAGAAGGCACACTGCGCTTGAAGTCTACTTTGTAGCCCTCACCTCCTTTTATAAGTTCTATTATTTGTGATGCCGTTAACATAATGCAAAATTACGAAATTATTTTGCATATACGTAGTAAAACACTAGTGCCATGAAGATTTAGGGTGAGACACTAATGACATTGCGTCTGTCGTTAACGAATTTTTGACAATACGCTTGAAAGACTGTTTCCCGGCCGCCAGTCTGGCCGTATCGCAGTTTGGTTGATGTCGCCCGCTATTTCCTGCGCCTGATGTGAGAGAACCTGCTGAAGAGTAATTCTTTGATATATGTTATGAGATTTTTCTCATTCGATTCTTCTTTCGTGACATGGATTTTCTCATGCGATTGATCAACGGATTCCGAGAAATCGCAGCCCTCAATCAAAGAAGCGTAATCTCGCCAGCTTTCCGCTTCTTTATAGATTCTGACCGATTTCTCCGGAACATAAATTTTCTTAAGTGCGTTGCATTGAGAAAAGGTGCCCCAATAAATATCTGCTGGATTTTCAGATATTGCATAAACGTTCTTAAGGCTGCTGCAACGATAAAAAGCCAAATATCCAATACTTTTTACGCTATCGGGAATTACAATGCTCACAAGGCTGTCGCAACCAGCAAAATCCCAGTTTCCTATATTCGTTACGCTATCAGGAATCTTAATGCTTTCAAGGCTGTCGCACCATGTAAAGGCCAGCTTTCCCATACTTGTCACGCCGTCAGGAATTACAATACTCTCAAGACTTTTGCACTTGGTAAAGACAATATCTCCGATATTTGTCACACTCTCGGGAATTACAATGCTCTCAAGTCTGTAGCAACTAGCAAAAGCACAATCTCCTATACTTGTTACACTGTTAGGAATTACAATGCTCTCAAGGCTGTCGCAACTAGTAAAAGCCCAGTTTCCTATACTCGTTACACTATCAGGAATTACAATGCTTGCAAGGTTGCGGCAATCTTCATAATATCTATCCGGAATAGCCTTTACTGACGTAAAGTATTGGAACTCATTGAACGACCTGAAATCTCTATTTGTAAGTTTCATTTTGCCAAGGTCCGTCACAGCCGCTGCCTCGGCGTATGACAGTTCTCCGTCGCCGTCCATATCGAAAGCCTTGATACACATCTCTTTCATTAGGGCGTCTTCAAAGACAATGAAACGGGTATTCTGCTCCTGACCGCTTCCTGATACATTGTGATTCTTCATAAATACAATTTGTTTGGTTTGAGACCTCGACTAATAATCAACCATTCTTCCATTCCTGAAGATATGGAAAAATTTATTCGTAAAGGTACTTCAATTTCTTCACAGCGGCAACAAAATGATATGAAAAATGCCCCGGCCAACAAATGAACGCGTTCTTTTATAAACGTCCCTGCTTGCCAGCAAAGAATGTGCACAGCAGTTGTAGCCGGAATGCGGGACGGGCAGGGAAGGGGATTGACTCGCAAAAACAGCCGTTTCAGGTCTCCTGATTCCGAATTAGGCATAAAATTGTTTGAAAGTTGCGACAAATTTCATAACTTTCATTCCGTAATCAAAACAATTTTTATGTCTATGTTAAAAACTATCAGGTCAACATTCGTCAGGTGCTGCCTCGGATTGCTTCCGGTGGCCGCATTGGGTGTAATGACACTTCCTGATGCTTATGCTCAGGAGACCGTGCAGGCTAATGGGGTGAAGGGCGTTGTCACCGACTCCTCAGGCCCTGTAATGGGTGCAACAGTCTTTGTGAAAGGCTCTACAGAGGGCACAGTGACCGGGCTTGACGGTGATTTCACTCTTTCCGGACTTAAGAAAGGGGATGTGATCACTGTTTCGATCATCGGTTACGACACTCAGGAAATCCTCTATGAAGGACAGACATTCCTGAATATCTCCCTCAAAGAATCGTCTACATTCCTTGATGAGGTGGTCGTGACCGCCCTCGGTATCAAGAGAGAGCAGAAAACGCTCTCCTACAACGTGCAGTCCGTAAGTTCGGACAAGCTCACCGCCGTAAAGGACGCGAGCTTCGTGAACTCCCTCGTGGGAAAGGTAGCCGGCGTGCAGATCAGTTCCGGCGCCGCTGGTCCGGGCTCCGCTACAAGGGTAGTGATGCGAGGTACCAAGTCTATCGAGAAAAACAACAACGTATTGTATGTGATAGACGGCGTGCCTATGTACAACAAGAATCTCGGAGGTACAGGCGGAGCGTATTCAGGCTCCGTAGGTTCGGAGTCCGCCGCTGATATCAACCCGGACGACATCGAATCCGTAAGCATGCTTACCGGTCCTTCGGCTGCGGCGCTTTACGGTTCCGAGGCTGCAAACGGCGTGATCATCATCAACACAAAACGCGGTTCGGAGGGAAAGACAACCGTGACTGTGAACAACAGCACCACTTTCTCCGAAGTGACCATGCTTCCGCAGATGCAGTACAGGTACGGCACCTCATCAGGCACCGACAGCTGGGGCGAGGCCGTAAACAGCACGTTCAATGCAAAGGACTTCTTCAATACCGGAGTCAATGTCATCAACTCCGTGGCTCTCTCTACCGGAAACAACAGGAACCAGACATATCTGTCCGCATCCACCACGAACTCTACCGGTACCGTTCCCGGCAATACCTATAACAGATACAACTTTACCGCCCGCAACATCACCAAATTCTTCAAGGACAAGGTGACGCTCGACCTGGGTGCCAACTTTATCATCCAGAACGACAGGAACATGGTGTCCCAGGGCAAATACCGCAACCCTCTGACGGGACTTTATCTCTTCCCTCGCGGAGACGATTTCGACGAAGTGCGCCTTTACGAGAGGTGGGATCCGGTACGCGGACTTTCCACACAGTACTGGCCTTACGGCGCGGGCGCCCACTCGATCCAGAACCCTTACTGGGTGCAGTACAGGAACCCGAGACAGAACGACAAGCGCAGGTACATGCTCAACGCTTCCCTGAAATACGACATCACGGACTGGCTGAACATCACGGGACGTGCAAGAATCGACGAGTCGACATACAGGAGCGTTGAAAAATACTACGCCGGCACGCTGACCACATTCTGCGGCATCAACGGCGGTTATCTTGACGCTACCGAGACTGACAGGACCTTCTACGGCGATGTCCTCGCCAACGTGGACAAGACATGGGGCGACTGGAGGCTCATCGCCAACGTGGGCGCCTCGATAAATGACCAGCGCTACGAGCGCATCGGTTCGGCCGGCGACCTCGTGCTCGCGAACGTTTTCACAACCCGCAACCTCAACACTGCTTCAGCATTCAAGTCGCTGCAGGAAGGCTGGCACGACCAGAACCAGGCTATCTTAGGATCAGCCGAGGTCGGTTACAAAAACATGCTCTTCCTTACCCTCACGGGCCGCAACGAATGGGCCTCGCAGCTCGCATACACCGATAACCTGTCATATTTCTACTGGTCGGCAGGTCTTTCGGCAGTGATCTCAAGCATGGTGAAACTTCCGGACTGGTTCACGTTCCTGAAAGCCAGGGGATCATACGCGAAGGTGTCTTCACCTATCGAGCGCTACCTGTCGAATCCGAGCTTCACATATAACGAGCAGACCCACAACTGGCAGAATCCGGAGACATATCCGGCATACAATCTCCAGCCGGAGGATACCAAGTCATGGGAGGTCGGACTCAACCTTGCATTCTTCAACAGTCTGACACTCGATGTGACTTACTACCGTTCGAACACATATCATCAGACCATATACGCGCCTCTGGCGTCTTCCACAGGCTACAAGAACTTCATCGCCCAGACCGGTAACGTACAGAACCAGGGCGTCGAGCTTGCCCTCGGATACAGCAACGAATGGGCCGGCTTCTCATGGGCTACGAACTTCACTTACACATTCAATGACAACAAGATCATCGAACTCGCCCACGGCATTCCTGATCCTATCGACGGCTCTCCTGTGGATATAACCGACATCGAACAGGACTACCTCGGCGCAAGCAACGTGGCTCCTCAGATCCGTCTGAGGGAAGGCGGTTCGATGAGCGACCTGTATGTGAAGCACTTCATCGAGCGCGATGCAAACGGCAATGTCCTGATAACATCTTCAGGCGGAATACGCGTGAAGGAGACAGAGCCTGTAAAGGTTGGTTCGCTCGCTCCTAAGGCAAACTTCGGCTGGAGCAACACATTCGGCTACGGCGGTGTTTCCCTGGGACTTGTCTTCACCGCACGCGTGGGCGGTCTCGTATATTCGGCAACCCAGGGTATCCTCGACTACTACGGAGTATCGGAGGCTTCCGCACAGATGCGTGATGCGGGCGGAATCCCTGTGAACGGAGGAATGCTCGGAGCATACCAGTATTATCACGGCATCTCGACCGCAGAGGGCGGCTACGGCGCATACTATCTTTACGATGCGACGAACATCAGGCTTCAGGAACTCTCCCTGAACTATACTCTCCCCGGCAAATGGTTCCGTGACAAGGCCCAGCTTACGGTAGGATTCGTCGCAAGGAACCTTGCAATGATCTACTGCAAGGCACCGTTCGACCCTGAGATGACAGGCGCATCCACAAGCAACTACTACCAGGGAGTCGACTATTTCATGCAGCCGGGCACACGTAACTTAGGATTCAATGTGAAACTCCAATTCTAAAGCAAGATGAACAAGATATTAAAAATATTTTCCGCAGCTGCAATCCTCTTGACGTTCTGGTCATGCACGAAGAATTTCGAGAAATACAACACCGATCCTTATGCGGTGAGGAGCGAGGACCCTTCGATTCTCCTTCCTACCATGATCGATGCCCTTATGTATGTGCAGCAGAACGATTCCCAGATGATAGACCAGATGGTCGGAACGCTGGGCGGCTATTTCACGCTGTCGAACCGCTGGGGCGGCCAGAATTTCGATACTTTCAATGCGTCGGATTCATGGAATGCCATTCCTTTCAATACCGTGTTTGAGGACATCTTCAGCAATTACTTTACAATCAAGGAGATCACGCAGGGCACAGGCCACTGGTACGCTTTCGCCTCACTTGTAAAGGCCGCTGCGATGATGCGCGTGGCTGACTGCTACGGCCCGATTCCTTACAGCAAGGTCCAGAAAGGCCTCATGTATGTGGAATATGACAGCAATGAGGACGTATACAAGCATATAATCGAGGACTTGAACTATGCTGCCGACGTGCTTTACGCATACAGCGCGGCTCTTCCTTCTTCCAAGCCTCTCGGCACGAGCGACCTGCTCTATGGCGGAGATTACGCGCTCTGGGCAAGGCTCGCAAACTCTTACGTACTCCGTGCGGCTGTGCGCAGCGGTGACAGGGCGGCTGCCCTCAGGGCTATCAACCATGCGGCGGGGCTCATCTCCGAGAACTCGCAGAACGCGATGATGGATCTGGGCATACAGCCTAACCCTTACCAGCTCGCTTCCTCTTCATGGGGCGACCTCCGTGTGAATGCGTCCATCGTAGATTACATGACAGGCTATAACGACCCGCGTACCGGCGCATATTTCACAACCTCTTCATTCGCCGGAGCGGCAGGACGTTATGTCGGAATGCGTTCCGGAGCGCAGAGCTTTGAAAAGGCAGCCGTATCCGGATACTCGCTCCCTAACCTCACCGCTACATCCAAACTTCCTGTATTCCTTGCGGCCGAGACGCAGTTCCTGCTCGCGGAGGCGGCTCTCAACGGCTGGACAGGTGATGATGCAGGCGCGCTGTATGCGAAAGGCGTGACCCTTTCTATGGAGCAGTACGGAGTGGCTTCTGCCGATATCCAGAAATATCTTTCGGACGACACAAGCACCCCTGCAAGCCATGACAATGATCCGGGTCCGTCCGGCGTGAATACAAGCTACAGCCGCAAGACCGATGTCAAGATAGCATGGGACGATTCGGCTTCAGATGCTGTGAAACTCGAGAAGATCATCACGCAGAAGTGGATCGCCAACTGGCAGCTCGGCATCGAGGCATGGACCGAGTACCGCCGTACAGGCTATCCTGAGCTTTGTCCTGTGATCAACAACCTCAGCCCGGGCACGATTCCGGCTGCCAGCGAATCAAAGGGACTTCGCAGGCTCCGCTATCCTTATACGGAGAAAGACCTGAATTCCGAGAACTGCCAGAATGCCGTGAACAGCTTCCTGGGCGGAAAAGATGACGAGTCGGTGGACCTTTTCTGGGTAAAAAAATAACTTCATTGACAGAAAAACATGAAACTTTATATCAATAGATTTATTCTTCCGGCCGTTGCGCTGATGACACTTGCCGGTTGTGCGGACTGGCTCACTCCTGAGGCGGTCAAGATCGGCAGCGCCGACCTTACCAAGACCGACAAGGACAACGCGTATTACCAGGCATTGAGGGAATACAAGGCCAGCGAACATGAGATTTCGTTCGGCTGGTATTCAAGGTGGGACGAGCCGGCGCTGACTACCGACGGCATGCTTACCGGAATTCCGGATTCCATGGACGTGGTTTCCCTCTGGTCGAATTCCCTGAACCTTTCTCCGGCACGCAAGGAGGATCTCCGTTTCGTACAGCAGGTCAAGGGCACCAAAGTGCTGATGTGCACTTTCTGCCAGTATGTGGGAAAAGGATTCACCCCTGCCGAATATGACGGCACCGCTGCGGAACGTGAGAAGTTCTGGGGCTGGGTTGACGGCGACAAAGAGGCCATATCGTCCGCTATAGCCAAATATGCCGAGGCTATCAGCGATACCCTTACATTGTACGGCTATGACGGTCTCGATATCGACTACGAGCCGAATATCGATGGCGTGTCAGGCAAGCTGGACGAGAATTCGGAGTATTTCTCGATTCTCTGCAACGAGCTTTCGAAATATATCGGACCGAAGTCCGGAACAGGCCGGCTCTTTGTCATCGACGGCGAGATTTACAGGCTTCCTGCTGAACTGTGCACCTGCTTCGATTACTTCGTATCGCAGGCCTATACTGTCAGCGGCGGTTCTCCGAGCCCTACGGCGACAGGCAACGAGTCCAACATGGACTACCGTCTGAGTCAGGTTGTATCGCTCTTCTCGGGCCACATGTCCGAGGAGGAGGTTACGAACCGTTTTGTAGTTACCGAGAACCTCGAGAGTGCGCTCGACGCCCTCAACGGCGGTTTCTACTGGAGAACCCGCGACGGCGTGGTGCAGGACAAGAAAAAGATCCCTTCCATGCTCGGCATGGCGATGTGGCAGCCTTCCAACGGCTTCCGCAAGGGCGGTTTCGGCGGCTACCGCTTCGATAACGAGGCTACCAACGATCCTGCATACAAATGGATGCGCAAAGGCATACAGTCGCAGAATCCTGCAGGAGGCGCTCTGAACCTGGGTATCCGTTTCGGCGCGGGCGCGGAGGCTGAATATTCTGTCGAACTTAATGACAACGGCAATACCTCGCAATCTTCGGTAAATGATTCTTTCTATCTCGAGTTCACTGGCAGAACCAAGGTTGACGAGAAGTTCACGCTGTCGTACGAGCCTTCTCTTGTAGAGGCTTACAACAAGGCGAACGGAACCTCTTATATCGCGATCGACGCTTCAAAGGTCGGACTGGCAGATGTGGAGATCAGGAGCAATACCGTCAAGACTGACAATATCTCCGTAACCGTAGAGGTTGCCGGACTTCAGAGAGGATATTACATGGCTCCCGTGAAGATCAACTGCCCTGAGGAATCGTATTGGAATCCGGACGGCGATGTAGTAAGGTATATCAAGATCAATGTCCTTTATGATTATGTCGTTGCGGACGCCTCATCACTTGAAGGCGTGAAGATAGAGCCTAATGACAGCTGGCTCGCCAATTTCTATAACGGCTATAATCTCAGCGGCTGGTCAGGATGCTGGAACAACGATACCGAGGAACAGCAGAAAGCCCTGTTCGATGGCAACCGTTCTGTCGTGGCCTACTCGAACTACAACTATTTCAATCCTGGAAACATTGTCCTGGATATGGGCGGCGAGAATGAGGTGACAGGCGTGCGCTGGCATTCTTATTACGGCTCTGCATACGACAAGTTCACGGTCGCAAGTGTCCAGATAAGCAATGACAGGACCAACTGGGATATCATCTCATCCAATGAATTCACACCTGTCATGGACTCTGACAAGTGGGTTTACATCGCGCTGAAGCAGCCTGTCAAGGCAAGGTATTTCAGGGTTGTGATCAAGTGCAGCTACTATATCTCTATAGATGAATTCCAGATCTACGGGCCTGCGAAATAATAAACAATGAATATTCCGTTTATGAAAAAAAGAATAACATACCTTTTCGCGCTGGCTGCCGCATTGTTCTGCGCCGCAGCCTGCGAGAATGCGAAATACAACAATATCGCACCGCATGCCTTCATCAATGAAAGCGTGAATTCTATCGGAATCGCAGGTGCGAAGTCCTCTTATCCTGAAATCGATACCGATCTTGAACTTACTGTCGTGCTCAGCGAGAAGGTGGGCTCGGATGTCTCTTTCGTGCTTGCCCTCGATGAAACAATCCTGGAAAGGTACAACAGGGAGCAGGGCAGCAGCTACGAACTCATGGACGCTTCCATGTATGAGTTCGGATCTCCTGTAACCATACCGGCAGGAAGCTATGACGCGACCGCTACGGTACGTGTAAAGGGGAAGACCGAGAGCTGCAAGCCGGGAATCTATGCGATCCCGGTAAGGCTCAAACGAGTGTCAGGCGATATCGATCCTACCGATGTCACGTCTTCGTATGTTGCGGCATACGAGGTTCTGAAGACTTCTGTAAACCTTCCTATGTTCACAGGCAGGACAGGACTTGCGAACTCATCGTTCGGGCAGAGCCTCAATGTATTCACTGTGGAGACCCGTTTCCAGGTAAGCAATACGGCTAACCGTAACCGTGACGTGTTCAGCAACGGCGGTTCGGTGCTCCTGCGTTTCGAGGACCCTCAGAATGATGATGACAACTACAAGGCGCACTCTCTTGTGCAGTTCCAGGGCGAGGGCTGGTATCTCAACCCTGACAAGTCGTTCGCTCCGGACGTATGGCAGCATCTTGCCCTTACATACGACGGTACTAAGGTAACGCTTTATGTGAACGGCCAGAATGCCGGAAGCAAAGAGGGTACTATCAACCCAAGCTTCGATGCGGTAGGCTGGTTCGGCGGCGATATCGATGCAAGCGGCGGACACGGCACAGGGGATACCCAGTGGTGGGCCGGCTGCAAGATTATCCCTCATGAGGCGCGTGTATGGTCTACATGCCGCACCGAAGCCCAGATCAAGAACAACATGACGGGCGTCTCAGCCCATAGCGAAGGCCTTGTAGGCTATTGGTCTTTCGAGAAGGAGACCTACAGTGCCGAGAACGGCTTCGAGGATCTGACAGGCAACGGACACAACCTCACTACCGGAAGATCTTTTGTCTGGAAAGACAATATCCTTCTGAGCGAGGACGGCGTTGCATGGTAATGCCTGTGCCGGAAACGGCATGAATGAACCAGCCCCGGAAAATGTTTCCCGGGGCTGGTTTTTATTTGCGCCTGCCAGAATCCGTCTGGCGGTTTTGTATTTGGTTGCCTGTCTCGTGCCTGTCCGTTTTTAAGCGGGCGCTGTCAGTTTTGGCAGGTTTGCTTTTGATAGGGGACTGCCGGATATGCCGGGCTTTAATATTTTGACGGTATTGTCTACCGGACGAAAATTTCGTCGATGAAAGTGAAGCCCTGACGTCCGCGGCCGCCGTGCCATGAAGGAATGCTGTCCACTGTCCTGGATGTCACCCTTAGATATCTGGCGGATGTTTCAGGGAAAGTCACGGTATACTCTTTCAGACCGTCAGGATCACCGGGGCCCTCCGCAGGATATTCCGCGCGTGCTATCTGAGTGTAGTTTACCCCGTCATCGGATACGCTGACGGCAAGGTCAAGAGGATTGAAAATATCTTCTCCTTTCTGCACGAGAGTGCTGAGTGTCACGCTGCTGTATGCGGTCTTTCCGTCCATTTCTATCGTAACGTCCACCGGAGTGCCTTTCCAGCCGGCCCACAGCCCTGTGGAGTACGAGAATGTGCCTTTTATGCCGTCCGCAAGCGATTCAGGAGCCCCGTACCTGTATTTCGGAAGAGGGTCGCTGTTCAGTGATACAGGCCTGCCCATTGCCTTATTGCCGTTGAATTCCTGGACATATACGCGTGTCTCCATGTTGTCGCGCATCACCTTGGCTTTCAGTGTGCATCCTCCGCGTATCTCGACAGGCTTTGTATAAAGGGCGGAATTCATGTCCGGATCGCTTCCGTCAAGCGTGTACCTTATCGGTGCATCGCCCTGTGTGGAGAGTTTCACTTCCACGCAGTCCTTGTCATGGTTTACATATATCACGCTTATTACTTCGAAGACGGTCTTGGCGTAGTTGAAGCCCATTTCCGTATATATGTCGGCCATGTGCGACAGACCTGCGAGAAAACGATCCCAGTTTTTGTTTTCCGGCAGAGTCCACTGCACCTCGCTCAGCGCCGAAGCCCTCGGCAGCAGCATGTATTCCAGATGGCCGTTCTCAGATATGTATTCGGTCCACATGTTGGCCTGGATTCCGAGTATATGGGCACGCAGCTCATCATCGGCATCTTCCGTGAAAGGTTCGTATGAATACACTTTCTCAACAGGGATGTATCCTCCGATTCCGAACGGTTCTCCGTCGATATCCATAGACTGGTAATAGTCGAAATAGAAGTGGCTCAGTGGGGTCATTATCGCATCGTGTCCGGCTTTCGCCGCCTCGATTCCGCCTTCGCTGCCTCTCCATGACATGACAGTCGCGTTAGGGGAAAGCTCGCCCTCTAAGATTTCATCCCAGCCGATTATCTTTCTTCCCTTGCCCTCGAGGAATTTCTCGATGCGCGCGGTGACGTAGCTCTGCAGGTAGTGCTCGGCGCTGAATTTCTCATCGTCTTTAAGCCCCAGCTCCTTTATCTTGGCCTGACAGCGCGGACATTTCTCCCATCTTGTCTTCGGGCATTCGTCGCCTCCGATATGTATGTATTCTGACGGGAACAGCCCGGTGACCTCCTCAAGGACATTCTCGAGGAAAGTGAATGTCTCTTCCTTGCCGACGCACAGCACGTCCTCCGATACGCCCCAGCGTCCCCATACGTCATAATGGCCTCCGGTGCATCCGAGCTCAGGATATGCAGCCAGTGCGGCGAGCATGTGTCCGGGCAGGTCGATTTCGGGGATAATGACAATGCCTTTCGATTCAGCATATCTTACCACATCCTTTATCTCCTCCTGAGTGTAGAATCCTCCGTAAGGCACTCCGTCATAGCGGTCCCAGTCTTTTTTTATGACCGTGCTTTTCCTTACCGAGCCTATTTCTGTCAGGCGCGGATATTTCTTGATTTCTATCCTCCAGCCCTGGTCGTCTGTCAGATGCCAGTGGAGGGTGTTCATCTTGTGTACCGCCATCATGTCTATGTATTTCTTCACCTCATCTATGCTGAAGAAATGCCTTGCGACGTCAAGGTGAAGTCCCCTGTAGCGGAAACGCGGAAAATCCTCTATCGTCGCGCATCGTATCGTCCAGTCTGCGTCAGGTGCCGTGCCGCTGCCGAAAATCTCTGCTGGCAGCATCTGCTTCAGGGTCTGTACGGCGTACATGAATCCGCGGGCAGAAGATGCCTTTATTGTGACTTTGTTCCTGCTGATGCCGATTGTGTAGGCTTCTTCTGCGAGAGTGCTGTCCGTGAGGAACGAGAAACCTTTGCCGGGAACCTGGGAAACGGAGCTTTCTTTTCCAGATGCCTCCGAAAGCCTGTTCCTGAATGACTCTATCGCATCCGATGCTTCGGCACTGATGCCGGGCTCGCTGTAAAACGCCGCTCCTGCGGCATCGAAACTGCCGGAATGCAGGCTCACTCCGTTAGGGTAGGGAATGACATTGATACTGTCTGTCCTGCCGCTGCCGCACGAGACTGCGGCCAGCGACATCATAACCGTTGCGATTACAATTAATGGGTTCTTTTTCATATTGTCTTAATATTGTACTGAAAATGAAATTATCTATTCCGTAAAGATATTAAAGTATTTGCTAATAAACAATTATTTTCTTTGCTTCATCAGACCGGAACTTGTTTGTCTGAAGCCGCCACATGAACATGTCGGCCTGATTGGAACGATTGACGGATTTGACAAGGGAATTTGTTTAGCAAATTTTATCCCCTCTTATTAAGAGGGGCATATATTCACTGCAAAGATACGTAAAATATTGCATTTAACCGTATTAATTATGACAGTTCGTGCTAAAATGTTTAGCAAAAATGCAAATTTGTTTAGCAAAATGCAATTTTGCATTTTCTATATTGTTGATTTATAATGTGTTTATAAAGAATTATTCTCTCTTAATAAGAGAAGTACGAAATACGGAGTGAAATTGATATAAATAAACATTAAAATTTAAGTTATGAAAAAAGTATTTGTTATGCTTGCCGTAGTTTCGGTGACATTGTTGATTTCGTCATGTGGCACGACAAGAAACGTTTCCATGAGGCCGGCTGTGGAATCCACCAGAACAACGGTAACCAGCCTTGAAGGACAGAAAGTAGTATCGGAAACCGTTAAGCTCACCGGCATTGAAATGGCTGAGGCGTTTAATGATGACGGGACGGATCTGATAAAGCGGCCATATAAATGGTTTGCGGGTATCGGTAAGGCGGATAATAAGCAGGTCGCTGTTGAACTTGCGCAGAGGGAGGCCTATGCAACAATTTCCCGTGTCCTGAGCAATGCTGTACTGGATCAATCTGAGCGTGGCAATGTTGCCAATAACGGCCGTGTCCAGCAGGCTCTTACATCACATTGGAAACAGGTGAGCGCTACTGTAACTAAAGCGTGCGAACCATTCGGCAATACCACTATAGAGTATAACACGAGTACGACAATGTATGAAGTTACCGCGAAAGTCGGCATTCGCGGAGACCGTTTCAACCAGCTGCTTAATACTGCCGGCAACTTCAAGCCGTCAGATCTGACAGGCGAGGATTTGGAACAGTTCATTCAGACAAACAAATCCATTATGGAGGCTGCCAAGGGTAACTGATAAGACACCGTGAAGATGAAACGGGTATGGTTTTTAATCTGCCTGCTTTGGATTTCCTTTGGGACAAAGGCACAGCAATATCCGCCTGAGTGGGTCAAATACACTTATGGCGGGTATATATACGATATCCAGAGCGACATTAACAATAGAAATCTGTCGGAGACGGATTTCAAGAATTATCTGTTGAACATAGCGCGGACAAATCTTGCCAAACAGATAGAAGTTCGTGTACAGGATGCCGCGGAATTGAGCAAGTTGTCGGTAAATGGAAGGACTGCTATTGCATATTCCTCCAATACTGTTTTTTCAACCGATGTAAACCTCAAACTGGTTGAAACGAGAACATCTTACAATCCGGTATCGAAAACCGGTTATGCAATCGCTTATATTGACCGGAATGCCGCACGGGATTATTATAAAAAAGATCTGACGCTTATTTATAACAGGATCAACAATTCAATTGTATTGGCTGAAAATTTCATTGCATCAGGTTTCAAATCAAAGGCCCGGTCTGAACTGGATTCTTCAGTAAAACAGTTCGGGCATGTTGATGAACCTTTGTTCTGGATGAATATTTTCGGCTCCTCTCAATCGGATCTGAGCGAATGGCTGGATCGTTTCAATAATGCAGAACAGACAGTCAAACGCATGCTCGCCGATTTGCAGCACGGAACAGTTATATGTTTATCATGCAATGCCGAAATTCTCGGAAAACCTTATCCTGCATTGCAGAACGAATTGAAAGGTATTCTCGCGGCTGACGGATGCAGTTTCACGGATAGTCCTACAGAGGCAGACTGGGTTATAACTGTA
This sequence comes from uncultured Muribaculaceae bacterium, assembly GCA_964385835.1. GTDB lineage: Bacteria > Bacteroidota > Bacteroidia > Bacteroidales > UBA932 > Cryptobacteroides. The sequence goes on along the minus strand of CAYLQE010000001.1, from coordinate 82,847 downwards.
ACGTGCAAAGCGAAAGAATATTCCAATGTGAAAGTAGGAAGTTCAAATACTTATTTTTCGTATGTGAATGCACAGATTGTTATTGACAAAGTGATTACTTCGCAAAGAATATATGAGGATGAAATTTCTGTCAAGGGCGGACATACATTCGGCTATGAAGAAGCCGCAAAGGCCGGCTATAAAGAGATAAAACAACAGATAGGTAAAATAATTAAAGAAAAAATAGTACAATGAGAAAGTTAACTGAAATGAACTGCTTTATTAAATTTAATGGATGTGAGGATAAACTAACTTATGCTCAGGAACAAATCATAAAAAAAACAAAAGAGAAGATTTCTTGCACTAAAGTGTTTCAGGATTATGGTACCGATTATAATGATTGTCATGGTGATTATTATGATGCAGAAGCGGAGAATTAGATAAAAAATATATTTGAAATATTTTCGATATTGTCTATTCTGTGCCTTATAGCTTATGATATGCTATTTATTCTTAGGATAATAATAAAACTATGTGAATTTGTCTTGACTTTAATGTTCATATCTAAAGAAATTGTTAAAAGATAAGAACCAGCTATTTGTTTATTTTGGCAAGTTTATATAGTTTGGAAATCTTCAGATGCAACGAAATACTGGGTCAGTTTGAAAGAATATTTAAAATAATGAACAAATGTTAATAATATGAATACACAAAAACTAATTGAAGAGTTCAGAGAAAATTTTGATAATTTAACTTTTGCTCAACAATCTATATTAAGTCGAACTTTAGAGAAAAATAAGCAACTGGAGTTTCAAGATGATGCTTCAATAAAATGCAATACACGTTTTTATAGTGACTATCATAGTGATTATTATGATGTATATTAATGAATATTATTATGACATTAGATAATATTGTATGTGGGATAATAGCAGGTATATTCTCCGCTATTTTTTTATGGATTATTAAGCCCAAGCCTCATATTAAAATATGTAAGCAGATTGCTTGGAAATCTAATAAGAATGATTATGATAAAAAGGAATATAGATTGAAAATAATAAATAAGTCATTGTATAATGCTTATGATTTTAAAGTTAATATAAGGATTCTTTGTCGTGGCTGTTATCTTAATATTGATGGACCAAATGTGATTTTATTAAAAAACCGATTTTATTATTTGCTAAAAAGACGAAATATAGCGGAGGGTGAAATTACATTTGAACGAACAATTTTAATTAAGGTACATGATGCAAGTAGAGAAGCTATGACAAAATTGCTTGATAAATTAAAAGATGAATCGATTCAAGATAAGTATGACAAAAATGAGTTAACTCTTCACGATCTAATAAAAAAAGATAATAATCTTCACATTGACGTGATATTAGTTGCAACAAGTTCTGCTTCAGGTGTTAAAAGATGTTTTATAAAAAGATTGGATAACAATATTATTGAAGGTGCATGGCAATATGGTAAATCAAAAGTTACACCAATAGAAATAAAAAATCAGACTCCATAAATATGATAATAATTATTAAGCCAACTTACGCCTGTAATTTCCGTTGCAAATATTGTTACCTGAGTAATGATACAAAATCATCGCATAAATTGTTCGATGCAGAATTTGCAGAAAGCGTTATAGATCAAATAAAAAAGATTTTGTCGAATAAACCCAAACAAAAATTGACTTTCATTTGGCACGGGGGAGAACCGCTGTTGTGGGGAGTTGAGAATTACCGCAGGATATTCTCATATATGGAAAGAGAATTGATAGATGTAGACTTTAAGAATTCACTTCAGACGAATCTTTCTTTGATAAATGAGGAATATATCGATTTATTTCTTCGATATAATGTACACGTCGGCTTTTCATTAGATGGGACGAAAGAAATGAACGATAGCCAACGTGTTGACTCTTTTGGGAATGGAACTTTCGATACTATCATGCAGAAGGTTGATATGTGCCGAAAGAAAGGCTTAAATATCGGTTGTATCATTGTTGGAAGCCGTAAGCATATCGGACATATTCTTGAGTTATATAGCTTTCTTTGCGAAAACAAGTTAAATTTCAAATTTAATCCTTTATTTTCGGCAGGTGAAGCATGTACTAATATTGAAGATATCGGTATTACTACAGATGAATATGCTCAAATGGCAATTGAGTTATTTGACTTATGGTATAATGACACTGAGCATCATATTAAAGAATCGAATTTTGAAGAGATAACATCCAATCTAATCTCTAATAATCCTTCGTGTTGTTTGTTCGGCAAGAACTGCCAAGACAATTTCTTTGCCATTGCTCCGACGGGCGATGTGATGCCGTGCGGACGATTTTGCGATGCAACCTTAAAACAATATGCTTACGGAAATCTGCATAAAGAGACTCTTGCCGAGATTTTGCCGCGTATTAAGCAATCTGAAGCCTATAAGCGGAGTGAGTATATCGAAAAGAGTAATTGTAAGCAATGCAAATATTTTGATATATGTCATGGCGGATGCCTTCACGACGGATTTTTGAAATCGGGAGATTTTAAGTCAAAAACTTTTTTGTGTTCGGCATACAAGAAAATATTTACTCATATAGATAAACGATTGAACGACACAATAAAACAATTCACATAACCAATGAAATCAAAACTGCTTTTGCTTATTATGGCTTTTGCCATGATTGTTCCGGTTTTCGGGCAAAATACAACGACAAAGAAAGTCGCGATACTTGAAACCGTAGACAAAGAAAATGCCATTTCCTATGGTGTGAAACTGATGGTTCGCAGCAAACTGGCCTATGCAATTACGAATACGCCGGGATATGAAGCCTATGACCGCGTTAATATATCATCTATTCTGAACGAACAGGAATTCCAGCGTACAGGTCTGGTAAGTGATGATGAGATTAAACGATTGGGAATTATGACAGGTGCGGATTATGTGGTCATTGCCGAGGCCGCACGTCTGGACGGTTCGCATATTATGCTGTATTCGACAATCCTTTCCGTTGAGACGGCCAGAGTTGTGCAGACTTCCAATATCCAGACGGCTACAGATATAGAATCAATGGAGAGCGCCTGCCGTGAATTGGCTGCCCGTCTTCTCGGTGTCCAGCGCGGCAGATCAGTGAATTATACCGGCCGGTCTTCTTCTGGTCAGGATTTTGTTGAGACGGCTGCAGGTCTGAACCTGAAGATGGTGTATGTCGACGGCGGCGAATTTCTTATGGGCGCAACATCGGAGCAGGGTTCGGAAGGAAAGAGTGACGAGCAGGTGATACGCCGTGTAAAGCTCGATTCCTATTATATCGGCGAATGCGAGATTACTCAGGAGCAATGGTCGAATGTCATGGGCACATCTATTTATCAGCAAAGAGATAAAGCAAATACAAGTTGGCCTCTTTATGGTGTCGGTCCCGATTATCCTATGTATTATGTAAGCTGGGAGGAGGCTATGGCTTTCTGTCAGGAGTTAAGCCGTATGACCGGCAAGACATATTGTCTTCCTACCGAGGCCCAGTGGGAGTATGCGGCGCGTGGCGGCAAGAAATCCGACGGTTGCAAATACAGTGGCAGCTGGTCGGTAGATGCTGTCGCATGGTATGACGGCAACAGCGGTTCAAGCACTCATCCTGTTAAAACAAAGCGCGCCAACGCTCTTGGACTTTATGACATGAGCGGCAATGTATGGGAATGGTGCTCTGATTGGTATGGTAGCTATAATGTGAACGATACGAATAATCCTGCCGGACCTTCTTCTGGTTCTTACCGCGTGGATCGTGGCGGCAGCTGGTACAACAATGCAGGCAACTGCCGTGTTTCGAATCGGAACTTCAATAGTCCCGGTATCCGCCGCTACAATTTAGGCTTCCGCGTGGTTCTTATCCCTTAGTATTATCCGGAATATGTCCGGCCTAAGCTGGAATGAATTTGCGAATAAGAGCAGGTCAATGAAAAGACCTGCGAAAGTGAGCAAATTCAAAAAATTATAAATACGATGAATATTAAAATATTTGATATCCCCGCAATCTGTCCGGACGATATTGTGGAACAGGTGAATAAATTCATGCGTGGACATAAAGTGCTGGATGTTGACAGACAATTTTATCTGTCATCAGATAATATAGGACATTGGTCGTTGCTTGTTACTTATCTGCCTATGCAGGTCCCGAACGTATTACCTGAACGTCGTGAGAAAGTTGATTATAAGGCGGCATTGGATGAAACTTCATTTGCAAAGTTTACTAAATTGAGGATGATCCGAAAGCAATTGGCAGATAATGACGCCGTACCTGCATATGCTGTATTTACAGATGCTGAATTGGCATTGATTGCACAACTTCCGAGTATAGATGCGACACTGCTTGCCCAAATTACGGGGATAGGTGAAAAACGTATAGTCAAGTATGGCAATCTCATATGTGACCGATATAATGAAACGGATCGGGAATTTAATGGATGAGATTTGCAGCGTCGATAATCTGCTGCTGGCATATCACAAGGCCCGAAGGACCAAGGTACAGATGCCTTATGTTGTTGAATATAACAGGAATCTGTTTGATAACATAGTTAGGATGCGCGCCCAGCTTTTGTCAGGCGATGTAGTCTTGGGCCGTTACCGCTATTTTAATATCTATGATCCGAAATTGCGTAAAATATGTGCGGCAGCCTTTGAGGAGCGGATCGTGCATCATGCGATAATCAATATCTGTCATCCATATTTCGATCGGCATCTTATTTATGACACGTATGCGACAAGACTTGGCAAAGGTTCTTATGCGGCAATTGAGAGGGCACGCAAGGCAATGCATAGCTACGGATATGTTGCAAAATTGGATGTGAAGTCGTATTTTGATTCAATATCGCATGATATTCTGAAGCAGAAATTGCGTCGTATCTTCAAGGACGAGAAATTGCTTGCGCTGTTTGACCGTATCATCGACTCATACGAAAATAGTCCCGGATTCGGAATACCTATAGGCAATCTGACAAGTCAGTATTTTGCAAACTTTTATCTTTCGTATCTGGATCATTTTGCAAAAGAAAATCTGAGAATACCTGCATATATACGCTACATGGATGATATATTGCTCTTTGGAAGAACTCCGCAGCAGGTAAGAGAATATGTGCACAGTGTTCAGGATTTTGTTGAAAAAGAATTGCAGTTAAAATTGAAGCAGCCTGTATTTTGCCAGGCCTGGTCCGGAGTTTCGTTTTTAGGATATACCTTATATCCTCATAAAATGCTTTTAAACAGAAGAAGCAAGATTCGTTTTAAAAGAAAGATGTATGAATATGCAGACCTGCATGCAGGTAACATTTGGACAGATATAGAATATAAAGAGCACATAACCCCATTGCTGGCTTTCGTGCAAAAGGCATATACAAAGGGTTTGCGTGCAGATATATGCAGGAAGATAAACAGTTGATGGTCGAAATTGGTTCAAACCGCGTGAATCGTGGCGGCAGCTGGAACAACAATGCAAGCAACTGCCGTGTTTCGAATCGGAACAACAATAGTCCCGGTAACCGCAACAACAATTTAGGCTTCCGCGTGGTTCTTATCCCTTAGCTTAGGCCGGATGGATTTCCGAATTAAACAGACCATTATCTGACCTTGCGGTATGCAGGGTAAAAACGAGAGACGTGTTCTCCTCACGCGGCGGTGACAGTAAATTATTGACCTCTCCGCCGCTTTTCTGTTTTGCAGGATAATGTTCAGATTGCCGCGGTGTTCTGCATCCACACTCTTTCCGGTGTTCGCTATTGACATTTTAGCTGTGTCAGGGCCGTGAAATCTTTTATCAATAAATCGGAAAATATACATAAATTGTAATTTTCCATACTATAACAGGAGAAATTGACAAAACTTCTTGTTTTTCGTGGTATAAATGCTTGGCTATTGAACAGGAATCCCGGAATCTGCTGTTATTGATGATAATGATTGGGATTTATAATCCTGAATGTTTTCATGTCCGGTATACTGACCAGAATATAAATATTTGCAGAATAATGCAGCGCTTTGTTTAAAAAACGTTATATTTGCCCTTAATGGATGCAATGTCTCGCATATATGCATCCTGATTCATTCGCGTTAACTGTGATTGTATATTGGTTTATTTGAAAATATTTAATTATATGACAGGGTTGTTTGGGGAGGGCTCTCGAAATTAAGAATTTCATCTTAAGTGGAAATATATTATGGCTTCGTTACATATAAAGAGTTTCGGTCCTATAATGGACTCAACCAAGATTGAACTGACATCGCTGATGGTGCTTATAGGCCGTCAGAGTGCCGGTAAGAGCACTTTTATGAAGGTGCTCTGCTTTTGCCGTTGGATAGAGAAGAAGATTATGGTATCTACTGATGACGTGGTGAATCAGTATACCCATTATAACAGGTTCGTGAAAGAACTTAAACAGTTTCATCGCCTGAATGACGAGTATTTCACGGAGGATACCGAACTGATTTACAATGGTGACAACATTACCATAGATTACAAAGGAGTGAACGGTAATGCCAAGATTGTACGCAAGAAATCGTTTGCTGAAAAAAGATTCAATACGAAGTTGAGTTATATTCCTGCTGAGAGAAACCTGATATCTGCAATTCAGAATGTGGATAAGACGTATAAGTCAACGGAAAAAGATGTGCTGTTCAACTTTATTTATGAGTGGGATGAGGCAAAGACTCCTTATACCGGCGAACATCCGTTCCTGTTGGCTGTAACCGGAGGTTTCAGCTATGTGAATAAATCTGGCGCCGACGTGCTGGTGCGCGAAGATGGCACCGAAACGCCTGCATTTTATGCTTCGAGCGGTATGCAGAGCGTGATGCCTATGGATGTAATGGCTAATTATATCATGGAGCGTGTGGGGAAGAACGCTTCGCTGTCGATGCATGAGCGTAATGAGATCAGTAAGACGGATAACGCTCATTCATACAGAAGGCTTGAGTATCAGTCTGCCCAGTTGTTTATTGAGGAGCCAGAGCAGAATCTGTATCCGGAGTCTCAGAAACTTGTGGTAATGAGTCTGGCGCGTTCGCTTAAGAAAGCTTTGGTGAATGGTTCGGAGCAGAGTATGGCAGTGGTGACCACCCATAGCCCGTATGTGATGTCGGTGGTGAATGTATTGCTGACCGCTGCCATTGTAGAAGAGAAAGGGTTGAAGCAGACGGTCGTTGCGAGCGATTGCATTCTTCCTTCAAATGCCATCTCGGGATATTTTATCAATGAGAAGGGGACGTTCCGGAATATCATGGATAGTGAGATTCCAATGCTTAGTGGCAATGATCTGGATGGCGTGTCGGATTGGGTGGATGAGAGCATCAGTAAGTTGAACGAAATTCTGTTTGCATAAGGATGAATGAAGGTAAATACTGTTCAACCCATGAGCGCTTGATTGCAGAAGGGTATAGCCCTGAGCAAGCTATGCAGGTTCGCTTAAGGGTGGGAGTGAGCGAGAATGGCAAACGCTATCGTCTGGCTACTAATGGCGAGGAAGAATCTGTGGTGTATACCGTGGATGGCAATATCGTGAAGGAAGGTCAGAGGTGCGACAAGCTGGTGCTGGTGAGACGATCGCCAAGAGATGTGCAGCCAGAACAGTGGACGGAGACATTTGTGGAATTGAAGGGTGTGGATATCAATCATGCTATCGACCAGCTGCGGCAGACGTTGAAGAATGATATTTTCCAACATCATTCTAATGATGATGTCCGCGCCCGCATTGTGGCGCAATCGTTCCCGTCAAACAGGTCTAATCCCACGATGGAGAAGGCGAAGCAGGAGTTTCGCAAGGCTTATAACTGCGATCTTCGTGGCATGAAGAGTGGGCAAGAGGATAAACTGTAGAATCAATAGAATATTATGAAAAAAGCAATCGTATTCGCAACGGCAGTTCTGCTTTCATGTCTTTGGGGGGGGCGACTAAACGCCCAGGATATCATTACTTTAAAGAATGGTGATGACCTGAATGCCAAGGTTCTGGAGGTCCTGGACGGAGAAATCAGGTATAAACGTTCCGACAATCCTGACGGGCCTGTATTCACGATGAGAAAATCTGAAATATTGATGATTACCTATCAGAACGGAACCCGCGATGTCATGAATTCCGTGCCATCGGACAATTATACTTATAATTACGGCGCTTATGCCCAGCCTGCCGGCAGACTGTATGCCATGTCGCCTGATGTCTTGCGCCCGAATATGAGTTACAGGGAATTGCGTAATATATACAGCATGTCTTCATGGGACGGATACAGGAGCGGCGATCAGTATTGCGCTAACTGGTGCTGGAATTTTCTTCTTACAGGACTGGGACAGATGACTATGGGCGAAGTCGGAAGGGGCTTTACATTCCTTGGTGCGGAGTTAGGTTGTTATGCCCTGGCGAGTATCGGAAATGCAATGGTCTGGGACAGTGATAATTCCGCTCTTGGCCTTTTAATACTGATTGCCGGAAGCACGGGAGCTGCAACCGCATGTATATGGTCTATGGTGGATGCGGCGCAGATAGCGAAAGTCAAAAACATGTATGCCCGCGATATGAGGGAACTTGCAACAGGCATAGATTTCAGGCTTTCTCCATGGGTCTCTTCTGTTCCTGCCGGGTCGAATGGAAATTATATGACAGCGGCAGGCCTGTCCCTGTCCATGACGTTCTAAGACCGGTTCAGGCTGCTCAACATATAAATGCCGGTTATTCTTCGAATCTGAAATGGCCGAAGAACCGCGGCAGGTGAAAATTAGGCGACGGGTTGTCGATTGCTTTCCATGAAAGGAAGTGCGGCTTCGACAGATCGTCGCCGCATTTGTACAGGTTCACCCGCAGATCCGCTCCGTCCCATGATTTAAGTTCATGGCGGAAAAGCGCTGACGGAGGAATCACCAGCGTCATGGACCAGCGGTTGTCTCCTTTGCGCTCCGCGAACGGCTCTGACGGCAGAGATCCTATGCGTTTTACGCCGGCCAGGATATCGGCTGCGGCATGTTCCGGTGCGCGTCCTGGAACGTTGTAGCCGAGCAGCATACGGCCTGTGCAAGTCGTCTCGAAGTTGTAATATCCGCTGTCGTCCGGTGCGATGAAAAGCTCTACGCAGGAATCCGTCCATACCCTGCCGTTGTCCTCTGTCACGAGGGCGGCGGTGACTTCTTCGCGGACATCGAAACGGACAACGAGAAATTCGCCGGTATGGAACGCGCGGAACGAGACCTCAGGCGTGTAAGGGTAATTTTCCGGCCAGTTGCAGCATGCTACAGGTTCGGGAGCGATAGCGCAGAGCGCTCTGTCAAGCGCCGCTGCGTCGGTCGTGTCGACCGCAAGTTTGCGAATATCCATTATCCTATATATTTTGATGATGTTTCCTTGATTATGCGGCACATGTCACCGTATTGTTCCTCCATGCTGCACAATAGCCTGTATTGCGCGCGGGTGCGTACCAGATTATGGTCGGGAGACTTGATTTTATAGTAGGTGTCGCCGTCGATGTAGTCCATAAGGAAGCGCAGGACCTGTTCGTAGGTGATGTAGCGCGCCGAAAAGGCCAGCCATTCAAGCTCCGCGGCGTTCAGCGTTGACGCGCGCTGCGACAGATAGCCGTCGGCATAGGCTGCGAACATTGGAAGCGAGAGTCCTACGCGGTTCAGGTCCGTGTCATCCTCCGCGCCTGTGTTGGCATATGTGCGTATGGCATCGCCGAAGTCGTTCAGCGCAGTTGCCGGCATGACTGTGTCAAGGTCGATGACGCAAAGCACACGTCCCTGTCTGTCAAACAATATGTTGTTGATTTTCGTATCGTTGTGTGTTACACGAGTCGGAATCGTACCGTCCTCTACCTTGGACCAGAAATTCATCATTTCCCCGCGGCGGGACTCTATCCATGAGATTTCCTCCGCTAACTCGCCCACACGTCCGGCGGCATCGCGTGCAATGGACTCATCCCATTGCATAAAGCGGTGGCGCATATTATGGAATCCCTTGATAGTCTCGGAAAGAGGCTCGCTGAAATCTGCGAGCTGCGCCTGAAACCTGCCGATGCCTATGCCTCCCATGCGGGCGAGCTCCTCCGTATCCGCACGGTTGTAGCTCACTGTATCGGAGATGAAAACCGTGACCGTCCAGTATTCGCCCGAGGAGTCGCGGTAGCAGAGCCCGCCGTCTTTAGCCGGTACGACAGTCATGACCTCGCGCAATGTATCTCCGCCCACGGCAGCCACACGGCGTCGGATATGGTCTGTGACCTTGCGTATGTTTTCCATCATCGCCGGCACGTCCGGGAAGATGTTCCTGTTCTTGCGCTGGAGAATGTAGTCCGGAGCATCGCCCCCGGTACGGACGATATATGTGTCGTTTATAAATCCTTCGCCCAAAGTCCCGATGCTTTTGACTTCTCCCTGTATGGCGAAGCGTGATGCGATGAAGTGCAGATCTTCCATGATTAAAAATGAATAAATGTAACTGTTCCGTACGGTCTGTCGCCGCATCCGGTTTTACACCGTAAATATATTCAAAATCCGCATACCGTGCAAACAAAAATGCCCTGCCGGCCATTCAACATGCACTATGCCGAAGAAATGCCCGGCCGAAAATTCCGGCCGGGCTATTTCCGTTGACTGTGTGATCAATGTTCCCGGTGCGGATGATGCGGTACAGGAACGGGCAGGGGAGTTTAGAGGGTCCTCTTGATCTCGATGATCTGGTAGGCCTCGATAACGTCTCCGATCTTGATGTCGTTGAAGTTCTCGATGTTAAGGCCGCAGTCCATTCCGGTGAGGACCTCTTTTACATCGTCTTTGTAGCGTTTCAGCGAGCCGAGCGCACCTGTGTATACCACAATGCCGTCGCGGATGACGCGTACCTTGTTCGTCCTGGCGATCTTGCCCTCCTTTACCATACAGCCGGCGATTGTGCCCACCTTGCTGATCTTGAAGGTCTCGCGTACCTCCGCCGTGCCGAGTATCTCTTCTTTCTCCTCAGGAGCAAGCATACCCTCGATACCGCTCTTGATCTCGTTGATTGCATCGTAGATGACGCTGTACAGACGGATCTCGATCTGCTCTTTCTCCGCAAGACGGCGCGCATCGCCCGAAGGGCGCACCTGGAAGCCGATAATGACGGCATCTGATGCCGCGGCGAGCAGAACGTCGCTTTCCGAGATCTGGCCCACGGCTTTGTGGATGACGTTTACCACAACCTCATCCGTGCTGAGCTTGATGAGGGAATCGCTGAGCGCCTCGATCGAGCCGTCCACATCACCTTTGACAATGACGTTGAGCTCCTTGAAGTTGCCGATTGCGATACGGCGTGCGAGGTCGTCCAGAGTCGTATGCTTCTGGGTCTTGATACCCTGTATGCGGAGGAGCTGCTCGCGTTTCGTTGCGATTTCCTTTGCCTCGCGCTCGTCGGCCATGATATTGAATGTCTCGCCGGCGGTAGGTGCTCCGTTAAGGCCGAGCACCGATACCGGAACCGAAGGACCGGCCTCTGACACTTTCTGTCCGCGTTCGTTGTACATGGCCTTGATACGGCCTGTGTACTGGCCTGACAGCATTATGTCGCCGACACGCATCGTGCCGCTCTGCACGAGCACGGTAGCGAGATAGCCGCGGCCCTTGTCCAGCGAAGACTCGATCACGGCGCCCTGCGCACGCTTGTTAGGATTTGCCTTTAGCTCCAGCATCTCAGCCTCGAGCAGCACTTTCTCCAGCAGTTTGTCCACGTTCAGACCCTGTTTTGCAGAAATTTCCTGACACTGGTATTTGCCGCCCCAGTCCTCGACCAGTATGTTCATGTTCGAGAGCTGTTCGCGGATCTTGTCGGGATATGCACCCGGCTTGTCGATCTTGTTGATAGCGAATACCATAGGAACACCGGCCGCCTGAGCATGGTTGATAGCCTCGACTGTCTGCGGCATTATGGCGTCATCGGCAGCGATGATGATGATCACGAGGTCTGTCATCTTGGCGCCGCGCGCACGCATCGCCGTGAAGGCCTCGTGGCCCGGAGTATCGAGGAACGTGATTTTCTGGCCGTCGGACAGCTTCACATGGTATGCGCCGATATGCTGGGTGATGCCGCCGGCCTCGCCTGCGATGACGTTTGCCTTGCGGATGTAGTCCAGCAGGGAAGTCTTGCCGTGGTCCACGTGACCCATAACCGTGATTACAGGAGGACGCGGCATAAGATCTTCCGGAGAGTCAATCTGGTCGGCATCGTCGATAGCCTCGTTCAGGGACGCGGTGACGAAGTCGATCTTGTAGCCGAACTCCTCAGCCACCATAACAAGGTATTCGGCGTCCAGACGCTGGTTTATGGATACCATAAGTCCGAGGGTCATGCATGCTCCGATTACCTTTGTCACAGGCACGTTCATCAGCGTGGCGAGCTGGTTGACCGTAACGAATTCGGTAACCTTCAGCGTCTTGTTCTCGGCTGCGGCCATTTCCATCTCCTCCGCCATCTTCTCAGCTACAGCCTCGCGCTTCTCCTTGCGGTACTTGGCGCCGAACTTGTTGCTGCCCTTGCTTTCGTTCATCCTGGCGTAGGTCTCCTTGATCTGCTTCTGGATTTCCTTCTGCTGCTCCTCTATCTCTGCCTCCGTAAGCTGGCGGAATACCTGCTGCTGGCCTTTGCCGCCTTTGTTCTTCTGCTGGTTCTGGCGGTTCTTGTCATTGTTTTTCTTATTGTTGTTACGGCCGCCGCCATTGTTCTTGTTCTGGCCGTTGCCGGAACCGTCGACTTTCGTAACATCCACTTTCTGCGAGCCGCCTACCTGGATACGCTCGCGCTTCTTGTGCTTCGACGGGGTCTGGAATTTGGAAAGATCTATTTTTCCCACCACGTTCGGGCCGGCAAGCCTCTCGGCTTCGATTTTAGTCTCGCGTACCTGCGGCTTCTCAGCTGCCGGCGCAGCCGTTTTCTCGCCGCCTGTCTTTTGATTGCCGTTCTTCCCGGCGACATTTTTCGCGGCGGTGTCCTGTTCCTTTGCTGACGGTGCGGAAGGCTTTTCCTTTTCAAGCGGTTTTTCGGCAGGCTCGGCCTGAACCTCGGGAGCGGCAGTTTCAAGGGAAGACTCCTCTTTCGGTTCAACCGGCTTAGCTTTTTTCTTGCCTATGGTATCAAGGTCGATCTTGTCGATGATGACCGGACCGGCCAGCTTCTCGACCTCGATCTTCGCTTCCGCCGCAGGCTGTACCGCTGGCGCGGCAGCCGGCTCGGCCTTTGTCTCGGTCTCAGGCTCAGGCTTCGGTTCGCTCTTGCGCTCCACGACAGGGGCGGCGATACCGTTGCTTTTGATTATAATCTCGGAAGCGCTCTCTTCCTCTTCTTCGGCCTCGGCTTTCTTCTTTCCTGTGCTTGCGATCATCTCCTTGAGCTTAGTGCTCACTTTGTCAGCCTCCTGCTTCGCCTTGAGATCGCCGCCGAACTTGGCCTCGATATCCGGGAAAAGTTCATCCGAAATCTTGAAATTCGGGTTCGCCTCCACTTCCACGCCCTTGCTTTGGATAAATTCCACTAAGGTGCCCAGTCCGATACCGAACTGCTTGGTTATTTTGCTCAATCTTATTTCTGCCATATTAATCTTCCCTTATATTAAAATTTACAAATTAGTCTTCAAACTCGCTGGCGAGAATGCGGAATACCTCCTCCACCGTCTCGTCTTCAAGATCCGCACGGCGTGCGACATCCACAGGGTCGAGGGCGAGCACGCTCTTGGCGGTATCGCAGCCGATGCTCTGGAGCTTCTCGATAACCCACTCGTCGATCTCGTTGCTGAATTCCGCGAGAAGCACGTCCTCCTCCTGCTCTTCTGCCTGTTTCACAGGGTCGCGCCATACCTCGATCTCGCGTCCTACAAGCATTGAGGCGAGGCGGATATTGCAGCCGCCGCGGCCGATGCCTTTCTTAACCTCGTCAGGGGACATGTACACCTTGATCGGCTCGGTCTCGTCCGGACTGATGACGATGGACGAAATCTTTGCAGGAGCAAGCGCGCGCTGGATAAGGAGCTGCTTGTTTGAGGTCCACTGGATGACGTCGATGTTCTCGTTGCGGAGCTCGCGGACGATACCGATGATTCGTGTACCTTTCACGCCGATACATGCTCCGATAGGATCGATGCGCTCGTCATAGCTTTCAACTGCCACTTTTGCGCGCTCGCCCGGAATGCGTACTACTTTCTTGATAGTGATGAGACCGTCGTAGATCTCTGGCACCTCCTGCTCGAAAAGCTTCTCGAGGAAGCTGTCCGCCACGCGCGAGATAGTGATATAAGGAGTGTTGTTGCGCATCTCCACACTCTTGATGATGGCTTTCACGGTATCTTTCTTCTTGAAGTGCTCTCCAGGGATCTGCTCCGCTTTCGGCAGGTGGAGCTCGTTTTCCTCCTCGTCCATCATGAGGGCTTCCTTAGCCCATGTCTGGTACACCTCGCCGGTGAAGAGCTCGCCGACCTTGTCCTGATACTTGTTGAATACGTTGGCCTTCTCTATATCCATTATGCGGCCCTGGAGATTCTGTTTCAGATTGAGGATGCCGCGGCGTCCGAAATCCGCCAGGCTGATCATCTCTGCGTAATCGTCGCCTACCTCGAAATCATCGCCGTTCCTGTTCGCGTCTTCAATGCTGATCTGTGTTGCAGGATCTTCCACTGTGTCCACAACCTCGAGGTTGCGGATGATCTCGCAGTCGCCTTTGTCGATGTTGATCGTGACGTCAAAGTTGTCAGATGTGCCGTAAGTCTTGGCAAGCTGTGTCCTGAACACGTCTTCCAGAACGCTGGCCATTGTGGCGCGGTCGATGTTCTTGAGGTTTTTAAACTCCGAGAACGCATCTTTGAGTGCTGTCTTTTCCATTTTTAGAATTCAATATGATATTTTACTTTGTTAACTTCCGCATCCGGATATGAGACGCCGTCTACGGTGACGGCTCCGTCTTCCACGGACTCCAGCGTGCCTACAATCTTCCTGCCGCCCTTGAGCCAGAGCTCTACCTTCTTTCCTACCGCCTTGTCGAACTGTGCCTTTACCTTGAACTCTCCGTCGAGGCCCGCCGAGGTGACGGTGAGCGAATAATCCTCTTCGTCCTGGCTGAAAGTGTCCGTGAAGAAACGGTTGATGACCTCGCAGTCGTCGAGGGTCACGATGCCGGCGGCTGACTCGATGGTGACAGTGATGTCGTTGTCCTTGCTGATCTTTGCCTCCACAAGGAAAAGCCCGCGCTCTTCAAGCAGCGGAGATATGGCTTCTTTGATTTCCGTGATATTCATTTTCCGATATTTTAAATAAAAGAAAAAGAGGACCCCCGTCCTCCTTACCCTTTCTCGCATCGCAAAAATACTAAAAAAAACAGAAACATCGAAATATTTTACTAAATTTGCGGTCCTGAAACAAAACTAAAACTAACACAACAACAAAGTAATGGAATATTCGGCAAAGCAAATTGCAGAGATACTGGACGGAAAGGTCGACGGAGATCCCTCGGTGAGGGTGAAGGCCTTCGCCCGTATCGAATCCGGCAAGAGCGGCACGATATGCTTTTTCGCCAATCCGAAGTATGAGAAACATGTCTACACCACAAAGTGCGACATCCTCATAGTGAACGAGACTTTCGAGCCTGCCGCCCCCGTGCATCCGACCATGGTCCGCGTAAAGGACGCCTATGCGGCCGTCGCCTCGCTGCTGGATTATGAGAACGCACGCAAGAAAAGCGTACGCCGTTACCGCGGCTACGCGTGCAGCATCCAGCGCCATACGGACATAGGACGCAAGGTTTACATCGGTGATCTTGCGTTTATCGGAAAAAGGTCTAAGATAGGCGATTTCTCCCATATCGGAGAGCAGGTCTACATCGGCGAGGACGTCGTCATCGGATCGAACTGCATCATCTATTCGGGCGTGAAGATATATCCCGGGTCGGTGATAGGCAACAATGTCATACTTCATGCCGGTGTAGTCATCGGCAGCGACGGTTTCGGATTCGCTCCGCTTCCGGACGGATCATACCGCAAGATACACCATAACGGAAACGTCATCATCGAGGATGATGTGGAAATCGGCGCAAACACCACTGTCGACAAATCACAGATGGGCAGTACGATTATCCATAAGGGCGTAAAGATCGACAACCTCTGCCAGATCGCCCATAACGTCGAAATAGGGGAGAATACCGTGATGTGCGCCCAGTCCGGCATAGCCGGCAGCGCGAAGATCGGCAAGAACTGCATTATCGCCGGCCAGTGCGGCGTCGTGGGACACATTACCGTCGCCGACCGCACCACTCTGGCCGCACAGTCTGGCCTTATCGCGGACGTCAAGGAGCCTGGACAGGCTTTCATGGGCTGTCCTGCGATCCCTCACAGGCAGTTCCTGCGTGCATACGCGATGTTCAAGAACGCTCCCAACAAAAAATAGAACCTACAATGAAATTACAGCAGACCCTGCGTAAATCCTATAAATTCGAGGGCAAGGGCCTTCACACAGGATGTTATACAAAACTGAAACTGAATCCCGCTCCTGAGAACTCCGGAATTGTCTTCAGGCGCGTGGATCTTCCGGGAGCCCCTCAGATGGAGGCTCTCGCCGAGTATGTGGCAAGCACCGCGCGAAGCACTCAGCTGGCCCTCGGGGACTGTGTCGTCGGCACGGTCGAGCATGTGCTTTCGGCACTTACCGGACTTGGCGTCGACAATGCGATCGTCGAGGTCGACAACGTAGAGATGCCTATCCTGGACGGCAGTGCCCGTCCGTACTGCGAGGCCATACTCAAAGACGGCCTGAAGGTACAGCAGGCACCGCGCAAATATATCGAGCTTTCGGAAGAAATCGAGATCGTGAACGAAAAGACCGGCTCGCTCGTGCGTCTTACGCCTGCTCCGAGGCTTTCTTATGAGATAAAGATAGACTTCGATTCCAAGGTCGTGGGCGTGCAGACAGCCAGCTGGTGCCCTGTACAGGAATATTCCAAGGAAGTGGCCCCGTGCCGTACTTTCGTATTCTTTCACGAGCTTGAATACCTCCTCAACCACAATCTTATCAAGGGCGGCGACGTCGACAACGCCATCGTCATAGTGGAGCATCCTGTGGTGGAAGAGCAGATAAAAAGGATGGGCGTTCTGTTCAACAAGCCGAAGCTGAAAATAGACGAGCGCGGCTATCTGAGCAACGTGCGCCTGTATTATCCGAACGAATGCGCGCGCCACAAGCTGCTCGACCTCATCGGGGACCTGCGTCTTTGCGGCGGATTCCTCAATGCACGCGTACAGGCCGTGAAATGCGGCCATACCATCAATACGAATACAGCGAAGGCTGTACGCAACATGATCAAACAAAAATAATAAATATGGCAACAATTCATCCTCTCGCCACAGTTCATCCGGGTGCGAAACTTGGCGAAAACGTAACCGTGGATGCGTATGCATTCATCGCGGAGCATGTCGAGATCGGCGACGGCACGCATATCCTTCCTCACGCCACCATTTTTGACTATGTCAAGATCGGCAAGGACTGCAATATCTTTCCTGGCGCAGTTGTAGGAGCCGTTCCACAGGACCTCAAGTTCGACGGCGAGGTCACCTATGTCGAGATCGGCGACCGCGTGAATATCCGCGAGTGCGCCACTATCAACCGCGGTACCAAAGCCAGCGGCAAGGGCGTGACAAAGGTCGGAAACGATACCCTCCTCATGTCGTACACCCATGTGGCTCATGACTGCTGCGTAGGCAACCACTGCATTCTCGTAAGCTATGTAGGCATCGCCGGCGAGACGGTTGTCGACGACTGGGCCATCCTCGGCGGCAGCACCGTGGTACACCAGTTCAGCCATATCGGCACCCATGCGATGGTAGGCGGCGCCTCTAAGGTTAACAAGGACATTCCGCCATACATCCTATGCGGCCGTGATCCTATCACATTCGCCGGCATCAACCTTGTAGGCCTGCGCCGCCGCGGCTTCTCGTCGGCCCAGATCAGCAACATCAAGGACATGTACGATCTGATCTACAACTCCGGCATTACCGTAACCGACGCATGCGACCGTATCGAGGCAGGATTTCCTCAGAGCGACGAGCGTGATACTATCCTCAACTTCATCCGCAACTCGAAGCGCGGCATAGTTCGCGGTCCGGGCATCACGAACTCAAAGAGCGAGCTCGAGTAGGCCGGCATCGTGAAAACACTGAGCATAGCATATTTTCCGCCTCTTTCATACATCTCCCTTCTGCGGAAGGGGGATGTTTTGATAGAGGGCTGTGAGAATTATCAGAAGCAGAGCTGGCGCAACCGCTGCAACATCCTGACAGCCAACGGCGTCGAGTCCTTGAACGTACCTGTGCTTCACGACGGCGCGAAATGTATCCGCGACATTAAGGTGGACTATTCAAAGGGCTTTCTCCAGCGCCACCGGAGGGCCATCGACTCGGCATACATGTCATCGGCCTATTTCGAATATTACAGGGACGGGCTTTATGATATAATGAACCGCCGCAGCGAGACTCTGTGGGAGTTCGACCTCGGTATCCTGGAGTTCTTTGCCTCCGCGCTGCATATCCCGCAGCCTGGAGTGACGGAGGAGTACGCGGGGCCGTCACTCGATATCCATCCTAAACATCCTGACATATATTATAAGGAGAAGCCGTATTTTCAGGTTTTCTCCGGAAAATACGGCTTCGTGCCGAATCTGAGCGTCATGGATCTTCTGTTCAACGAAGGTCCGGATGCCGCAGCGTATCTTTAGAATCTCCAGCCGAATGTAGCAACGACGGTCGCCAGCATCTGTTTGCTCCGTGCGACCGGTGATCTGTATTCGGCCATGTAGTCGCTGTATACCAGCACATGGCTCTCAGGGCAGAATTTCAGCCTGCACGCCATATCGAAAAAGAATGATCTCGGCGAATCGTAGCCTATTCCGAATGATGCGCTGTGCGTGTTCTGCACGAGGTTCGCCGCAACGCCGTTGTCATAGTACGCCACACCTCCTGTAGAGAAGCCGTAGCCTCCGCGTATGGCGACCTCAGGAATCATTTTCAGCTCCACGCCGGCCCTGACAATGTGCGAGCTTGTCAGAAAATCGTAGCTGTTCTCGATGTTCGGCTCCCTGTAAGTTCCGTTGATTCTCCTGTTCAGCTCGGTGAAATTGTTCTGCCAGCCGCTTATGCTCTCGAATCTGGTCTGCCCGTAGTCGGCCATTTCATAGTCGGCCGATATCATCAGCACATTCCCGAAAGTATAGGCTGCTCCGACATTGAAACGCAGCGGAGTGGATATCTTGTATCTGTTCTCCGACAGAGGAGTGCCTGCATATGCGTCCGAATGTCCGTCTCCGGAGGCATCGCGGTAGCTGCTCACCGAGATTTCGTTCTGCCAGTTCTCCGAAACGGTGACTACTGTAGGTGTCGTGAACGCCGCTCCGATCCTGAGCCCGGCTACCGGAGTAAGGATAATGCCGAATTTGCCGTATATGCCCGATGTCCTGGCACTGTAGCTGTAGTTGTATTCCAGGTTGCGGAAATAGTTCTGGTACTGCTGTCCCTTTAGCGCATTCTCGCTTATGGTGCTGGAAAGCCTGTAGCGTGAAGACTGGAAACCCAGGTTGACGCCTATGAACAGGAAATCTGATATGTTCGCTCCCAGGTTGAAGATGTAATCGGTCTTGGTGCCCCATGTGCTTGAACTGTATTCCATGTCCACCGGATTCTGGTAGAGAGTGTCGTACATAAGCGAGCCGTCCTGCTCGAGAACATATTCTTCCGTAGCGCCGGCCCAGTATGCGTCGCCTGTGCCTTCCGGATGACGGATCGCACCGCTCTTGTAAGCTATGACGCTTATCCAGTCCACGTCGCTTCCGTAGCCTTTCGACATGTCCTCTACCGCCTTTATCATCTCATCGACGGTGTATCTCTGCTCTCTCGCATAGCTTGAAAGGTTGCCGGCATAGGATGTGGAGGTGAGCCCGCCGCTTGTCATCTTCCTGTTGTAGTCGTCGGATACATTGGCCACGAATCCGAATGTGAGGTTTTTCAGGACGCTTGACTTGCCGGCGTCGAAATTCAGCGTGATGCCGTAGTTAGGCATGGTGAAGCGCTTCTTTATGGTCTTGTCCATGCCGTTTCCGTCCGACAGTCCGGCCGATACGGAACTGATGGACAGTCCCGGAGTAATCGTGACCTGTGCGTACGGCGCGACAGCGCTGCCGGCAGGGTTGATGATAATGCTGCCGATATCAGAGCCTACCGCCGTCATCGCGTTGCCCATCGCCATGCTACGGGCCGTTCCGTAATAATCGTTCTGTGAGAATGTCAGTGCATCATACACAGTCTGTGCCTGCATCGCTGTGCAAACGGCGATGCCCAGAATTGAAAAAATGACTTTTTTCATTTTCATAACCGTTCGTTTTTTTAATGTCTGCCACGTGATCCGCCGCCACCGCCGTATGAGCCGCCGCTGCGTGAAGATGAACCGCCTCCGTATGATCCTCCTCCATGTGATCCGCTTCCGCCCGGACTGCTGCTGCGCTGATATGAGCCGCCGCTGTTGTAGGAATTGTATGAAGAGTTCGAAGACCTGCCGTATGAGGACGATTCGGAAGATGAAGAATTGTTCACGGCGTTTCTGATAGCATTAGCGGCATTGTTCAGCGTCCTGTTGGATACCGGCCTGCCGTTGCTGTTGCTGTTGTTGCCGGAAGGCCTTGCGGATGAAGATGATGTGCCGCCTGAAGGTCTTGCCGTGGCAGGGGAGCGCAATGCTCCGCTGCCGCCGGAGCCCGATACGCTTCCGGAAACCGGACGTACGCCGTAGCCGATGTTGTTGCCGGCGTTCCTGACGCTGCCGCCTGACGACACTCCGGATGACGAGCCGCCGCGCGTGCCTCCGTAGACGGTATTGCCGTGCCTTCCCGAGAACTGGGATGTAGCCGTGCTCTGCCTGTGCGCCGTCACCTGATGTCCGCCTCCGTAATAGTAAGGCGGCCACATGTGGTGCGGATACCACCCGTGCCAGTAGCTGTAGCCCGGATAATGCCATGGATCCCAGTACCATGGACCGTAAGGCCATGAATTCCATCCCCACGGACTCCAATACCATGAATCCCAATACCACGGATCCCAGTACCATGAATCCCAATACCAAGGGCCATGCCAAGGATTACGGTACCATGGGCTGAAATGCCATGAGCTCCATCCCCACGGGCCGCCGAAATAAAAGCCTGAGCCTATGCCGGCATACCAGGGATTGAACCCAAAGTCGCTCCACGCGTCGCCGTAGCCGTCCATATATCCGGTGCTGTAGCCGTCGAGAGGTTTCTTGAGCATTCCGACGCCCGGAAAATATCTGACCGTTTTGTCATGCTCCGCCTCTTTGCCGGCCTGCCTCCTTTCACGGGACGAATAGATTCCGTCGTCATACCACCTCTGCTGTCCTGACGAAGAACCGGTCATTCTGCCTGTTCCGCATCCGGCCAGTACAAGCGATGATAAAACGAGTGTAAAAATTTTCCTTTTCATAATAAATAGGTCAATTCAATTTTGTATCTTTGCAGCGCAAAGTACATTTTTGCAAATTTAAACTTTAAAAAACAAAAAACTGCATAAATGGCAAAAGAAGTTACTAAACGTTCGGAAAACTACTCTCAGTGGTATAACGATCTTGTCGTGAAGGCGGATCTGGCGGAGCAGTCCGCAGTCCGCGGATGTATGGTTATCAAGCCTTACGGCTATGCGATATGGGAAAAGATGCAGTCCATCCTGGATGCGAGATTCAAGGAGGCAGGGGTGCAGAACGCATATTTCCCTCTCTTTATCCCGAAATCTTTCTTCAGCCGCGAGGCCGAGCATGTGGCCGGTTTCGCGAAAGAGTGCGCGGTAGTTACGCACCATCGTCTGATGAATGATCCCGAGGGCAAGGGCGTCGTAGTGGATCCGGAAGCGAAACTGGAGGAGGAGCTTATCGTCCGTCCTACTTCCGAGACCATAATCTGGAGCACATACAAGAACTGGATCACCTCATGGCGAGATCTTCCGATCCTCTGCAACCAATGGTGCAATGTGGTGCGCTGGGAGATGCGTACGCGTCTTTTCCTGCGTACTGCGGAATTCCTGTGGCAAGAGGGCCATACCGCGCACGCCACCTCGTCTGAAGCCGAGGCTATGGCATACAAGATGGTGAACGTTTATGCGGATTTTGCCCGCAAGAGCCTCGCGCTTCCCGTAATCGTGGGACACAAAAGCCCTAACGAGCGTTTCGCCGGAGCTCTCGACACCCTCACTATCGAGGCCATGATGCAGGACGGAAAGGCCCTCCAGGCCGGCACCTCGCATTTCCTCGGCCAGAATTTCGCCAAGTCGTTCGATGTCCAGTTTACCAATAACGAAGGAAAACAGGAATATGTATGGGCTACATCATGGGGTGTTTCAACCCGTCTTATGGGCGCCCTCATCATGGCTCACAGCGACGACGAGGGACTTGTGCTTCCTCCGGTCCTCGCACCTGTACAGGTCGTAATGGTGCCTATCTACCGCACCGCAGAAGAGCATAACGCAGTTCTTGACAAGATGTACGAGATCAAGAAACAGCTGGAGGGGATGGGCCACAGCGTCAAGGTCGATGACCGCGATACCTTGCGTCCGGGCTTCAAGTTCGCCGAGTGGGAGCTTAAAGGCGTTCCGGTACGTATAGCCATGGGTGCCCGCGATCTTGCCAACGGCACTGTCGAGGTCGCACGCCGCGATACCCTTACGAAAGAAGTCATGTCCCTTGACGGCGTGGCCGGCCATGTGCATGCCCTGCTGGACGAGATTCAGGACAACATATACAGGAAGGCGCTGTCTTTCCGCGATGCGAACGTGCGCAAGTGCGACAGCTGGGAGGAATTCAAGAGCGAGATCACCAAGGGCGGTTTCCTTCTCTGCCACTGGGACGGCACTCCTGAGACCGAGCAGGCCATCAAGGACGAGACAAAGGCGACGATACGCTGTATCCCTGTGGACAGTTATGTCTGCGAGGAAGAGGGCAGGTGTATCTATAGCGGCAAGCCTTCGAAAGGCCGTGTGGTATTCGCTATTTCATATTAATATTATCACCTCACATGAAAAAACTATTTATCCTTTTATCGGTACTTGCCCCTGCGGCTGCAATGGCACAGGAGCTTACTGACGCCCAGCAGGCTGCGATGAACGCAGCCCAGGCAATAAACAATACGAAGGTGGAGACGCCGGCCGCGCCGAAGCCCAACTATTGGAAGAACTCGGTTAACTTCGATCTCGGACTGAACCAGACCTGGATGACAAGCTGGGCGGCCGGCGGTTATCCTTCGGTATCGCTCGCGGCCGGTGTGGACGGCAAGGCGCTCTACGAGCACGGAAGGGCCAGCTGGAACAACCGCGCGCAGCTGAACTACGGCTTCCTTTGGTCTGCCGACAAGGCTAACCTTATCCAGAGCAGCAACGACCGTATCTATCTTGAGAGCAAGTTCGACTACAAGATGACGGAGAAATCGAAGTGGCGCTATTCCGCAGGCTTCGACTTCAAGACCCAGTTCGCCAACGCCCGCGACAACTACCGTCTGATAGATCCGGACAACGTGAAGAGCGGCTGGACAGGCGACCTCAAGTCTTCTATCTTCTCTCCTGCGTACATCAACCTCGCTCTCGGTTTGGACTGGAAGCCTAACAACTGGTTCGACATGAGCATCGCTCCTCTTACCGGCGGCGCCGTTATCGTGATGGTCGATGAACTGCGTGACAATTACGGTATGCCTATGTATAAGGGCACAGACAAATACAGGCCTATACGCTGGCAGCTCGGTACCCAGATCAAGGCGAACGCAAAGGTCAATGTGAACGACTGGTTCAATTACGAGACCCAGGTCGTCCTGTTCGGCAACTATCTCGGACAGACGCTGAACGAGACCATGAAGACCCATGACTGGTTCAGGGTAAATTGGGACAACAAGATTTCATTCGACATCGCGAAGTATTTCAAGGTCGCACTGCAGACATGGCTCATCTATGATCCTTCAGTCATCTATCAGAAAAAAGACGCTGCAGGCCACATAGAGGAGGAGAAAGCACGTCCTACCCAGTTCAAGGAGTTCTTCTCTATCAGCTTCTCTTATGCCATCGCGAGCAAAAAGAAATAAATCTTGAGGAATCTGCCTCATATTGGCGAAGAATCGGTTCTTCTCGCTGTAAGCGGTGGAATCGATTCTGTCGTTATGGCCCACTGTATTCTCGGCACAGGCGCGAAGGCGGCCATAGCGCACTGCAATTTTCATCTCAGGGACGGGGAAAGCGACGGTGACGCGATGTTCGTCAAAGAACTCGCCGGCCGTGCCGGGGTGCGGTTTCATTCGGCGGATTTCGATACCGTGAAATTCGCGCGTGAGAACGGAGTCAGCATCGAGATGGCCGCCAGGGAACTGAGATACCGCTGGTTCGACAGCCTCTGCCTCGAACACGGATACGGAGGCGTCTGTGTAGCGCACAATGCGAACGACAATGCCGAGACCCTTATCCTCAATCTTCTGAGAGGCACGGGGCTGCGCGGTATCTGCGGAATGGATTACAGCAGCGTCAATCCTTATGGCAGCACAAAGGTCCTGCGGCCTCTGCTGGAATGGACCAGGGCCGACATTGAGTCTTATGCGCGGCTGCACGGCCTGCGCTGGCGCACCGATTCCACCAACCTCGAATGCGGATGCAAGCGCAATATCGTGCGCAACGGGATATTCCCGCTTATGGCCAAGATCAATCCTTCGTATATCGAGACCCTGAACAGGGATATAAGGAATTTCCGCAGCGGTGATCCGGAACTTGTGCGGCGCATGCTGGAGGCCGGATTCAACGGCTCCGTGATAGAGGATGTGCAGGCTCACATGAAATCCTCCGGCGCACGGGCCGGCAAACGCTTCTATTCGCCTACTCATGTCCTTGTCACTACTTCGGACGGTTATGAAATAAGGTCTCTGGACCTGGACGTCCGACCTGAGATATTCATCGAGAAACTGCCGTGGAAAAAGGGCATGTCCGCGAAGACGGAAAGGGGAGAAACTCTGCTGGATGCCGACAGACTTGGCTCGGAGCCCAGTCTGCGCCGTTTCATGCCGGGAGATTATATGCATCCCATAGGCCTGAAAGGCAGAAAAAAGGTGAGCGATATACTCAAGGAATTGAAGTATAATGTTCTGGATAAGGAACATGTGATGGTGGTCCAGGGCGAAGGAAGCCATGTGATGGCGATCGTGGGCGAGAGGGTGGATGAAAAGGTGAAGGTTACCGCTTCCACAAAGAACGTTTATCGGATTATTATGAAACGATAGCATCAAATTTTGCTATATTTGCCTGTTAAATTCATTTTGTCCTATGTATGAGATTCTAAAGAAGGAGATGCTGACCCCGAACACCTGTATGATGGTGGTATCGGCGCCTATGCTTGCAGCTGCGGCGAAACCCGGCCAGTTCCTTATAGTGAGATCGGATGAGAAAGGGGAGAGGATTCCCCTTACCATTTCGGATTATAATGCCGGCGAAGGCACGGTCACGATAGTTGTCCAGGCCGTAGGCGCTTCGACGATGCTGATCTGCGCCATGGAAGAGGGAGGACGTTTCGCCGATGTCGCAGGACCGCTCGGCAATCCTTCGGAGTTCATAACGCGTGACAGCGAGAGCCTTATGGCATCGCGCTTCGTATTCCTTGCCGGAGGCGTGGGCGCGGCTCCCGTGTATCCTCAGGCCAAATGGCTTAAGGAGCACGGCGCGAAAGTGGATGTCATCCTGGGCGCGCGCACGAAGGACCTTCTTATCTATACGGACGAGCTGCGCAGCGTATCTGACAATCTGTACATTTCCACGGATGACGGCTCTTACGGCTTTCACGGCAATATTCCCGCATTGCTGGAACATCTGGTGAAGGACGAGGGGGCGGAATATACGGAGTGCGTCGCTATCGGGCCTATGATAATGATGAAATTCAGCGCCATTATGGCGGAGAAGCTGAATATTCCCGTTACGGTCAGCATGAACACGCTGATGGTGGACGGTACCGGAATGTGCGGCGCATGCCGTCTGACAGTGGACGGCAGGACCCGTTTCGCATGTGTGGACGGTCCGGAATTCGACGGCACAAAAGTGGACTTCGACGAGGCTATGCGGCGTCAGAGGCAGTATTTGAACCAGGAGCGCGAAGCTAAGGCGGCCATGGAGGAGTCTGAGGAGGATTGCGCTTGTAAAAAGAGAGGATTGAAATAATGGCGGAGAGAATTTCACGGACGGCCGCACCCAACAGGGACCCGAAAGTGCGTGCCACTGATTTCGACGAGGTATGTCTCGGTTTCGACCGGGCAATGGCGGAGCGTGAGGCCGGACGCTGCCTTGACTGCAGGAATCCGCGCTGTGTGGCCGCATGCCCTGTAAATATCAGGATTCCGGAATTTATCAGGAAAATCAAGGAAGGGGACATAGCGGGCGCCGGCGCCGTAATAGGACTTGATTCGTCGCTGCCTGCAATTTGCGGACGTGTCTGTCCGCAGGAGACCCAATGCGAGGGAAGCTGTGTCCTGGGCATAAAGTCCGAGCCGGTGGCCATAGGCCAGCTGGAGCGCTTTACGGCGGACTGGAATGCGGAGCATAAAGAAGAGGGCAATGCCTCTGCCGGCATTCCGGAGCCGAACGGATTCAGGGTAGCCGTGATCGGCTCAGGCCCGTCTGGGCTCGCATGCGCCTCAGATCTTGCGAAACTCGGCTATAAGGTGACTATATTCGAGGCGCTTCACCGTGCGGGAGGAGTGCTCGTATACGGCATTCCGGAGTTCCGTCTTCCGAAAGAAAGGATTGTGGAGAAGGAGATTGCCGCTGTGGAGGCCTTGGGTGTGGAGATACGGACAAATGTTGTCGTGGGACGTACGGTGACCGTGGATTCGCTGCTTGACAGCGGATATGACGCCGTTTTCATCGGCACAGGTGCCGGACTTCCGCGCTTTATGGGCATTCCGGGAGAAAACCTTAACGGCGTATATTCGGCCAACGAGTTTCTTACCCGCAACAACCTCATGAAGGCATATTGCCCTGACTGCCTTACTCCGGTGAATGCCGGGGCCAGGGCTGTTGTCGTGGGCGGAGGTAATGTGGCTATGGATGCCGCGCGTACCGCGCTGCGTCTCGGAGCGGATACCTCAATAGTGTACAGGCGTACCGAAAAAGAACTTCCGGCGCGCAGGGAAGAGGTGCATCATGCAATGGAGGAGGGAATACATTTCTCCATGCTTACGAATCCCGTGGAGATCATAGGAGACGGAAACGGGACAGTGAAAGCGGTGCGCTGCATCCGTATGGAGCTCGGCGAGCCTGATGCGAGCGGCCGCCGCAGACCTGTGAAAGTGCCCGGGACGGAGTTCGATATTCCTGCCGATATAGTGATCATGGCCCTCGGCACCTCGCCTAACCCTCTGATTTCGGCTACGACAGGAGGGCTGGATATCAATAACTGCGGATGCATCGTGGCTGATGAGGCAGGTGTCACCTCGCGTCCCGGCGTATTTGCCGGCGGCGATGCCGTGACAGGTGCGGCTACGGTGATACTTGCGATGGGGGCCGGACGCAAGGCTGCCGCGGCCATAGACGGATATTGCAAAGGACGTCATAGCGGCGCGGCCGGTGCGGAACAATGAAGATAATCGCGTGTCATGGACGTAAGGATAGACAAATATCTTTGGGCGATAAGGGCCTACAAGACCAGAAACGAGGCGGCCGAGGGCTGCGCGGGCGGAAAGGTGAAGCTTAACGATGCTTCCGTGAAGCCTGCCAAATGCGTCAGGGCCGGGGATATGATAACAGTGCGCAAAGGCGCCGTGCAGTTTACATACAAAGTGATAGAACCGCTGGAAAAGCGCGTGGGCGCCGCCCTTGTACCGCAGTATGCGGAGAACCTTACCCCTCAGAGCGAGCTGGACAAGATGCGCGCTCCGGTGGAGACGTTTTTCCTCCAGAGAGACCGCGGAGCCGGCCGCCCTACGAAAAAGGACCGCCGTACGATGGAGGCTCTCTGGGACGCGATTGATTTCGATGAATAGATACTGCGGCCGGCCGGAATGCCGTCTGCAATGAGTGATAATAAAATATAATGGTGATATGAAAAGTTTTTGGAAAACAGTGTGGGCGGTGATTGTCGCTACGGTCCTGCTCAATTTAATCGGCTTCTTCCTGACTATGTCGATTATCGGAGCGATGTCGTCTTCATCCTCGGATGTGATGGAAGTGCCTGAGAATGCCATCCTTAACCTGGATATGAGCACTCTGGTGATTGCGGAGCAGACTCTTGAGAGCGATCCGCTGTCGGCTCTCGGCGCTTTAGGCTCGAAAGATACGAGGGAAGTGAAGACGGTGGGTATCCTGAATGCCGTGAAGGCGTTGGAGAATGCAGCCGCGGATCCGAAGATCAAATGCGTGTACATACGTCCTGACATGGCTTCCGGCTTCGCGCATCTTGAGGAGTTCCGCGCGGCGCTGGAGAATTTCCGCACAAGCGGGAAACCTGTATATGCCAATATCGAGCACCCTACAAATGCAGGCTATTACCTTGCAAGCGTGGCGGACAGGATCTATATCAGCAAATATCATGGCGGCATGGTGAACCTTGTGGGCCTTAGCGGCCAGATGATGTATTTCAAGGACCTTCTCGACCTCGCGGGCGTGAATATCCAGCTCATACGTCACGGCAAGTACAAATCGGCCGGCGAGCCTTATATCCGCAGCACCGCAAGCAAGGAGAACCTGGAGCAGCAGAGCGTGCTCATCAACGGCATCTGGAAAGAAATGACGGACAAGATGGCCCGTAAGGCCGATATGTCGCCCGAGGCTTTCAATGCGCTTATCGATGAGCTGAAACTCACTGACGCTCAGGCGTTCAAGAAATACGGTCTCGCTGACGAACTTGTCTCATACGAGGGCATGAAAGACAAGCTTTGCGCAATGACAGGCGTGGATGACTACAGCAAGGTGAAGAGCATATCGTTAGCTGACTACGCCCGCCTGAGCGTCAAGGACAATTTCCGCATCAAGGACTGCATCGCTGTCATATATGCGGACGGAGAGATTGTCGACGGCAGAGGCACGGAGCAGGTTGCCGGCAAACGTTTCGCTGAAATCATCAAGGATGTTTGCGAAGACGAGAGCGTGAAGGCCGTTGTCCTTCGCGTCAACAGCCCTGGCGGCAGTGTCGTGGCCGCTTCCCAGATCAAGGACGCTCTGGACTCGCTCTGCGCCAAAAAGCCTGTAGTAGCTTCTTACGGCGCTTATGCCGCTTCAGGCGGATATTGGATTTCCGCCGGCTGCGAGCGTATTTTCAGCGATGCCTCGACCCTCACCGGTTCTATCGGCGTGTTCGGAATGATTCCTGAGTTCAGCAAGGCTGTGAAAAGGTGGGGACATATAAATGTCTTTACCGTGAATTCAAACGAGCACTCCGACATGTACGGCCTCATGCGTCCCCTTACAAAAGAGGAACTTGCATACATACAGACGGATATCGAGCATATCTATACAGAGTTCACCTCTCTGGTGGCCAAAGGACGCGATATGAGCGTGGAGCGTGTGGACGAGCTCGGACAGGGACGTGTATGGACCGGCCGTGACGCTCTTGCCAACGGGCTGGTTGACGAAATCGGCGGTCTGAAAGACGCTCTGGATTATACAGCCGCTGCAAACGGTCTCTCCGAATACCGTGTTCTGGGCTATCCTCGTCCTCTTACGAAAATGGAACTGTTCATGGCTTCGCTCGAACAGAGCGGCGAGGATCTTCTTGTCGAAGGCCTCGACGGGCTCGGACTTCCTGTAGCTGACGCCGTAAAGGCTGTCAGGAGCATGGCGGACATGACCTCTCCTGCGGTATACGCCCGGATGCCGTTCCTTATCAATATAAGGTAGCAGCAAGATCCCGGTCTAATGTCTGCCAGTCCGTCATTAGACCGGGGTAACTATGATTTGCCTTGAATAAAAATTATTCTGTTCAAATTATGCAAATCGAATAATTGCGGCCATTTTACCCGTTTTTTCCGAATATTCGTATATTTGCGCAGCTTATGAAACAGTTGCGCATTTTTTATTGTCACGGTATGGGAGGCGGCGAGGACAGCAGGATCCCTTCCATTCTCAAGGCCCACTATACCTCGGCCGCTTATAAGGATGCTGCGGGCGAGCCATGCGATGTGGAAGTCTTTGTACGCACCTATTCTTTTGACCCGGATACGGCATCCGCGCAGATAAAGGCATGGGCTTCGGAGATCAGGCCCGACCTCGTGATAGGGGAGTCCTTAGGTGCGAATCATGCCATTACCATCACAGGCATGCCGCATCTGTATGTAAGCCCCGCAATGAATGCTCTGCGCGTGTTCTCGCGTTATTCATGGGCTGCGCTTGTCCCCGGCGTGCGTCTGTTCCTTAACCGCAAGTTCAATCCGTCCCGCCCAGGACGGCAGAAGCTGAATTTCCGCCGCAGCATCATGAAACGTTATGGCGATCTTTACCGCCGCGGCCTTGAATGCGCCCGCAAGGATTACAGTTTTGCCTTTTTCGGCCTGTATGACCATTATATAAAGCAGGGGATAGTCGATATACCCTCATGGGAGAAGAACTATGGCTCTTATGCCACATATCCCGGCTCCCATTACATGGAACAGGAATTCATCGATTCCGTGCTTATCCCGAAAATCGACGAGGTTCTTGGTATAACGCAGCTTACGCCTGCCGGAACAAAATAATGCCAAAGCAAAAAATACCTGCCGCGAGGCTTTCCCCATGGCAGGTATCATCACATACTATCCTGAAATCCTGAGCGCGGGCAACCGCGCACGTCGTAAGCAAAACTGCCAATGCTGCTTTTCTTTTCATATTCTTTGCATTTTCAAAACAAGCCTATACATATTATATAAGACACGCGATAAATGCAAATCTTAATATGAAAATATGATTTTCCGCAGAATTGTCTTTGCCTAATGGAAAGTTGTCCTTATTCTACAGGCGCGGCTGCGTTCTCGGCTGAGGCACTCTTGGCTGCGGAACTTGCAGCCTCCGAGAGATTCGTGCTGAGGTCCTGGGTTTTCGCCGAAACGCCGCTCACTGCTTTGCTTACCCATGCCTTGAAATCACCTTTCTGATATCCCAGTCCGACGAATTCAAGACAGTTTGTGAAGTAGAGGCATCCGAATGCTATCAACAGGGCGCAGATTGACGGATATACGATCTTTTTCCATGTAGGGGTTTTCTCCTTGAAAGGATCCGCACCTTTGACGATAGGATACTGTGCTACGGATGTAAGTGTGGCGCCGAATACAGAGTTCACAAGCACGTTGCTGTTGATGGCCCAGCCGTTGGCATTGAGCACAGGACCAAGATTGCGCTTGCGCAGTTTTCTCCATGCAAGGAAGCATGAAGGACCGCTTATTACGAGGATTACGGCGATAACCAGAAGAATCGTGTTCCAGAATCCGAGACCGCCCACAAACGCTGCGAATCCGCTCAACGCGCTGAGGATGAAACCGAACGCCATGCCGATCGCGGCGAAGATGCCGGCGAACTTGGCGATGTCGAATGACTGTTTTCCCTTTCCGTCAGCCGCTCCGAGCACCGCTGCCTCCGAATTGGCCTCTTTTGCCGCCATGTTCTTGTTGATCTTGTCGGATACGAAGTTCGCGGCCTTGCGGTATGGAGCCCAGAACGCTGTCCTGATGTTGATAGGGTTGTCCACGATTTTCGTAACCACCGCGTCATAGTCGTTTCCGTCCAGATCGTAGAAGATCGCGTTCTTGCCCGGACGCAGGTTCGCCGTGTCGCCTGCGGTCATGAGGGCCACGATGTCTTTCTTGACTCCTGTCTTGCCTGTGCATGTGCAGTAGATAAGGAACATTCCGCTCAGGCATGCCATGTCCGCGTGCTTGCCCATGTCCGCTACCTCGATGCAGAGCTTGCAGCAGCGCTGGTCGATGTATAGCTCGCCGGCCTCGAATATCGCACGGCGTCCTCTTGCATAGAAGTCGTTGAATATGACGTAGTTGTTAAGGAACTGACAGAAATCGCGGTAAAGGTGCATCAGCTTGTTGATGCTCTTGATCTCCGCCGCCTCAGATGCCATCGCAGCGTCTTCCGCGATAATGTAGTTGATTGCGTCTGTCGGATCGTCCGCCAGTATCTCGCGGATATATGCCTCGCCGAGACTCTCTACGGCAGCTCCGGCCTTTGACGCCATGTAGTCGCTGTAAGGTGCGAAGGATGCCATGATCCTCGCCCATGATTCTTCCGTGATATTCTCTTCTATGCCTGTAAGCGCGGTAACCTTGTCCATCGCGGCCTGCCATGCGGGGTTGATGGCCTTAAGGTCGAGAATGCCTTTTGCGTTCGGGCGGGCGAGAGGATAGCCTGCGATCTGATCCGTGCATTCGCTGAGGTTCAGGTCGCCGATAGCTTCGATTTTTGCCGCCGATACATCGACTGCCGCGGTCGCGGATTCGTCGAACCTTACAAGTTTGCAGCGCATGAAATAGTCTGCGATTTTAGAATCCACGGCCTTGCATGCCGCGTATGCTTCCGCAGTCTTGCCGCCATAGGCGAAGATTGTCTTTTCATCAGCCTTTCCGGCATCGAGCCATGCGATATAGGCCTTGCAGTCGGAAATGAACTTGTCGAGAGTCTCCGCATTCACTCCGTCAGCGCCGCTGACGTCTTTTATGCCCCCCTCGCAGCTTATAATGGCTTTTATCACTTTTTTCAGGCCGTCCATGTCGGTGCTGCTCTCCACGATGACGCCGTCTCCGTTGAACCTGTTGCCGTTGAATACGGTGATGCCGTTCTCCGCATCCTCCATCGTGATTATGTCAGTGTCCTTTCCTATGCACTTGAGGACGAGCTTCGCCGATTTCAGGATATCCGCTCCCGTCGCGGTCTCCGTATTGATGTTGGAGAGCGACAGCTCGCTCTCGCCTTTGAGGATGCTGTCCTTGTCCTTGATGACTGATGTGAGCCACTGTGCCGCCTGGACTACCTCCGCGACGTGAATATGACCGTCATTGTCGGTATCGATCATCGAAAGGGTCTGCGGATCGATGTGGAGACCCTTTACCGGACAGCTGAGCACGGTCCATTTTTTCTGGTCGAGTTCGCCCAGATGCGCGATGTCCTCGCCGCAGCAGAGATTAACCCTTACCACTCCGCCTACGGAAGCGTAGTTCCATTTGTATCCCTCCTGCTTGAATAAAAGTTTTGCCATATTGTAATTCCTTGACTTTAAGTGTAACAGTTTACAAATTTAATAAAAAATATGGCAATCTTTTATTATCTTTGCATATAATGTACCTGCGTGTGCGGGGATTTTTTAAAGATATTAAAATGGGAAAAATCATTCTTACAGGCGACAGGCCTACGGGCCGCCTTCATATCGGACATTACGTCGGCTCCCTTCGCCGGCGTGTGGAACTTCAGAACAGCGGAGAATTCGACGAGATATACATACTGATTGCCGATGCGCAGGCATTGACCGACAATATCGACAATCCTGAGAAAGTGCGTCAGAATGTGATAGAAGTGGCTCTCGACTACCTTTCGGTAGGGCTTGACCCCTCCAGATGTTCGATTTTCATACAGAGCCAGATTCCTGAGCTCTGCGAGCTGACCTTCTATTTCATGGACCTTGTCACCGTATCGCGACTTCAGCGGAACCCGACGGTGAAGACAGAGATCAAGATGCGCGGTTTCAATGAGAGCATCCCTGTCGGATTCTTCACCTATCCTATATCGCAGGCAGCCGACATTACGGCGTTCAAGGCCACGACGGTGCCTGTGGGCGAGGACCAGGAGCCCATGGTGGAGCAGGCGCGCGAAATCGTGCGCAAGTTCAACAGCGTGTATGGCGAGGTCCTCGTGGAGCCGGAGGTGATGCTGCCTGACAATTCGGCATGCCTGCGTCTTCCCGGCACCGATGGCAAGGCCAAGATGAGCAAGTCTCTTGGCAACTGCATATATCTGAGCGATACCTCCGAGGAAGTATGGGCAAAGGTCAAGGGCATGTACACGGATCCGGGCCATCTTCAGGTCAGCGATCCGGGCAAGGTTGAGGGAAATACCGTATTCACGTACCTCGATGCATTCTGCAAGCCGGAGCATTTCGTGAAATTCGCCGACAAGTTCATCGGCAAGAAGGCAAGTTTCGAATTCCACAGCCTCGATGAGGTAAAGGCGCAGTACCGTGCAGGAGGATTGGGTGACATGATGATAAAGAATTTCCTGTATGCCGTCCTTGAGGACACTCTCGCTCCGATCCGCGAGCGCCGCAGACAGTACGAGCAGGACATTCCTGCCGTATACAGGATACTCGAGCAGGGCACGGCTAAGGCCCGCGCGAAGGCAGCCCGGACTCTTGACGAGGTGCGCCGTGCGATGAAAATCAATTATTTCGATGATGAAGAACTGATCGCCCGCCAGAGCGAGGCGTTCAAAAACCGTTAGGCCATGGCACAGAAAGTTTCGATACCCAAAGGAACCCGCGATTTCGGACCTGCGCAGATGGCGCAGAGAAATTATATCTTCGATACCATACGCGGAGTGTTCAGGAAATTCGGATATGCCCAGATAGAGACTCCGGCACAGGAGAACCTCAGTACGTTGCTGGGAAAGTACGGTGACGAGGGCGACAAGCTTCTTTTCAAGATCCTGAACAGCGGCGATGCTTTCGAGGGCGTGGACAGGACTCTGGACAGTAAGGCTATGTCGCTGAAAGTATGCGAGAAAGGCCTGAGATATGATCTTACGGTACCTTTCGCGCGCTTTGTCGTGCAGCATCAGAATGATCTTGTCTTTCCGTTCAAGCGTTTTCAGATTCAGCCCGTATGGCGTGCTGACCGTCCGCAGAAGGGGCGCTACCGCGAGTTTTACCAGTGCGATGCCGACAGCATCGGCTCCGCAAGCCTTCTCGGAGAGCTGGAGATGGTACAGATGGTGGATGAAGTGTTCAAGGCCCTCGGCGTGCGCGTATGCATAAAGGTGAACAACCGCAAGGTGCTCGCAGGACTGGCGGAGGTATGCGGATGTCCGGACAAGATGACGGACATTACCGTAGCCATAGACAAGATTGACAAGATAGGTCTCGATGCGGTGGAGGCTGAGCTTTTGGAGCGCGGCCTTGGCAGCGCGGCACTTGACGTGCTGCGTCCCGTGCTGACGCTCGAAGGCACGAACGGCCGCAAGCTCGAGGTCATGAAAGAGATTCTCGCTTCGAGCGAGACAGGATGCAAAGGTCTGGATGAGATCGGCGTGCTCTTCTCCCTTGTGGACGCGGCAGGCATCTCATGCGATGTGGAGCTTGATTTCTCGCTTGCGCGCGGACTGAACTATTACACGGGAGCCATTTTCGAGGTAAAGGCCCTGGACTTTGCAATCGGAAGCATTTGCGGAGGCGGACGCTACGACAACCTTACAGGCATCTTCGGTCTTCCCGGCATGAGCGGCGTCGGCATCTCGTTCGGTGCGGACCGCATATATGACGTGCTTTCTGGCCTGAACCTCTTCCCTGAGAATCTCGGTGCGGCCCCGACCCTTCTTTTCGCCAACATGGGCGTGGAAGAGTGCCGCTATATTATCCCGGTGGCTGCCGCGCTGCGTACGAAAGGAGTCGCGTGCGAGATATACCCTGATTCATCAAAGCTGAAAAAGCAGTTCGACTATGCAGACCGCAAGGCCATACCTTTCCTGAGCATCTGCGGCGCTGATGAAATGGCCGCAGGACGCGTCAACGTGAAGAACCTTTCCAGCGGAGAGCAGCAGTCGTTCGATATCGCCGATATAGACGGCATCTGCGCTTTCATGGCATAGGAGCCGTTGCACATATTACGGAATTTTCGTAACTTCGCCCCATCTTTGACATAAAAAGGTGGGGCGAGTTGTCGATAGACGCGCTTGCCGGCAGGGCCCGGGAATCCGGTGCCGTGCCGCAGCAAGGCTATAGGAAAGTCCGGACAGGAAGGGCAGTCCGCTGTGGAAAGCACAGGTGGGAGTAATCTCAGGCAAGCCGTAACAGAAACCATACCGCCAGCAATGGTAAGGGCGAAATCGTGAGGCAAGAGCTCACGCGGCCGTGTGGCGACATGCGGCCGGGACGGCACCGGATCCTGCAAGACCAAATATACCGGCACAATGAATGCTGCCCGCGTTCGCCGGGGGGTAGGTCGCGCAGATAAATGACAACATAAAACAGAAACCGGCTTACGGCTCCGCCTTTTTATTTTATCTTTATTACGGGAATTATTCTTTGTCGGAATTTGTATTCCTGTACCAGCTTACGGAGTTCTCCTCTCCGGCAATCCATACGGTGTCTCCTTCGCTGAATACGAATTCCGCTGACGGATTTGAAAGCATCTTGCCATCATGAAGAACATTTACTACGGAGCATCCGGAAGACCTCATGTTCGAGTCGCGCAGCGAACGTCCGGTAAGAGGGGAGACTGCGGTAAGGGTAATGGCCGATACCGTGAACTCCTCGTGTCCGGCGTTGTCGTCCACGGACGTGTTCTCGCGGATTGCATTCACGAAATTCTCCAGCTGTTCCGGATTGCCTACGGCAAGCAGCCTGTCACCCGGATATATGACCTCGTCTCCGGACGGCACCAGTATGCTGTGGCTGCCGCGCTGTATTTTCAGGATATTTATGCCCGAGTTCTTGCCGAAAGGCATCTCGCGCAGGGTTTTTCCTATAAAGTTGAAATCCGAGGATATGGTCACAGGGGTTATGCCGACATTGTATTCCGCAAGGTGCTCGTTTACTTTTGAAGTCACCGGAGCCTTCATTCGCTCCATGTTCTCTTTGGCATTGTAGTTCTTCATGAAACGCTGTTCCAGGCTTCTGAAACTGTGTACGGAATTGCGGCTCAGAAGTATGAACGCTCCTAAAACGACAATCAGGAACAGGGAGGTCCACCACGACATTGAGAAGTTGTGGTCTATGACATTGGCGATAAGAACGGTGGCGATCAGCGTTTTAAGCAATATCAGGGACAGAATCGGCCATTTGTTCGACTCGTTCTGTTTCAGGAGAAGCTCGCTGCTGCGGTCCATGCTTTTTGAAGATGTCACCAGCCCCATGACGAACGGAATGAGAACGGTGATTGTCGCAAGCGTCACGATCACATGAATGAAAATGTCGCTCATGTTCGGCAGCACGATCTTCAGCAGACCGAACATATACAGATTGCTGCCTATCACGATTGCCAGTGAGATCACGCCGTACAGAAGCATGCGCAGGGCATAGCCTTTCAGCAGTTTCTTCCATTCGTTGCCCTCTTCCTTCGAACTTGCGGATACGGCGTTCTCAGGCGGGTTGATCCTGTCCAGAATCTTCTTTGGCAGAATCCGCTGCAGGAAAGCCGCTGCAGGATCGCCGAGCTTTATCATATATGGAGTGGTGAAGGTCGTTATCACCGATACCGCGATTATCACGGGATAGATGAAATCCCTGAGCACTCCGAAACTGCATCCCAGACCGGCGATAATGAAAGAGAATTCGCCCAGCTGAGCGAGGGTGAATCCGGCGTGAACGGCGTTGTTCAGCCCCTGTCCTGCCAGAATCGCGCCCGTCGTGCTGCACAGCATCTTTCCGAAAATTGTGACAAGCGTTATGATGAGTATGGGCTGCCAGTGGTTGATTATTACGGCAGGATCCACCATCATTCCCACGGAAACGAAGAATATCGCCCCGAACAGGTCCTTGATTCTGCCGGTAAGCCTTTCAATGCGGTGCACTTCCACCGTCTCCGCAAGTATCGAGCCCATCACGAATGCGCCGAGCGCCGAACTGAAACCCGCGATATTCGCAAGTACCACCATAAGGAAACACAGGCCGATGCTTACAAGAAGCATGATTTCGTCGTTCAGATGTTTCCTTGTCTTCCTGAATACGGACGGAATCACATAAATTCCCACAAGGAACCACAATGTAAGGAAGAATATCAGCTTGAATATTCCCATAAGCATCTGCGTGCCCTCGAATTTTCCGGTAACCGCGAGTGTGGACAGCAGGACCATGAGCAGGATGGCGATCAGGTCTTCGAAGACAAGCGCCCCGAAAATCAGTGACGCATACGGCTTCTGTTTCAGCTTCATCTCATCATATGCCTTGATGATGATGGTGGTGGAACTCATGCTTATCATGCCTCCGAGGAACACGCCTTCCATCGTTCCCCATCCCATGACGCGCGCCGTAAGCGTGCCGACTATAAACATGCCTATGCAGCTCACTCCGGCGGTGATAAGCGCGCTGCTGCCTATCTTCAGCAGATTCTTGAAGCTGAATTCAAGGCCGAGTCCGAAGAGCAGGAACACGATGCCTATCTCGGACCATTCCGATATGGATTCGCTGCCGAATTGCGGTATGATGCCGAGCTTCG
This sequence comes from uncultured Muribaculaceae bacterium, assembly GCA_964385835.1. Taxonomy (GTDB): domain Bacteria; phylum Bacteroidota; class Bacteroidia; order Bacteroidales; family UBA932; genus Cryptobacteroides. The sequence continues at coordinate 44,469 of CAYLQE010000001.1, read as the reverse complement.
GTCCTACAAGGAATCCTGCGACGATATAGCCGAGTATGAGAGGCTGTTTAAGGGCTTTGGAAATAAGGGTGAACACACCGGCCGCGATGAGTATGATCGCGAGTTCCGTTACTAAATGAAGATTTTCAGGCATAATTGCAAAGATACAAAAAAGAAGGTGATTAATCAGCCTTCACGGGCCTTTTAATCACCTTGCTTTTATTATTTAAAGGATAGGGAACTATTTCGAAGTGTGGCTTACATACATTCCGACTACCTGAGCGTCACCCTTGTAAGAAGTCTTGTATGCTACGATGGTGATTGTGTCACCCTCTTTCACACCGAGGGAAGCGAACTGTTTGGTCTCTCCCTTCCAGCCTGTGCTTACGCCGTAAACATAAACCGAACCGCTTTCGTCAACCAGCGCGAAGTTGCCGTATGTTGCAAGATCGAACTTGTGGCCGCTGTTTGTAGCGGTGTCGTTTGTAACGACGCCTGTAAGCCTGATGTAGTTCTTAGGATCGTCCTTGTTGTCATCCTCCATCGCCGCAACCTCGGATGCCTTGACAGGAGTAACCGCTTTGTGGCTCACGTACTGTGCCTTTGCCATCTGAGGAGCACCGTTGTATGAACCGTGCTGGCCCTCGAGGGTGATGATGTCACCTTCTTTCACACCGTATGTGGCGATATCGCCCTTGCTGCCGACACCGTAAACATAGGCGTTGCCTGTAGCGTCGGTGATATCGAAGTTGCCGTAATTTACAAGATCGAACTTGTGGCCGAGATCCGTGCGGTTTGTGATGAAACCTGAGAGGCGGAAGATTGCTGTGCCGTCTTCCTGGTCAAGGAATTCCGCTACAGTAACGTCAGAGATCGCACCCTCCTGGGAAATCGTAGCCACGAGTTTTGATGTTCCTGACTGGAACTCGATGCTGCCCTCGCGTGCGCCGCCATCGTTTGCAGTGGCGCTGATAACCACGCCTGTCATTGCAGGCTCGATCTCTTTGCCTTTGTCATTTACGACCGCAGGGATATTCACGATCTCTTTGACAGAAAGGAAGTCGTCTTTGATGGAGAATCTGAGTTCTCCGCCGCTTACGACGAATTTCGCAGTGACGTTGCCGCCCTCTTTGCCGATTGAAAGCTCCTCGCCGTTCTTGAGCTCAAGCTCTGATTTGATAAGCTTGATGAGTTTGCAGCCCTGTGCGAGCTCGATGACGCTGTTGTATTTGGTCAATGCTCCGTAGGCGATGACTGTATCTCCGGCCTTCACCTTGTTTGCGTCGGTGAATTTCTCGCCGTCGAAGTCGTAGCAGCGGTAAAGCTCGAAATCATACTCGGCGCTTTCCTCATAGAGGTAGAATTCGGCATTGCCGTAGCCTGTGTCGATGGAAGCTGACTTTACAAGACCTTTTACATAGATCTCGGCGCCTGCTCCGTGCTCCAGATAGTACTGGATAGCCTCGTCAGCAGTGAAAGCGGTCTCGGCAGTGTTGATAGAGGCGCCTACACCCTGCTGTACCATGATGTACTGTGTCTGTCCGCCGCAGGAAATCTTGAGAGTCGCCTTGTTGCATGAAGCTGACTCCGCAGCTGCCTTGAAAGTGACCTCGGTAGTGCCGGCGCCACCCTCTACAGGAGTGACGATGAGCCAGTCAGGAATCTCGGTCTCGAATTTCCAGTCTGCGTTTGCAGTCAGTGTGATGGTCTGGGTCTGGCTGCCGTCGCCCTTGAGACCGATTGTAGATGCGGAAACCTGGATGTTCTCAAGCTGCTGCGCATGTTTCTTTGTACATCCGATGGCAAGTGCGCATACGGCTACGAGCAGTGTAAGTATATTTCTGATTTTCATACTGTATCGGATATAAATTAGTTAAACATATATTTGATGCCGACCTGAGCGTACCAGCACTGTCCGATGGCTTTGCTGGTGATCCATGTATCCACTGAACCGTTGACAGTCGCAGGGGTTGAGAATACAGGATATCCCTCGGCGTCCATGCTGTCGTATTTGAGGATACGGCCTGAATCAAGTTTGGAGTTCATGAACTTGGCAACGCCCCATGAGTTGTTGAACATGTTGAGAATGTTCTTAACGTCAACGCTGAGCTGGAGGATGTTCATGTTGTTGCCTGTCTTGAGCTTGAAGTCATGTGCCCAGCGGAAGTCCAGACGGGTGGTCCAAGGGCTGTAAACGCTGTATGCCTCGGTGTAGTCGTCTTTGATATTGCTGAGGTAAGGATCCTTGTCTACATACGCCCAGAAGCGCTGTGCGTCATCATCGGATACGAAGTGAAGCTGTGTGCGGTCTGAAGGGAGATAGATAAGGTCATAGTTGTAACCGTCGCTGTTCATGTCGTTAGAGAGCATGTAAGTGTAGTTCGCTCCGCCTCTGTAAGACTCGAGGAACATGCTCCAGTGGTTGTTGCCTTTGTCGTGGTATGTAAGGTTCACGAAGAAGCGGTCAGGCTCTACATAGCTTGAGTTGTGGAGCTTAGGGCGGTTAGGACCCTCTGATGTAGGAATGTATGTGAATGCTGAGGAGGCATCCGAACCAGGCATACCCGTAAGCTCTTTCTGGCAGGTGTGCGCGTAGGTAGCGGTGATGTCGAGACCTTTGACAGGAGAGATCCTGAATGTCGCGCTGGCATTCCAGCCGTAGCCCTCGTTGGTGTTGGTGAGGATGTATGCTGAAGGAGCGTCCACTGTCTTGCCCTTGCCGTTTACATAAGTGTATTTGTAATCGCTAGGGAAGATGAAGCGGTTGTCCGGACCGTTGAATCTAGGATAGCCTTCAGGAGACTTGATGTTGAGATCCTGTATGCATACCTGGTTGACTGTCTTGTTGAAGATACCCTCTACGCTCAGGCTCATAGGGAAAGGAGTAGGGAACGAGTAGTCGAGGGCAAGGGAAGTCTTCCATACCTGAGGCATCTTGAACTTGCGGTCAACGCCTGCGATTGAAGAAGGAAGGGTACCGTCCTCCTCATGAACCTCGGTAGGATAGCCGAGAGAGTGGATCTTGTCGAGCATTGCGTCAGAGCTGAGGATCGGGCCTGCGAATTCCTTGAGGTTCTCGTTAGGAACGCCGTCCTTGCTTGTCTGGATCTTGCACTGGTACTGGATCATGCCGGAGTTTGTAGGCATGTTGGTGAAGAACACGAGCGGGAGACGTCCGGTAAAGAGACCTGTACCGCCGCGGATCTTGAAGCTGTTGTCGCCGAGAACGTCGTATACGAAACCGATACGTGGGGAGAACTGGATTGAAGTCCTAGGCCATTTGCCGGTGTCGATCCTGTAGCCGTTGTAGATCTCTGGGTCGCCCTGTGCGAGTACGTTTCCATTGGCATCAAGAACAGCCTCGCCGTCAGGATTGTTGATGTTCCAGATTGCCGCATTCCTCATGAGGTCCTTGTTGTCGAAGAAGATACCCTCGATGCGCAGACCTGCCGTAAGTTTCACCCTCTCGCCTGCGTTGAATTCGTCCTGTGCGTAGAGAGCCGCCTTATGGTACCTTACCTTTGAAGAAGGGTTTGCAGGATCTTTGGTGTTGTCGTATCCGTAAGTGTAGCAGATTGTCTCAGGAGCACGCTCCTCGAGGAAGTCATCAAGGGATTTGTAGCGGTAGTAACCTGTACCGTTACGCATGTAAGCGTTGTCGGCGAACATGTATTCGTAGCTGATACCGCCTGTGATCTTGTGGTTGCCGAGGAAATATGTAACGTCGTCCTTCAGGTTGAACACGCGGTTGTGAACGGCGTTGTTCCATGTGAAGAGCTCGTAGCCGGCGGATATATAAGGAAGGAACAGACCGTCCTGATATGCGTCGCCGTCAAGAATGTCGATGAACGGGAATTTCGAAGAGTTGGTTCCGCGCACGTCGTCGATCATGGAGTATGTGGCGAGGAACTGGTTTGAAAGGCTGTTCGAAAAACGGCTGTTCAGATCGACAGACCAAGTGTGCACCTTGTTGTTCAGGGAGTACATCGAGTTTGCGAATGACATGCCGTACTGAGAGAAACGGCTTGCTGTCGCACGTGTCGTAGCGTCTGAAGAAGATGCGTTAGGAGACATCCACTGCTTGTTGATAGTGTAGTTGTAACGTACGGCGAGCTTGTGGGCGTCGTTGATGTTCCAGTCGATGCGCGCGAGCACCTTCATGTTGCTTTCGTCCGCAGGGAAGTCGGTATATGAACCGGTGTCGTAGCCGAGGTCCGCGAGCTTGTTCTGGACTTTCTGCATGTCGCTCTTTGTTACGCGTGAGATATAGGCGTCAGCGTTTGCAACGCCGTTCTCGGAAGCCTGCCAGCGGTTTACGACAGTAGGGATCTGCGAGTACTCGAAGTTAGCGAAGAAGAAGAGCTTGTTCTTGACGAGAGGACCGCCGAGGGTCGCACCGTAGGTAGTGGTGCGGTCTTTGTCACGGGCACCTGCAATAGCCTGTCCGTCAGCGTAGTCGCCGCGCATGTTCTCGTTGCGGTGGTAAACGTACGCACTGCCTTTGAACTGGTTTGTACCGGACTTGGTGATTGCGTTCACGCCGCCGCCGACGAATCCGGCCTGACGTACGTCATAAGGGGAGATAACCACCTGGACCTCTTCGATAGCATCGATAGAGATAGGGGAGCCGCCGCCCGGAATCTTGTCGGTAAGACCGAAGTTGTTGTTGAAGCTGGCGCCGTCCACTGTAAAGTTAGAGGTACGTCCGTCAGAGCCAGCGAAGCTCATACCGCTTCCGCTGTAATAAGGAGAGATTTTTGCGACATCCGTGATACTGCGGCTGATCGAAGGCAGCTCGGTAATCTGGGAGTTGCTGATGTTAGTGGCAGAACCACTCCTCTCGTTGATGAATTTTGTCGTTGCATTCGATACCACGACAGCCTCGTCAAGAGCCTGTGTGTCATCTGCAAGCTTAACGTTCACGCTGGCAGCGTCGCCGAGGGTGAGCACGAGGTCGGTGTAATTCATTGTCTGGAAACCGAGACAAGTGAACTCCACTTTGTACGGACCGCCTGCACGCATACCATTGATGAAGTAACGGCCATCGGCGTTAGTCACAGCGTAATACTGTGTACCTGACGGGGTGTGGACTGCAATTACAGCCGCACCCGGGATAGCCTCGCCATTGACATCGGTAACCTTACCGTTCAATGCCGAGTTTGTTACCTGGGCGTTAGCCGACGTAACAAGGGCAGTGATCCCTGCGATTACAGAGATCAGGATTTTGATTGTTTTGTTCATAAGGTTTTTATAAAACTAGAAATGGATTTCTTTCCGGGCGCAAAATTACACATATTCGGGCTATCGTGCAAATAAAAAGAAAAAAGTTATCAACATTTGCGTTTGCGCTGTTGATAACTTTCTCTCCTCAGATATTCATATCCTGTTTATTTCATTGTGTGATAAACGTTCTGGACATCCTCATCCTCCTCGAGCTTTTCAAGAAGCTTTTCCACTCCTGCCTTGTCTTCGTCGGACAGTTCCACGAGCTCGCAGTTCGGAATGCGGGTGAACTCTGCGGAAACGAGCTCCAGACCCTCGGTCTCCTCGATGTGTTTCTGTATTGTGTTGAACGAGGTGAACTCGCCGTACATGCATATCGTCTTCTCGTCTTTCTCCTCATCGTACTCCTCGAATACCTCATCTACGCCGAAGTCGATGAATTCGAGCTCCAGCTCCTCGATGTCCACCTCATCCTTGGATTTCACGCGGAAGAAGCATTTGCGGTCGAACAGGTAGTCCACGCTGCCGCTGGTGCCGAGGGAGCCTCCGAATTTGGTGAAATAGCTGCGTACGTTGGCAACGGAGCGGTTGTTGTTGTCTGTCGTACACTCTACGAGCACGGCGATGCCGTGAGGCGCGCGGCCTTCGAATACGACCTCCTTGTAATCAGCCTGGTCTTTCTCGCTGGCGCGTTTGATGGCGCGCTCTATGTTCTCCTTAGGCATGTTCTCGCTGCGTGCGGTCGAAATAAGGGCACGGAGACGCGGGTTGCCGGTAACGTCCGGACCGCCCTGCTTTACGGCGATTGTGATTTCCTTGCCTATTTTAGTAAAGGTCTTGGCCATGTGGCCCCAGCGTTTCATCTTACGCTCTTTGCGGAATTCGAATGCGCGTCCCATATTACTCAGCCTCCATTACAACGATTCTTGCGATGTACTTGTCAATGTCCATGGACTCGATGCTGTCAGAATATTTGTCCTTGACGGTCTTGTATGCTGCGAGGGCCTTGTCATACTGGCCGAGGGCCTCGTAAGCCTCTCCTGCCTTTACAAGGTAGCCGGCGCTGAAAACGTTGCCGGAAAGCTTAGCCGCTTTCTCGAAGCATGCCGCCGCTTTGGCATATTCTTCCTTGTTGCAGTACGCGTTGCCTTTCAGGGCCTCGGCGCGGCCTGCCATGATCTGGTCCTTCGTGCTGTATTTCGACGCGTATTCGAGGGCCTTGTCGGCGTCTCCTGTCTCGAACGCGCAGGTTGCGGCATAAAGATATACCGCCTTGCCGGCTTTGGAACCGTACTCCGCGATGATCTCCTCGAAGCCGAGGACGTTGCCGTCGCCGTTCAGCGCGAGCTCATAATTGCCTTCGTTGAAGTTCTGCTCTGCCTTAGACATCTGCTGGAGAGCCTCCTCCTTTGCCGGAAGATAAGCGTAAGTGTATACGCAATATCCTGCAGCACATAAAATTACCAATGCGCAGACAATGCCCCAGATGGTCTTCTTGTTGTTCTCAAGGAACAGCTCTGCTCCGGAAACCGCATCGACTACGGCCGTGTTTTCATTTTTTACTTCTTTTGCCATATTGCTGTTTTATTTATTCTCGATTCATCATCAATTCATATCGAAGAGATGCAAAAATACGTTTTTTATATTAAAAGTGCAATTATTTTGGTACATTTGCACATATGGCCGTACTGAAAAAAATCATTGTCTCCGACTTCCGCAACATCAGATTCGCGGAACTGTCCTTCTCGCATGGCGTGAACTGCATCTGCGGCGACAACGGGCAGGGGAAGACCAATCTGCTCGAGGCCATTTATTATCTGTCCATGACAAAGAGCTCGTCGGGCGCTTCCGACCGATTCTGCACGCGTCACGGGGCGGACTCTTTCTCGCTGGCCGGATATTACGAGCAGCCTGACGGGCTGTCTTCGAAATATGTCATTGCGGTAGGGGACGGCTCGAAGTCCGTAAAGCGCGATGACAAGCCGTGCGAGCGCATCAGTTCCCACATAGGACGGCTGCCTGTCGTTATGGTAAGCCCGCAGGACAGCGCGCTTGTGAGCGAGAGCGGCGAAGAGCGCAGACGTTTCGTGAACTCGGTCCTGTGCCAGATGGATGCCGGGTATCTTGCTGCGGTACAGAAATATAACCGTCTGCTCGGACAGCGCAACAGGATGCTGAAGGAGCAGAATCCTGATGAGCCGCTGCTGGAGGTGGTGGACCTTCAGATGGACGCCCCTTCCGCATATATATCGGAGCTGAGGGCGGATTTCGCGCGGAAGCTGGAAAAGGCTGTCGCATATTATTATTCCGAACTTTCCGGCGGACGTGAGACCGTGGGGATATCGTACAAGAGCGACCTTGCAGGAGGGCAGTACGGCTCTTTTTCCGGCCTTCTGGCCGCGACGCGTGAGAAAGACCGCGTGCTGAGATATACTTCCTCCGGAGTGCAGCGCGACGATTTCCTGTTTGCCATGGACGGGCATCCTATCAGGAAATGCGGCTCCCAGGGGCAGCAGAAATCGTTTCTCGTGGCCCTGAAACTGGCCCAGTACGACATAATGAAGGCTTCATACGGCTTTCCGCCGATCCTTCTTCTCGACGACGTTTTCGACAAGCTGGACGTACACAGGATAAGCAATCTTCTGAAAATCGTAAGCCGCAGCGACGGTTTCGGCCAGATTTTCATTTCAGATACGAACCGCCGGCGCATGGAGGATATCATTCTGGATATCGCTCCCGACGCGGCATTTTTTGATGCGAGGGATGGCGAATTTTAAACCTGCGAAAATACGGAGGACAAGCGCCGAACCGCTCGGCGACATACTCAGGCTGTTCATTGTCAGGAACCGTCTCGGCTACGGCCTGTTCAATCAGGAACTGTTCAGGCTGTGGGATGAGGTGAGCGGCGCGGGGCGCTATAGCTGCAACAAGTTCTTTTGTGAAGGAACGCTTCATGTGACAGTTACAAGTTCCTTAGTACGCAGCCAATTGTCTTTCTGCTGCGACGGCATCATGATGAAGATTAACATGCTGCTTGACGAAAGTGAGGCGGTCCGTCTGAGCGGAGTGTCCGACCGTATAACAAGAATAGTCTTACATTAGTTTATGCCAAAGAAAATCAAGATTGTCGCGGATGAGAACATCCCTTTTCTCGAAGGGGTTTTCGATCCGTATGCGGAAGTCGTGTTCGGGAACGGCAGGGATATATGCCATGATGACCTGATTGATGCGGACGCCCTTATAATACGCACGCGGACGAAATGCGACGCCGCCCTTCTGGAGGGCACGAAAGTAACGATTATCGCCACGGCTACCATAGGCTTCGACCATATCGACCTGGATTATTGCGCGTCGCGCCGCATAGAGGTCGTGAACGCGAAAGGATGCAATGCCGGCGGAGTCATGCAATATGTGTTCTCGGCCCTGTACGGCGTGTGTGCGAGGCGCGCTATCAGTCTGGAAGGCAAGACTATCGGCATCATCGGCGTGGGAATGGTAGGGTCTAAGGTAGAGACTATGGCCAGATACCTCGGATTCAATGTCCTGCTCTGCGATCCTCCGCGCGCGGAGGCCGAGGGGCCGGAAGGTTTCGTATCCATGAACGCCCTGCTCGCGCAGTCGGATATCGTTACCCTGCACGTCCCCCTGACCGCTCAGACAAGAGGCATGGCCGGCGAGGAGTTTTTCATGAGGATGAAGAAGGGCGCCGTGTTCATCAATACCTCGCGAGGCGAGGTCGTCGACGACCGGGCGCTTAAGAATGCCGTTCCGAAACTCGGGGCGGTGGTGATAGACACATGGAACAACGAACCGGACATCGATCTGGAGCTGCTGGACAAAACTGACATAGCCACGCCTCATATCGCCGGCTACAGCTATCAGGGCAAGATGAAGGGCACCGCTATGTCGGTCCGGGCCGTCGCGCGCCGTTTCGGGATATACCAGCTGTATTCATTCTATCCGGCCCAGTTGCCCGAGGACGTGCCCCAGCGTCTGGACCTGGCGGGAAAAACCCAGGGCGAGATAGCCGCGGTTTTTCAATATAATTATCCTATATTTACGGACGACTTCATGTTCAGGATGAATCCCGGGGGATTCGAAGCCATGAGGGAGAACTATTATTACAGGCGGGAAATATATATTTAAAAGCACAATATTATGGCCAACTACAAACTGACAGAAAAAGACGTTCAGGAAATCGGACGTTTCAAGACGGGCTTTCCGTGGATGGATATCATCGCTCCCGCCACACCCGCAAAAGGAATAAAGGTCCTTAGTGAAGACGAGGTGAAAAAAGCGGTTCTCAAGGCCGAGGACGCACAGAAGGAGAGCGGTCCCGGCGCATTGTCGTTCGCAAAGTTCGTTCCCGCTTCCGGAGCGGCCTCCAGAATGTTCAAAGATCTCTTTAACAAAAATGTTACGGCAGTAAACAAATTTGTTTCAAGTATTGAAAAATTCGCGTTTTACGAGCCTGAACTTTTCGACGGTCTGGATGACGGGCAGAAAGTTGATTTCCTGCTTACCGGACATGGCCTGAACTACGGGGCGAAGCCGAAAGGGGTGCTGAAGTTCCACCGTTACGCCGATGAGACGCGCACTGCGCTGGCCGAACATCTTGTCGAAGCCCAGGAGTATATGAAAGGCGGCGACAGGACCGCCGATCTCTACATAACGATTTCTCCGGAGCATCAGGAACTTTTCGACGGGGCGATAGCGGAAGTGAAGGAAAAGTACGAGAAGAGATATGATGTGAAGTACAACGTGAAGACGGTGTTCCAGTACAAATGGACCGATACGATCGCAGTCGATGCGGACAACGAGCCGTTCCTGAAGGATGACGGCGAGCCGCTGCACCGTCCCGGAGGCCACGGCGCCCTGATATATACCCTGAACGACGTGGATGCCGATGTGGTGAGCATAAAGAATATCGACAATGTGTCGGTGGAGCGCTATCTGCCGGTTACGGCCATGTGGAAAAAGGTCCTCATCGGCACGGCTCTGGAGCTCAGGGACAAGATTTTCGGCTATATAGAGAAACTGAAGGCATCTCCGGATGACGCTCTGTGCTCCGAGGTTGCGGAATTCCTGAAAAACGAGCTTTGCATCGAGCTTCCTGATACAGCTGACAAGGCGGCGCAGCTTATCGCCGTGCTCGACCGTCCTGTCCGCGTGTGCGGCATGGTGAAGAACGAGGGCGAGCCTGGCGGAGGCCCTTTCATCATCCGGGAGGCAGACGGCAGCACTTCCCTCCAGGTGCTCGAGGGCCCTCAGATCAATCCTGATGACCCTCATGCGGTTGAGTGCCTTAAGAATGCCACGCACTTCAATCCGGTGGATCTGGTATGCGTTATCCGCGACCATGAGGGAAAGAAGTTCGACCTTACGAAGTATGTCGATGAGAATGCAGGCTTCATCAGCAGCAAGTCGCTTCAGGGCCGCGAACTCAAGGCGCTTGAGCTTCCGGGACTCTGGAACGGAGCGATGAGCCGCTGGAACACAGTGTTCGTGGAGGTGCCGGTCGAGACATTCAACCCTGTGAAGACCGTTCTCGATCTTCTCCGTCCGGCTCATCAGGCATAATGACGGCGGGCAGCGGAACTGCCTGTTTTGGAGTGAAAACGCCGCACAAACATGCGGCGTTTTCTTTTTGTGCGCACGCATGTGCGTGTTTCCGCGTTTTTTTGTATATTTGCAGACTAATGTGCATACATGTATGGGTAAAGTAATCGCAGTTGCAAATCAGAAAGGCGGAGTAGGAAAGACTACGACAGCCATAAATCTTGCCGCATCACTGGCAGTGCTGGACAGAAATGTCCTGATTATCGACGCCGACCCGCAGGCGAACACTACCAGCGGTCTGAATTTCTCGCCTGACAGCGATGAGGGGCGTACTCTCTATGAGGTGCTCATTGGCCAGCAGAACATAGAGAACACACTGGTGCAGACGGAAATAGACCGTCTGCAGCTGATTCCTTCCCATATCAATCTGGTAGGCGCGGAGCTGGAGCTGCTCGAGTCCGAGAACCGTGAATCCATACTCAGGCAGGCGCTTGCGCCGGTGCGTGACAACTATGACTACATAATCATCGACTGCGCGCCGAGCCTCGGCATCATTACCGTGAACTGCCTTACGGCGGCAGATTCTGTCATAATCCCCGTACAGCCGGAGTTCTACGCTCTCGAGGGCCTGGGCAAGCTGATGCAGACTGTGCGCCTCGTGCAGAAGCACAGCAATGCCGGCCTTGATGTCGAGGGTTTCCTGATCACCATGTTCGACGGACGCACGCGCCTGCACAACCAGGTTGAGCAGCAGATGAGGGAGCGTTTCGCCAACAAGGTATTCAATACGGTGATACAGCGCAACATCCGTCTGAGCGAGGCGCCTTCGCACGGCAAGCCTATCATCCTGTACGACGTGATATGTCCGGGTACCACGAATTACCTGAATCTCGCTAAAGAAGTTATTGATCGAAACTGATATTCCAGATGGCAAAACAGACAAGAGGACTTGGAAAAGGCCTGAGCGCGTTGCTCGGCGATGATGCGGAGTTCGCGACTTTCCGCAAACCGGTGCAATATGTGAACCCTTCGCCTTCCGCGGTGAAGAACGCGACAGGCGGTGAGATACTGTCTGTCGAGATTTCAAGGATAGAGCCCAACCCTTACCAGCCACGCGTGACCTTCGACCAGGAGGCTCTCGCCGAGCTTTCCGCAAGTATAAAGGCTCTCGGCCTTATACAGCCGATTACGGTGCGCCGCATATCGGATGACAAATACCAGATTATCAGCGGCGAACGCCGTTTCAGGGCCGCCAGGCTCGCCGGATTGAAGACAATACCGGCATACGTGAGGAACGCCGATGATACCGGCATGCTGGAAATGGCTATCGTCGAGAATGTACAGCGTTATGATCTCGATCCGATAGAGACGGCCATGTCGTACCAGCGCCTTATCGAAGAATGTCATCTTACACAGGAGAGCATGGCGGAGCGCATTGGCAAGAGCAGGGTGGCGGTGACCAATTTCCTGCGCCTTCTGAAACTGCCTGCGAAAGTCCAGTATGACGTCAAGGTGGGCAATATCAGCGTGGGCCATGCGAAAGTCCTGCTGGGCCTGGACAATGCCGCGCAGCAGGAGAATCTTTCTGACGAGATAATCCGCACCGGCCTCAGCGTCAGGGCGCTGGAGCAGCGGGTCCGCGAGGTGCTTAACGGCGCCCCTTCTGTGCAGCCGAAGAACCAGGGGGAGAAAGAGCCCGCGGTTCTTCCGGAGCGTTACGCTCATGTCGTGGATGTCATAGGCAGATATTTCGACAACAATGTCTCTCTGAAACGCACAAGTTCCGGAAAAGGCTCGCTTACGATCCGTTTTAAAAATGACCGCCAGCTTCAGGAATTCTGCAGGATGCTGGAGGAAAACTCTTTATAGGATGAGGCATCCCGGATTCGTACCTGCGGCATTAGTGTCCGTTCTCGTTCTTCTGTTCTTGACGGAGGGACGCGCCCATGCGCAGTTCCAGAGCGAGGCGTTCAATCAGAAATATACGCAGGTGGATTCCACGGCATCTCCTGATACCAGCAGCAAGCTCATAAATTTCAAGGAGATATTCGGCGGACTCGCGCACAAGCGGACAATGAGGATAGGCTCCATGTTCGGCACTTCGGTGCTGTTGCCGGGAACCGCGCAGATCTATAATGAACAGTACTGGAAGCTGCCTATATTCTACGGCGGCATGGCTGCCGGCATTACCGGAGGCTGCGTCATGCTAAGCCAGTACAGACAGACCGGAAACAGCGGCCAGCAGCTTGCCGGCACCCTGTGTTTCGCCGGCGCCGGGATTTTCTACTATGCTTCGCTGATGGACGGCGTGGTGTGCTACCGGTCGGACCGCAAGCCGCTGGCCGGCAGGGCGACGATATATTCCATACTGTGCCCCGGCCTCGGACAGGCATATAACGGCGAATACTGGAAAATCCCCATTTATGTCGGAGGTCTTGCCACGGCGGCGCATTTCTATGCGTCGAACCGGACGAATTACATACGTTACAGGGACATATACCGTGAGGTGTCCCAGCCCGGTTATTCGGGAAACAGTCCCGTGAACGCAACCCAGGCGAAATATTACAGAGACGCGTTCCGCAGGTACAAGGATTACAGCATGCTTGCGATAGGCATCGTATATCTGTTGCAGATCATAGATGCGAACGTATTCTGCTATATGAACGACTTTGAGGTGTCGCAGGACATTTCTATGCACATCGCCCCGAGCGTCACCCTGCCTGAGGGCAATTCCTATGCGTTCTCCGGCGGCCAGCCTGCTGTCGGGGCCACTCTCGGAATACGTTTTTGATTATGAATAGAACAGTTCTCCGCCTTATCCCCGTCACGATACTGCCGTGTCTTGTTTCCGCCGTCTGCCACTCTCAGCCCAGGATGTCAAGAAAGGCAAAGGCCGAATATGACAGGGTGGTCGCACAGAACGATTCGCTCAGGCGCAGGATAGACTCCCTGCAGCAGGAAATCACGGGGCATCTTCTGAAAATAGATTCCTTGTGCGCTCCGGCCCCCGATGCGTTCTCCGTCGGCCAGGATTACAATCCCAGCGACAGCCTGCTTCATGTTTTTTATGTCATGCAGGGCAGCGTGTATTCGCATGACTTCGATATGGAAAAGGAGCGTTTCAGCTCCGATGTGCCTGACGGGGAATTCATCAGGCGCCTTAAGAATATGAATTCATTCATTCCGCTTCCTTTCAATACCGTGGTGAAGAACTCATGCATCCTTTACAGCGAGAAGATGAGGGACAGGATGGGCTGTATTCTGGGCGACTGCGAATATTACTGGCCTTTGTTCGACGAGATACTTTCTCATTACGGCGTGCCTCTGGAACTGAAGGCTCTTGTAATAGTGGAGAGCATGATGAGGCCTACAGCCACTTCACGTGTAGGCGCTAAAGGATTGTGGCAGTTCATGTACGGTACGGCAAAGGGCTATGGCATGCGCATAGACAGCTTTACGGACGAGCGCATGGATCCTGTGAAAAGTACGGTATGCGCCGCGAGATACCTTAAGGACGCGTACGGGATATTCGGCGACTGGACTCTTGCGATCGCCTCGTACAATTGCGGGGCGGGAAACGTGAACAAGGCCATAAGGCGCAGCGGCGGCAAGCGTGATTTCTGGCAGATTTACGATTATCTGCCGCGCGAGACCAGGGGCTATGTGCCAGCGTTCGTGGGTGCGCTGTACGCGCTGCACTATTACAATGAGCACGGAATCGTGCCGAAGCCGTCCGCGCTCGCCGTACCGGTCGATACTCTCGAAATAAAGAGAAACCTGCATTTTACACAGATAGAAAGCGTGACCGGACTGCCATCCGCTACCATAGAGGCGCTGAATCCCCAGTATATGCATAAGATCGTGCCGGGTGACAAGTATACTTGCGTGTTGCGCGTGCCTGTGGAATATGCAGGGGCGATCATAGACGCCGGTGACTCGTTGTATGAATACAGGAAAAGCGAGCTGCTGGACCCTTTGCAGATCAAGAAGATAGAGGACGGCGCCGTGGGGCAGGGCAACAGGATAGTCTACAAGGTGAAGTCCGGAGACGTGCTGGGCAGGATCGCCTCACGCTATGGGGTCACCGTGGCGCAGATAAAAAAGTGGAACGGTTTGAGTTCCACTAATATACGTATAGGCCAAAAACTTGTCATCTATACCCGCAGGCCTTGATTCCGCGTCAATGTCCGGCTGTGCCGCTTATTCTCCGCCGCCGATGAAGCTTCGCAGCAGGGAAGTCTTGGGAACGTCCTTGTCTGAGACGTAGGTGAAGTATTCCAGTGTTTTCAGAAGACGGTTTGCCTCGCTGTATTCCGGACATGATTTCGGCACCATGTTGAGAATGGTCTCGGCATGGCTGCGGAACACCGCGTATTCGACCAGGTAGGCAGAGTTGAAAAGCACGTCTGCATTCTCCTGATACGGATATATCCACTGGGATTCGGCGCGTCTCACATTAGGCCAGTTGCTGATGGTCTGCTGTGCCGTAAATGCTCCTTTCCTGTAATCGCGCACTATACGTCTTATAAGGCGGTTATCGCTGGTCGACAGACAGTTGTGATCGTCAAGACATGCCGATGTAATTGCATTTATGAATATTTTGTAAATGCTCTCCTGCGGCACTTTGTCAGTAAGTTTGGGATTGAGGGCGTGAATGCCTTCGAGGATAAGGATCGTGTTTTCAGTAAGATGGAGGGTCTTTCCGTTATATTCCCTGATGCCGGTAACGAAGTTGTATTCCGGAACCTGTACCGTTTCTCCGCGCAGCAGCGCCATCAGGTCTTTCTGCAGCGCCGCATGGTCCACGGTGTCGAAATTGTCGAAGTCGTAGCTGCCGTCCGGAAGTTTCGGAGTGTCAACGCGGTTTACGAAATAGTCGTCCGTGGAGAAGGATATCGGCTTGAGTCCGCAGGCTTTCAGGTGTATGCTCAGGGACTTGCATATCGATGTCTTGCCTGAGCTTGTAGGGCCTGTGATAAGCACGAGACGCACTTTGTCCGGACCGTTGTAACGCTTCAGTATCTCATCCGATATCTGCACCAGTTTCCTGTCCTGCAATGCTTCCGAAACCTGGATCAGCTCCCGGGCCCCTCCGTTCTCGCATGCGATATTGAGATCGCCTACGTTGCGCAGTCCCATAATATTGTTCCATGACATGCTTTCCTTCAGTATGTCGAATGTCTTCGGCTGGTCTTCGAAAGGGGCAAGGTCTTTCGGATTGTGGCGGTTCGGGATCCTCATGAACACACCTCCGTGGTAGAGCTGTATGTTCCAGACTTTCAGATGCTCCACGGACGGCAGAAGGGGAGAATAGTATATGTCCGGAGTACCGCTCAGAGTGTAGTAGCTCACATACAGTTTGCCGCTGGTGCGCAGCAGCCTGACCTTGTCGTCGTAACCGAGTTTCTGAAACAGCTTTATAGCCTTTTCGGTATGTACCTCATGACGGTGGAACGGCTCTTTCGTGAGCACTATCTGCTGCATCCTGCGGCGGATTTCCGAAATGTCGTTTTCCGTAATCTCCGATCCGTCAGGTTTTGTCAGTTCTATGAAATAGCCTTTGGAAATAGGGCGTCTCATAGTGATTTTAGTGCCTGGACATACATCCTGGGCCGCCTTGTTCAGAAGAAAACAAAGCGAGCGGCAATATACATCGCGGCCCGCATAAGTCCGGTAGTCAAGAAACTCGACGTCACGGTTGTTGTACAAGCGGAACTTGAGACCTTCGACCACGTTATTTACTTTTGCTGCTAAAATCGGATACGGACGTTCGAAATCGAATTCGTTGATAATGTCCATCAAATAAGCACCTTCGGCGAACTCTTTCGTCTGCCCGGAGTTTTTACAGAAAACCTTAACCATAAATGACCTGATTTATGGAATGCAAAAGTAATGAAATTTGTCGAATTTTTACAGAATCCGTTTTGATTTTTTTAAAAAATCCTTTGCGTTTCTTTGAAATGTTTATGCAATAACCGTAACGGTTATCAGGAATTTCCATTGCAAAATCACGAAGAGACAATCCGCAAGACCATTCAATCCTATAAAAATCAGTTAAAAGGCGGCCAAACAATCACCGGATGCAGCCCATTCTTTGAACTATGGTTTTTTTTGAGTAAATTGCAAAGATTTATCTATATGAGTTATGAGAATATTGTGGGCTACTTTAAAAGAATTTCCGCCGTTGTCAGAAAAACTGGGACATGATATACCCGTATATGGAGGATGGCTGTATGCCTGCGCAAAAGCCATATTGAATGAAATGCCCGGATTGAAACTTGGTGTGGCTATCTTTTCATACGGCAATACCTACGAAGAGCACGAGGCGGACGGGATAAAATATTACGTAATTCCGTCAAAGTCCTTGGGAAAGACAAGCAGACTGCAGATTTCGTCATGCAGGAAAGCGATAGCGGACTTTCAGCCGGATCTCATTCATATACATGGTACAGAGCATTCATTGGCACAGGCGATGTGCATGGCTAACGAAGGCGTTGTTAAAACAGTTGCCAACATACAGGGGCTGGCCGGCCAATACGCGATGTTCGCTGACGGTGGAATCTCCCTGAAAGACAAATTGACAAATATAACTCTTGTGGACATTCATTGCGGCACTTCAATGCTTCTGGAAAGGAGACGAATGCAGAAACGTGCCGAATGCGAGAAATATACAATACGTCATCTGACGGATATTATCGGCAGGACACAATGGGATTACGACCATGCCGTAACGCTGAATCCGGATATCCGTTATCATTTTCTCAACGAGAGTCTCCGCGATTCCTTCTACGGCTCTTCCAAATGGTCGCCTGGTTCATGCAAACCGCACAGCATTTTTGTCAGCAACAGCATGTTTCCGCTGAAAGGCGCTCATCAGATGCTGAAGGCTCTGAAAATAATTCTCGGCAAATACCCTGATACGACAGTGAACTTTTGCGGCAGCAACGTAATGAATAATGACCTGAGATCCATGCTTCATTTTCATGGCTATCACCTCTATCTGCGCAGGCTGGTAAAAAAACTCGGACTTCAGGAACATGTGAACTTCCTCGGTACCCTAAGTGAATCACAGATGAAGCAATCTTTCCTTGATGCGAATGTCTATGTGATGCCGAGTTCCATAGAGAATTCGTCCAATTCGCTTTGTGAGGCGCAGATTCTGGGAGTCCCGGTGATCGCAAGTTATTGTGGAGGTACTCCATCTCTTGTTGAAGACGGCAAGACTGGTTATCTGTACCGCTATGAAGAGTATGTCCAGCTTGCGCAGCTGGTTATCCGCCTTTTTGACAAGAACGACCTGTCAGAACTGAGCAGGCGTGAAATCATTGCGGCTTCTGCAAGGCATGACAGGAAAGCGAACGCGCTTCAATTGCTGGACATCTACAATTCAATACTTTCAGATACCATTTAACCGCTGTTGTTCTATGTTGCGTTCATTTCTTGAAAGCGGTTCGGAAAGAACCGTCAAGGCAAAAAAGAACATCATCTGGATGTTTTTTGTCAAAGGCGGCAATATACTGATCGGCTTATTGCTTGTTCCACTGACCTTGCATTATGTCGACAATGCGACTTATGGGCTTTGGCTGACCTTAAGTTCTATGGTTGCATGGGTCAGCTTTTTCGATATCGGTATAAACAACGGCCTAAAGAACAGATTGACAGAAGCGATGGCCTGCAACAACATTGAACTGGGCCGCAAATATGTAAGCACGACATATGCCTTGCTTATGTTCATATTCATTCCGCTCATGATGGCATTGCTGGTACTGGTACCCATGCTTGACTGGGAAAAACTTCTGAATATCAGGATAGATGACTATACAGGGCTTATTGTTTCGATTAGCAT
Source organism: uncultured Muribaculaceae bacterium (assembly GCA_964385835.1). Taxonomy (GTDB): domain Bacteria; phylum Bacteroidota; class Bacteroidia; order Bacteroidales; family UBA932; genus Cryptobacteroides. The sequence continues at coordinate 25,862 of CAYLQE010000001.1, read as the reverse complement.
CATCGTATGCTATTTTTGCATCAACTTTATTCTCTCAACGATAAATGTCGTACTTCTGGCCGATCAAAAGCCTGCTGACGCAGCTTTCCGCAGTTTTATCCAGCAAGCCCTGTCACTTGTTATAATCTATGCTCTGACTCTCACTACAGATGGTTCGCTTATAAAATTATGTCTGGCTCTCTGTTCGGCTCCGATAATTGTCGCGCTTATATTCAATATCACTCTTTTTACCGGAAGATACCGTGAGATCTCTCCGTCTTTCAGGTACGTTGACTTTGCGGTAGCGCCGGACCTGCTTAAACTCGGAATCCGTTTTTTTATCATTCAGATAGCCGGTATTATACAATTCCAATTGATAAATTTCCTGATTATACGGTATTATGGTGCAGAGGATGTGACATCCTATAATATTGCATATAAGTACTTTAGTGTGGCATATATGGCCTGGAGCATATTGACTGCCCCTCTATGGGCGGCAAGCACGGATGCTTTTGCCAGAGATGATTATGCGTGGATACGCAACGCGGTAAAAAAATATAATATGATGTTCTGCCTATTCGCTGCCGGTCTGATATTTATGTTATTGGTTTCCAAACCTGTCTACAGACTATGGTTGGGCGATGCCGTGCAAGTGGAGTTCTACCTTTCCTTTTGGGTTATGGCTTACATGCTTACGATGATGTTTGGCAGTACATTTGTCATGATAATAAACGGTTCGGGGCACCTTAATGTTCAGACAGCGGCATCTCTTGTTTCACCTTTTGTATTCATAGGCGTTTTTTTCCTTTGCATGAAGCTTGAATATGGGGTATATTCCGTCCTTATCGCGTCAATAACGGCAAATTTCAACGGGCTCATACTGGCTCCAATCCAATGCAGACAACTTATCGGCAATAGGAATAAGCAATAGGCAGGACATTGTTTTAATGTTTTAAGAGAGGTATTTCAGGTTACACAGTCTCTTTTTTTTGATATAATCCAAAATACTTCCTAAATTTGAAAGAATATGTATATTTGTTTATGAACTGTAAATTTCTAACTGCAACAGTAGCTTTTTCAGTTACATTTTTCTCATGTATCAGCGCGTATGCGCAGATGAGCGACGAGGCGATTCTCAATTATGTCGCCGACGGTGTCGCCGCGGGCAAGACAAATTCTCAGATCGGCAATGAACTGCTTGCGAAAGGCGTGACGGTAAGTCAGGCAAAACGGCTGATGCAGCAGTACAAGGAAGAGGGCGGCGCGAATTCTTTCGGAAGCGCCAGGATTTCATCCCAGCTGGACCAGACCCGCACTGGCCGTAAACAGGCCGCGGCGCCGCAGAATGCCGGACGCTCCAAGGCGGCTGACCTGTCCGACAGTTCGGCTGTAAAGGAGTCCTCATCCCTTCTGAAAAAGGAAAGCAAGGCTAAAGTCATTTACGGCCATGACCTGTTCACCGCGAAGAACCTTTCTTTCGAGCCGAACCAGAATATGGCTACTCCAGGCAGCTATGTGCTCGGCCCCGGCGATGAGCTGATAATCGACGTCTGGGGCGTGAATGAGGCGACCATACGCCAGACTGTAACCAGCGAGGGCAAGATCTATATTTCCCAGGTCGGTCCTGTGGAACTTTCCGGACTTACTATAGATGAAGCCGTGGTCAGGCTGAAAAAGGCTCTGAGCAGCAAATATTCTCTTGGCGGTTCCAATCCGGCTTCGAAGCTCAGCGTCACCCTCGGCAATATACGCAGCATTCAGGTGAATGTTATGGGTGAGGTGAAAGTGCCTGGCACATACCGGCTTTCTTCACTTTCAAACGTATTCCACGCCCTTTACCGCGCAGGCGGAGTGAGCGACATCGGTTCATTGCGCAATATACAGATCCTGCGTGACGGCAAAATCGCAGGCACAGCCGATATATACCGCTATCTTTTCAGCGGCAGTGACGGCGGCAATATCTCCCTGAAAGACGGTGATGCGATCGTGGTGCCTCCGTACAGCGCTCTTGTCGAGGTGAAGGGCGGCATAAAACGTCCTATGCTGTATGAGATTACGAAAGATGAGAATCTCGCGGAGGTGATCATGTATGCCGGAGGATTCACATCGGACGCATATCCGGACGAACTGTCCGTGGAAAGGAAAGACGGTGCGGAAGGGGCCGTATATACGGTCCGTGCGGACCGCTTCGGCACTTTCGATACGAAGGACGGCGATATAATCACGGTTTACACGAATGCACAGAACGACATATACCGGAACAGGGTCGAGATCAAGGGTAGCGTAACACGTCCCGGCGTTTATGCGCTCGGAGACGGTATCGCCACGGTAAGGCAGCTTGTGGAACATGCCGGCGGCCTTCTTGACGATGCTTTCATGACACGCGCGCAGATTATCCGTGAAAAGGCCGACCGTTCCCTTGAGATAAAGGCAATCGCAATAGGTGCGATAATGAGCGGCGCGGCCGAGGATGTAATGCTGCGCAAGAATGATGTGCTGGTCGTTTCGAATGCCACTGAAATCGACATGAAGGGCGACCTTACAATCAACGGCTTCGTTATAAATCCGGGCGATTACCAGTATGCGGACGGCATGACTGTCGAGGACCTCATCCTGCTTGCGGGCGGCCTGTCGGACGGTGCCACCGGCGCACGCGTGGACGTTTCCCGCCGTATCGCCGATTTTACGAGCGACAAGGCTTCCGACACTCTTGCTGAGGTATTCTCGTTCACTGTCAGCGAGGGACTTATGGTGGACGGCGATCCCGAGTTCACGCTTCAGCCTTTCGATATAGTTTCGGTGCGCCGGAGCCCTGTCTACAAGGAGCAGATCACGGTGCGTATCTCCGGAGAGGCCACGTTCCCTGGCGAATATACCCTGCAGTCGAACAAAGAGCGCCTGTCCGATATTTTCAGGCGCATGGGGGGAGTCACTCCGAACGGCTACATAAACGGAGCGATGCTCCGCAGGAAGGTAAGCGAGGACGAGCGTAACGTGCGCCGCAATATGGAGACGATGATAAAGCGCGGAGGCAACCGCAAGGACAGCACCATGGTGAACAAGCTCAAGATCAGCGATACATATACGATTGGCATAAATCTCGCCGAGGCGCTTAAGCATCCCGGCACCGATGCCGATGTCGTGCTGCATGACGGCGACGAGCTTATCATTCCGTCCGTTACGAACACGGTCCGCATCCAGGGAGAGGTGATGTATCCGAACGCCGTGAACTACCTGCCGGGAAAGAACGTGCGCTATTACATAAAGCAGGCTGGCGGATACAGCAATGATGCCAAGCGTTCCAAAGTGTATGTCGTGTATATGAACGGCGAGGTGTCCGTCGGACGCGGGGCCAGGATAGTTCCGGGCTGCGAGGTTATCGTGCCGTCGCGCCCTGAACGCAGGGAAATGTCGGTAGGCGAGTGGCTGAGCATCAGCACGAGCGCCGCTTCGATAGCCACTATGGTTGCGACAATTACAAATATTCTTAGAAAGTAAGACATTATGAAAGACGAATTTGATCCATGTCCGCAAGAGACGGGTACAGATATAGGTGACGAACTTCATTCAGTCATTCTCGAAAAGGTATATTCCAAGTGCAAGGCCAACAGGAGATTTATTTTCCTGATCACTTGTATTTCCGTGGCTTTGGGGCTTGTTATCGGTTTCAGCCTGCCGAAAGAATATACTGTCGTCTCCAAGATAGCTCCCGAGCTTACCAGTTCGGCAACGAACAGACTGTCGTCACTGACGACCATGCTGGGGATGAATGCCAATATGTTGGGAACCACCGACGCGGTATATCCTATGGTTTATCCGGATATCATAGGCTCCACGGATTTCATCGCAGGGCTGTTCGATGTCGAGGTCCCTTACAAGGACGATACGATTACCGTATATGATTTTTATCTGAATCATCAGAAGTCCCCGTGGTGGTCGGCAGTGACATCTTTACCGGGTACCGTCATCTCATGGTTTAAGGATGATGAGGCGGAACAGACGGAAACAAACGTTGTCGATCCGTTCAGGCTGACAAAAGAACAATACGGCATTTATAAAGCGATTTCGGGAGCCATAAGAGTAGATCTTGACAAGAAAACCCTGTCTATAACCACTATGGTGAAGACTCAGGATCCTGTCGTTTCCGCGATACTTTCAAAGTCTATAAATAACCAGCTTAAGAAATTCGTCGAGAATTACAGGACTGAGAAGGCGAAAAAGAATGTGGAGTATTATACTGTCCTGTATCAGGAGGCAAAAACGGATTATCTTGTCTCCCAACGCAAATATGCCGATTATTTAGACAGAAACCAGGGGCTGATCTCCCGCAAGTCACAGACAGAGTCGGAGCGCCTGAAAAACGAGGCCAACCTGAACTTCCAGCTGTATAATTCCATTGCCCAGCAGCTTCAGAACGCAAAGGCTAAAGTACAGCTTGAGAATCCCGTACTCGCAGAGGTCGTTCCTCCTACAGTCCCTCTTCGCCCGTCAGGTCCGTCCAAGAAAAAAATCATCGCATTCTTCTTCGCTTTCGGACTGATTGCCGGTATCGGTATCACCTTGCTGAAGAAATAACCTGAGCGCTATCCATTGGAATATATCTACAAATATCTGCCATATCTCATTGCTGCAATGTCCTTTCTTTCAGTGCAGCAGTGGATGAACATCACGATAACGAACACTGCCTTGAACTGGACGGTTTCTTTCCTGATATTGGCGGCGTTTGCTGTGGTAGCGTTCAGGGCATACCGATATTCGGATTACCGCTATCCTGCAACCTATATCGCTTATTATTTGCTGGTAATCATGTCCGCATGCTATGGAATAGAAATGTCTGAGGGATACTGGGACTATAAAAGCCTTGTCAGTAATTTCCTTTCATTGTCTCTTCCGCTGTCATACATTTATTTCGCCCAGCCTACAAAGGTAGCGAGAACATTGGGCGTCTGGATAGTGTTTGCATTCGTGACCCTGTGGCTTATGCTTCCTTTCATGCAGCTTGAGGCCGTTGGAAGGTATCTTGTTCCAGCCTCATTCATGCTTTTGTTTTTCAGATATCAGAACGGGAGGACTCAGATTGTCTTACTCATCTTTTTCGCATGTCTTTTTATATTCGGATCCTTGGGCGCAAGGAGCAACATAGTCCGTTTTGCCGTGCCGTTTTTGCTCGGAATGATGCTGTATGTCAAGGACTACCTGAGTATATTCCTTTTAAAGTCCATTGCCGTTATCGCATTGTTCATTCCATTGGTCTTTTTTGCCCTCGGAATATCCGGAACATTCAATATCTTTGATTTCAAGGAATATCTGTCTATGAATGAGGTCGAAGTGGACAACCCTGGTGCGGATGAAAAGCCCGAGGACCTTACCGATGATACCAGGACTTTTATTTATGTCGAGGAAATACTGAGTGCAGTTAAAAACAATTACGTTATCCATGGCCGTTCGCTTGCCAGAGGATACGATACGGATTACTTTACGCTTGTTGACATAGATACCGTTGACAGGGGAGAAAGGCCTTCGTCAGAGGTAGGCATCTTAAATGTTTTTAATTACATGGGAATTCTCGGGGCCATGGCATATATGGCAATTTTCATCGGTTGTATCGTTTCGGTTTTCAGAGGATCTAAGAACAAGGCCATGTATTTCGTTCTGTTGTATGTAATGTTCCGGTGGATATGGGGATGGATAGAAGACTGCTCGAGGTTTGATATGAATATGATGATACTTTGGATGGCTATGGCAATGTGCTATTCCGGCAGATTCCTGAAAATGAATGACAGACAGTTTGCCGCATGGGCAGGCTCTATCAGCAAAATCAAATAACGCCCCGGATTATATATGAAGATAGTTTTTGATAACGGAGGACAGACATGCAACAAATTCTGGTCGTATATCCCGATATTGTCGGAATGTATCGGCAAAGACGAGAAAGCGTATTTTTTGAGCCACATACCCGAACTTGAGTATTATCCGGTACTCAAAAACAATGCATATCTGAAATTTCCGTTCTATAACAGGCGTTTAAATAAAAGATTCGGAAAACGTTACTCACTGCTTTTCAATAAATTTTTCAGGAATAGCGTATGGGATATCGTTCCGCCTTTATGCAGGATGTCCGGCAATTTGCTCATCGATCCATGGGATAGTGTTAACAAAGGAACTGAGGCGGAGAACATGGATGAAATAAAGAAATATTTTGTTCCGGATGAAAGCGTTCGCAGGCAGGTCGAGAATGAATTTTCCGGGTATAAAGATAGTAACAGCATAATTGTCGGAGTACACATACGAAGGGGAGATTACCGGGAGTGGATGAATGGCAGGTATTTTTATGAATTCGACGGTTATGCCGATTGTTGCAGGAGCCTTCTGGAGGGTGGATATTTTAAACGCCCTGTGGTATTTTTCTTATGTTCAAATGAAAAAATCTGTTTTGATTCTTTTGAAGGCATCAGCATATTCCAGTTATCTGCAAACACTTCAGTACACGATTTATACGCGCTTTCGATATGCGATTATATCATCGGTCCGCCTTCGACATTCTCGGCATGGGCTTCATTTATGGGAAATAAGCCCTATGCCGCCATATGTGATGTAAAGAACTTTATACCAGATTTCAACGTTGTCCGATATATTACAGATATTATACACTGATGTACAGATGAAATTTATCGCAGTTCTTATTACCGTATTCAACCGTAGGGAAACGACGCTTTCATGCCTTGATAACCTGTTCGGACAAAGTATTCCGGACGGTTATGCAATCGATGTCTACCTTACGGATGACGGTTGTACTGACGGAACGGCTGAGGCGGTTGCGGAACGTTTTCCTCTGGTTCATATAATACAAGGGGACGGAAATCTGTATTGGAACCGCGGTATGTATATGGCATGGGACCGGGCTGCCGGATCCAGGGACTATGATTATTATCTCTGGCTTAACGATGATACATACGTGTATGATGATATGCTGAAGACTCTTCTTGAATTGTCTTCGGACAAGAATGATACTGCAATAATCACAGGAGCGGCCAGGTCCATAGACCATACCCACAGTACATACGGCGGAAGAATGGACGACAATACCATTCCACAACCGGACGGAACACCGGCAAAGGTATGTACAATGAATGGAAATATTGTTTTGATTCCCCGTCATGTATTCCGGACTTTGGGTAATCTGGACTATTATTTTACTCACAGCAAAGGAGATTTTGATTATGGAATGCGTGCCCGGAAAGCCGGAATCGGAATATACCAGGCCGGGAAATATTTAGGTGAATGCGACGAGCATCCTGTACTTGACAAATGGTGTAATCCGGATGTCCCTTTCAAAGAAAGGTGGAAGTCGCTGCATCGTCCGAACGGAATGTCGCCCAAAGAGATATTTCACTTTGAAAACAGACATTACGGTTTTGTAATCGCACTATTTCACTGGTGCACCGTATATATCCGCTGTATATTCCCGGTTTTATGGGTAAAAAAACAAGAATAATATGAAACACAATATATTCCGTAAGATGTTATTCGGGTTAAGCAATGGCCTGATGTCGCGCATGGACCCTGAAGATGCTGATATTCTGTTGCAGGAAAGATTGGATGACAGCCGTCCCCTGATGGTTGCCCGTTTTGGTGCTGTTGAAATCAAATCTCTGATATATAGCATTATGCCCTCCCCGCTAAACTTGATTTTACGAGGATATACATATAAGCGTATGCATAATAATGCCGGGTTCTTTCCACTTAACGACAAAGCATTGATACAGTTTAAAGATTTGATGATGGCGGATATGCAAGAACTTGATATATTGTGTTCATGGCGGCCTGAAGAATTGATATTCAGAAACAAATTGCGCCATTGCAAAAAAGCGTCTTTAAAACTGGTCGGTGGCCCTAATGACAGTCCGGACATATGGACGCAAGCCTTGAAAGGCAAACGCATCCTTGTAGTGCATCCTTTTGCGGAAACGATAGAAAGGCAATATAAAGAGTCACGCGAACATCTTTTCAATTCTCCGCTTATTCTTCCGGAATATGCTTCTTTGGTTACGGTAAAGGCAGCTCAGACCATAGCCGGGAATAATGCGGGATATGCTTCATGGTTTGACGCTTTGGAAGATATGAAAAGTAAAATTGACAGCTGTGAATATGATGTCGCCCTTATCGGTTGCGGTGCCTATGGGTTTCCTTTGGCGGCACATGTGAAACGTCAGGGTAAAAAGGCTATACATATAGGAGGCCCGCTTCAATTATATTTCGGAATAAAAGGCAAACGCTGGGAAAATCTCAAGTATATAAATGAATATTGGGTAAGCCCGTCCGACAATGAAAAACCGGAAAATCTGCAAAAGGTGGAAGGTGGCTGTTACTGGTAAGAATATACCATAATTATTAATATATGAATTACGCTCCCATAATAATTTTCGCATTCAAACGCCTGGAGCCGCTGAAGAATACTGTAGGTTCGCTTCTCAGCAATGCAGAGGCGGAACACAGCGATCTGTATGTCTTTGTGGACGGCGCGCGCGAAGGGCACGAGGACGAGGAGGAAAAAGTGGCGGCTGTCAGGGAATATGTCAAGGGAATTGACGGATTCCGAAGCGTTACATGGAAATTCGCGGATAAAAACAAAGGCCTCGCCGGATCAGTCATTTCCGGTACGACGGAAGTGATCGAAAAACATGGCAAGGTAATAGTTGTCGAAGATGATCTCTATGTATCACGGAGTTTTCTGCGGTATATGAACGAAATGCTCGACAGATATGAGGACGACGGACGTGTTATGCAGGTTTCCGGCTATGGCTCCAGACTGACACCGCCGCGTGGGTATGTATGGGATGTTTATCTGAACTGGCGGGCGCAGTCATGGACCTGGGGCACGTGGAAAGACAGATGGCAGGCAATTGATTGGGAAGTAAAGGATTTCCAGCAACTTAAGGCCAATATCAGGAAGCGGCATGAGTTCTGCCGCCGGGGCAGCGATCTGTATGGCATGCTTAGAGGATATATGACCGGGAAGAACAATTCGTGGTATATACGTTTTACCTATTCCATGTATAAGCAAAAACGTTATGCGATATGCCCGGTCCGTTCGTTTGTACGAAATGACGGTTTTACACCGGAAGCAACTCATTGCAACGCATATAACAGGTATAAAATTGATTTTGAAGAATGGCATGAGGGCTCATTCTCCTGCCCGTCACATATTGAACCGGACAGGCAAATCATGCGTGATGCCGTCAAATACTGGTCAATACGTTACCGCATATATGGCAAGATCCGCACTTATCTTATGAAACTGAAAATAAAAAGCAAGTAATGATACGGTTTTTAAAACATATCAGGGATTTGTGGTACAAACATGTTGTATGGCACAAATATAAGATCGGCAAAAATTTTCATTGCGCACGAGGAACATTCTTATGGGCAAAAGACAGGCTGGAAATAGGTGACAATTTTTATCTTGGCAAATATTCTATCATAGAAACGAACTGTGTAATCGGAAATAATGTAATAGTTGCCAATCATGTAGGCATTATCGGCCGTTACGACCACAATTACCGGCAGATTGGAGTGCCGGTACGTCTGGCGATGGATATACATGATGATGCTTACGACTGGAAAGGTAAGGATGAACTGACAATTATCGGTGATGATGTGTGGATTGGCTATGGCGCGATTATTATGAGCGGCGTCCATATCGGAGCAGGCAGTATTATCGCGGCAGGTGCGGTGGTAACAAAAGATACGGAACCGTATTCCATAAATGCAGGAGTTCCGGCGCGAAAGTTACACGGGCGTTTTGAAAGTGATGCGGATATGCAAAAGCATGTGGAATTGCTTAAAGACATGCAGTATCAATTTCCTGGTGAGCACTAAAATGTATTGGATATAATATGCTAAGACTGAAAGATATAGCGATTGTCGAAAATCGTGAGGCGTTATCGCTGATCCCTGCCGGAAAAATCCTCATAAACACGATTAACGCGCATTCGTACAATGTGGCGCAGGAGGATGAGATGTTCGCCGAGGCGCTGAAAAACGGCGATGTGCTGATTCCGGACGGGGCAGGCATAGTGAAGGCGTGCCGTTGGACCAAGGCAGCGTCGCAGCCTATTGAGCGTATCGCCGGCTGGGACCTGTTCGAATATGAGATGGGCGTGCGCAAGGCAGGGGAGAAGGTGATGTTCATGGGCTCGTCCGGAAAAGTCCTGGCACTTATAAAGGAAAGGGCGGCGGAGGATTATCCCGGAGTGGAGATCATTACATATTCGCCGCCGTACAAGGAAGTGTTCACGGATGAGGACAACGCCGCCATTATCGCTGCGGTCAATGAGGCTGAGCCTGATCTTTTATGGATAGGAATGACAGCGCCAAAGCAGGAAAAGTGGGCTTACAGCCATTGGAACGAACTGAAAATCAATTGCCACTGCGGAACCGTAGGCGCCGTGTTCGATTTTTATGCTGGTACGGTGAAGCGTGCCCCGAAGTGGTGGCAGGAGCATTCGCTGGAGTGGGCGTACAGGCTGCTTATGGAACCCCGCCGGATGTGGCGCAGATATATTACAGGCAATATCCGGTTTATTATCAATATAATCAAAAACGAACTCTGACATGAAACGTTACACACAGACCCTTACCCTTAAGGACGATCCGGAACTTGTAAGACAGTATATAGAGGTGCACTCGCATGTGTGGCCGGAAATCATAGACGGCCAGCACGAGGTCGGCATCCTGTCCATGGAAATATACGCTCTCGGGCGCACTCTGTTCATGATTGTGGACACAGTGGACGACTTTGACTGGGAGCGCGACATGGCGCGTCTGGCCCGGCTGCCGCGCCAGGCGGAGTGGGAGGCATACGTGTCCCGTTTCCAGGGCTGCGACCCAGATGCCACCTCAGCGGAGAAATGGCAGATGATGACCATGATTTTCGACTCGGAGAAACGGTCATTGTAGCGGAAATTCACTATCTTTGCATGATATGAACCTAAAGACCTTCAGAGCCAAGGAAATCTATATATATCTGATTCCGGTACTCGCCATAGACCTGGCGGTGCAGATCCTGATATTCAGATATTGCGCCAGCGTGTTCCATTACTGGGACCCGGCCGATCTGGTGATGCGCAAGAAGAAGGTCGTATATTTTCTTATCGTGGGCTTCGTCCTGGCCGCAATCATGTTTCCGCCAAAGATATACGAACGCGGAATCAAGGTCCGGGACATTCTTTTCAACGCATTCTTCCAGACGCTGGTAACCCTCGGCGTCTGCGCGATATCCGTCGATGCGCTCTTCAATTCATTTGCGGGAAAGCTGTATCTTCCGGACAGCATAATGGCTGTGTCCTCCATATTTGCGGTGAATCTTGTCCTTAAGAACCTGATCGATTCCGCTCGCCGCCACGGCCGCAACAAGATACATACCGTTATCGTAGGCCATGACGTGAATGCCGTCCGGCTGTATGACAGGCTGATTTCCCCCACACAGTACGATTACAAGGTCCTCGGCCTTTTCACAGACGCTCCTGTGCGCGGCGATATAAATGTCCTCGGCTCCGTCGCGGAGGTCGAAGAATACCTCAGGAACAACAAAGTGCACCACCTTTACTGCAGTATCTCCCCTGCGGAGCAGACCGTGCTCGTGAATTCGATTATCCGCATCTGCGACAACTATTGCGTCGAATTCTACTATGTGCCCAATATGGACGGCTATGTAAGCCGCTCTATGACATACGATACGCTCAGCGGCATTACTGTCATCAGCCTGCGCAACGAGCCTCTGTCCAACCCTGTGAACCGTTTTGTGAAAAGGAGCATAGACGTTCTTGTCTCAGGCATTCTGCTCGTTACGTTATTTCCGGTGATATTCGTTTTTGTCGCCATAGGCACTTCGCTGTCGTCTCCGGGCCCTGTATTCTTCAGGCAGAGACGCACGGGATACAAGGGACGGCCTTTCACCATGCTGAAGTTCCGTTCCATGAAGGTGAACAAGGACGCGGACCGTCTGCAGGCCACCGAGAACGATCCGCGCAAGACACGGTTCGGCGATTTTCTGCGCCGCACCTCGATAGACGAGATTCCGCAGCTTATAAACGTGTTCAGGGGAGACATGTCCCTCATCGGCCCGCGCCCTCACATGGAACTTCATACAGAGCAGTACAATGCCCTGATTGATAAATATATGGTGCGTCACATGGTGCGTCCGGGACTTACCGGCTGGGCACAGGTGAACGGATTCAGGGGCGAGACCAGGACCCTGGAGCAGATGGAAGGGCGTGTAAGCTGCGATATCTGGTATATCGAGAACTGGTCGATTTTCATTGACATCAAGATTTTTTTCATGACCATCGGCCATATTCTGACCGGTGACAAACAGGCATATTGACATAGGGATGATGAAGAGCAGACTGTCTGAAATATTAACCGCGTTTTTTATCGCAGCCTTCGCGATTTCGTGCGTCGATGTAGTACCTGTAGTTCCTGTTGTTCCGCCGGAGCCGGATATCACTCTGGAACTGTGCTTTGACAGCCCGCTGAACATGGGGACAGCGTCATCGGCTTCGCTGGGCGTCAAGGTCTCCTGCACCGGCGCGTCATATTCAAATCCGCGTCTTCTGGAACCGGACGGACAAGGAAATCTCCCCGAAGCCGCGAATTTTTCGGTTTCCGGACCGCATCCTGCCGATGATTATGTGGAGAGCGGCCTTATGACCGTGAATATCAGGAGCCTCATCAGGGATTATTACGTCTGCAACAGGTTTGTACTGACGCTCGATTACGTTATGGAATCGGGAGACAGCGGCACCGTCACATCCGGAGCCTTCGATATAATCAGCTACAAATATACCATTCCCTCGACCGGACTCGCAACGGTGATAATCGACACTCCTGGAGCGAAACCGATCGGCAGCAAGACGGAATGGACGGGGAATGTATCGATGATAATCGTGGCGGAAGACGGCACTGTCGACTATAACGGTACGATCGAGATGAAGGGCAGGGGAAACTCCACATGGAATTATCCCAAGAAGCCATATTCCGTTAGACTGCCCGAGAGGAGCACGATACTGGGCATGCCGAAGCACAAGCGCTGGTGCCTTATGGCAAACTGGATGGACAGGACGCTGATCCGCAATGCCGTGGCGTTCGAGATCTCGCGCTGTACAGGGCTTGCATGGACCCCTTCTGGCAGGTTCGTGGAACTAATCTTCAACGGCAGGCATGCCGGCAACTATTATCTGTGCGAGCAGATAAGAATCGACAAAAACCGTGTGGCCATCAATGAGATGTCTCCGGAAGACACTGATCCCGAGGCAATCACTGGCGGATACATATTCGAACTTGACACCAATTTCGATGAAAAATACAAGTTCACTTCTTCCCGCGGAGGATTCCCATGGCAGTTCAAGCACCCGGGGGATCTGAACGCCGATCAGTACAGGTACGGAGTCGAGTATGTGAATGCCATGGAGCTCGCCCTGTACGACAGTAGGAAATTCGCTGCGAGGGAGTTCGAGCAGTATCTTGACCTCGAATCCGTCATAGACTGGTTCTTTGTCAACGAGCTTACCATGAACGAGGAGATCAAGCATCCCAAGAGCGTGTATTTCAACAAGGATCTCGGCGGCAAGCTGAAAGCCGGTCCGGTATGGGATTACGACTGGGGCACTTTCACGCCTTCGACCACTTCGAAATTTCAGGCCAAATCGAGGCTGTATTATGCAAGGCTGTTCAAGGACAAGGAGTTCGTATCCATGGTGAAGGACCGCTGGAATATGCTCAGGCCCGGCTTTGAGATGATTCCGTCCTATGTGGAGGAGCTATCCTCGGGCCTGCGGGAGTCCGACAGGCTGAACATAGCTATGTGGCCTATCACCCAGAATGTCAACGGTGACGAGAATCTCGGATATGATGCCGCGGTAAGTCGTCTCATATCGGCGTATGAGGCGAAGCTGAAGTGGATGGACACGCAGATAAACGCTCTTTAGAACCGCTTGCTCCGGATTTATGATGATTCCAGCATTTATCGAACTTCTGAATATCGCCGTCAAAGGAAAAGGCCGGCTTGAAGCCCCCGTTTCCGAAAGGCAGTGGGAGGAGGTGATGAAGACCGCAAAGAAACATGCCGTGATGGGTCTCGTATACCAGGCGGCCATGAGCCTGCCGGAGGAGCAGCTGCCTCCGCGCCGCGTGAAGATAAGGATGGCGCTGATACTCGAAAAAATAGCGGCGAACAATGCGGCCGTGAATGAGCAGATGCGCGGGATCGTTGCGGAGTTCGGGGCCATGGGCATGCGTTCGTGCCTGCTGAAGGGGCAGGGCCTGTCGCTCTTGTATCCGCATCCGGAATACCGGCAGAGCGGCGATATAGACCTTTGGGTGGAAGGCAGCCGCAAGGATATAATAAATACTGTCCGCCGCAGATGGAGGACAGGGGAGATATGGTATCATCATGTGGATGTATACGTGCCGGGCAACAGGACGCCGCTGGAGGTGCACTTTTATCCCACATGGATGAACAGCCCTCTGTACAATGCCCGCATCAGGAAATATTTCCGCGGACAGGCGCCGGTGCAGTTCGGGAATTTCAATGAAAGGCTCGGATGCTGCACGCCCTTGCCCGGGTTCGGCCTCGTCTTCAACATGGTGCACATTTTCAGGCATGTGCTTATGGAAGGCGTGGGACTGCGACAGCTTGTAGACTATTATCTTGTGCTTATGAATTCGGATGAGCAGGAGCGGAAAGAGGCTTACAGACAGCTGTGCCGGCTGGGTGTGGGACACTTCGTCCCGTCTGTAATGCACGTGCTGAAGCTGCTTTTCGATATCCCTGACGAATATATGCTTTGCAGGCCTGATCCCGTAAAGGGCAGGTTCCTGCTGTCGGAGATAATGCAGGCCGGCAATTTCGGGCGCACGGACAGCCGCAACAAATGGCGTCATGATCAGAACAGGCTTGAAAAGGCCCTGCACCGTTACGAGCACCTCTCGCGTTTCGTGATGTTCGCGACCTCGGAAGTGCTGTGGTCCCCTTATTTCAAGATAAGCCAGTTCGTCTGGAAAAAACTGAACGGTTACAGATAGCGGCCGCCCTTATCTTAGCAGGGTCACCATTTCACGGGCAACGGCCCTCGAAGCTCCGCGGCCTCCAAGGGAGCGGCGTATTTCTTCATAGTCGGCCAGCATCCTGCGCCGGTATTGCTGGTCCACAAGAAGCCTTTCAAGTTCCGCTGCCACGTTCCGGGCCGTGCAGTCTTCCTTGTGGTAGAATTCCTTGAACGCCATCCTGTCAAGGCAGAGATTGCCGAGGGAGATGTATTTCACGCGCATTATCATCTGCAGTATCGCGTATGAAATAGCGGAAGATATCCTGTACACCACAACCTGCGGGGTACCCAGAAGGGCGGCTTCCAGCGAGGCTGTGCCGGAGTTGATCACGGCCGCATCGGCGGCGCGGACTATCTGCTGGGTCTTGCCGAACACTACCCTCATATACGATCTGTCGTAGTCTCCGTAATCCGCCTCCTTGCGGCCCGGAGCGCCTGCAATCAGAAAGACATGGTCCTTGAACTGAGGCTTGGCATGCAGCATCGCCGCCGTCTCCCTGAACAGAGGCATCATGGTGCTGACCTCTCCCATGCGGGAGCCTGCCAGCATCGCCACAACATGCTTCGAAGGGTGGATTCCGGTTTCCTGCAGGAATTCATCCCGGCTCTGGGCCATGGCAGGGGATGAGTCGACCGCGTCTATAAGCGGATTTCCCTTATAAATATAATCCACTCCGTTCCGTCCGAAGTATTCCTTCTCGAACGGGAATATGATGAACAGCTTGTCCACATATTTTTTCAGCTGCCTTATCCTGCCCTCGCGCGAGGCCCATACTTTCGGGGCGATATAATAGAATACCTTGTATTTCATATTGTGGGCCCATTTCGCGATCCTCAGGTTGAAGCCCGGATAATCGATGAGAATCACGGCGTCCGGTCCGAATTCGAATATATCCTCCCTGCATTCCTCCATGTCGTTCAGCAGGTAGCGGGCTTTCGCGAGCACCTCGACAAACCCCATGACGGCGCCTTCTCTGTAATCGCGGGCCATCCCGGCGTCAGGGTCATCGCTGCGTCCCATAGCCTTGCAGACCCTGAGCATCTGATCCCCGCCTCTGAACCGTATTACGGCATCCGGATCCTCTGCATAAAGCCCTTTCATAAGATTGCTGCCGTGAAGGTCGCCCGAAGCCTCTCCCGCTATGATATAGTAACGCATAAAATATTTTTCACAAATATAGCAAATTCAAAGTATTTTTAGTAAATTTGTCCTGCTTTTAAAGAAAACTAACTTTTTTAATTTTAATAAAATTATGATCAAACTTGGTATTAACGGTTTTGGCCGTATCGGCCGTATGGTTTTCCGTGCTGCCGTAGAGAATTTCTCTAACGACATCGAGGTTGTAGGTATCAATGACCTTCTCGATCCGGATTATTTGGCTTACATGCTCAAATATGACTCAGTTCACGGCATCTTCAAACATGAGATCGCTGTCGATGGTTCTTACCTCGTGGTTGACGGCAAGAAAATCCGCCTTACTGCAGAGATGGATCCCGCAAACCTCAAATGGAACGAGGTAGGCGCTGACGTAGTGGTTGAGTCTACAGGTCTCTTCCTTACTGACGAGAAAGCCCGCAAGCACATCGAGGCTGGCGCTAAGAAGGTTATCATGTCAGCTCCTTCAAAAGACGCTACTCCAATGTTCGTATACGGTGTTAACCACACTACATACAAGGGTCAGGACATCATCTCCAACGCTTCTTGTACTACCAACTGTCTCGCTCCTATCTCAAAGGTGCTCAACGACAAATTCGGTATCAAACGCGGTCTGATGACTACAGTACACGCAGCTACAGCTACCCAGAAGACCGTTGACGGCCCTTCAAAGAAAGACTGGCGCGGCGGCCGCGGCATCCTCGAGAACATCATCCCTTCATCAACAGGTGCTGCAAAGGCTGTAGGCAAGGTTCTTCCTGAGCTTAACGGCAAACTTACCGGTATGTCAATGCGTGTCCCTACTTCAGACGTTTCTGTAGTTGACCTTACAGTAGAACTCAACACCGAGGCTACTTACGAGGCTATCTGCGAGGCTATGAAAGAGGCTTCAGAGGGCGAGCTCAAAGGTGTGCTCGGCTACACTGACGAGTGCGTTGTTTCTACAGACTTCCGCGGATGCCCTCTTACATCAGTATTCGATGCAAAGGCAGGTATCCAGCTCGATCCTACTTTCGTTAAAGTCGTATCATGGTATGACAACGAGTGGGGTTACTCAAACAAAGTTTGTGAAATGGCACGTGTCATTGCCAAATAAGTTAAGTATTTGGAAATGCTGATAAGAATTGCCAAATAAGTAAATATTTGGAAATACGAGATGAGTCCGCTTTTTCGGCGGACTCTTTTTTTTATGCTTTAAATTTCATAACTTTGGCGGCTAAAACATTTATATGAAACGTTTTTTTACAATTTTTTCAGCTATTCTGGCTTTCGCCATTGCAGCGTATGCCCAGGAAGTAAGCCCTGAGACATTGGCCAAGCGTGCCAGGCGCAAGAATCTTACCGTTAAAGAGTGGAACGTGGAGCAGAAAGGAGGTACCAGATGGATGGATCACCTTACTGTATATGACTCGGAAGGCAGGAAAACATCCTCTACGGAGTTTGCCCGCTACGGTCAGAAAGAGCGCATCGTCACCACTTACGGCGAAAACGGTCTCGTGGTGAAAGAAGTGGTTTATGACGACAGGGACAAGGTTGTCAGGATCCGCAAATACGAGTATAATTCCGACGGCACCAAGAAGAATCAGTACAATTATCTGCCTAACGGCAAGCTGTATTCGATAAAGACCTATGAATACGTCTTCACTGACTGATTTCGAGCCTATCACCCTCATGCAGATGAAAGGTATCTCCCTGATGAACAGGATAGATACCAAATTCTGTGCTCCTGCAGGCCAGCTCGGGAAACTGCTGGATATCTGCCGCGAGCACTATTACGTGCAGGAGATAGGGGATGTGCGGCTTGCGACCTATGATACGCTGTATTACGATACGGCGGATTACAGCGCGTTCCGCATCCATCGCGCCGGCAAGGCCCCGCGACAGAAAATCCGCGCCAGGTGCTATGTGGACGGAGGAGGCGACACCTTCATAGAAGTTAAGAACAAGACCAACAAGGGACGTACGAAGAAAAAAAGGGTAAATTTTCCGTACGAACTGTTCGACCGCTTCATGGACGACCCTGCGGCCAATGCTTTCGTGCAGCCGCTGTGCTTCTGGGATACCGCCAGCCTCAGTCCGGCGCTCCGCATTTCTTTCAGGCGTATCACTCTGGTGAACAAGGAAAAGACCGAGCGCGTCACCATCGACACGGGGCTTGCATTCCACAATCCGCGTACTGGCCTGGACTACGACCTCTCGGACATAGTGGTCATAGAGCTTAAGCGTGACGGCAACAAACCTTCGCGCATGCTGAACATATTGCTGGACATGCGTATCATGCCGGCCAAGTTCAGCAAATACTGCACAGGCATCATGCTCACCACGCCTGATATACGCCTGAACCGTTTCAAACCAAGAATCATTGCATTAAAAAAGATATTAAATGGCAAACTTGTTTTCCCTCCTTCAGGCAATGCCTGAATTCGACCCTACGATCGCCGAGGAGTTCGGCGATATGGGGGGCACCCTTTCATTTCTCGGCTCGCCTCTGTTTGACGGCGTTTCTTTCCTGAATCTCGTACTGCGCTTTGCGTTCAACCTTATCATGGGCCTTATCGTGGTACGCGGTTTCTACCTTAAAAAGGGCCACAGCAGCGACTACAGCCTCACCTTCCTTATTTTCAGCGCCGTGATGTTCCTGCTCATCTACTGCATGGGCAACGTCAAGCTGCAAATCGGCCTCACTCTGGGTCTGTTCGCGATCTTCGGTATAATAAGGTACAGGACCGACACCATTCCGGTGCGTGAGATGACATACCTTTTCGTCATCATCGGCCTTTCGGTCATCAACGGTCTCGCCCTTGACCTCTCTTATGCGGAGCTTTTCGCCGCCAACTTCCTGATCGTGATCATGCTGTGGATAGGCGACGGCGTGCGCAAAGGAAAGAAAATCGGCCACAAGTCCGTACGTTACGACAAGATAGACCTTATCGTGCCTGAGCGCCGCGGCGAACTGATCGAGGACCTGAAGAAGCGTCTTGGCCTGAACGTTCTTTCAGTACAGGTCGGTGCTGTCGACTTCTTGCGTGACAGCTGCCTGCTGGAGGTCACATATGAGATGGAAGAGGGCATCACGTACAATCCGGTGGATTCCGTGAGAAGATTTTAGACGGTATGAAGAGAATCGTTTCCGCATTTGCCGTTCTGTTGCTCGCTGCCGTTTCCCTTTCCGCACAGGAAGAGAAGCAGGTGGGCTTTTGGGAGGAACAGGAGAATGTCTTTGACGGCAGGATGGGAGTGACTTTAGGCTACAAGCCGGTGAAAGGCCTGGATATCACCTTGTCCGAGGAGTTGCGTGCATCTACTTCGGCGCCGTATGTCTTCGACCGCACCAAAACCACTCTGGATATCACTTATTCGCCGTTCAAGCGTTTCGATATCATTGCCGGATATTCATATCTGGGCAGGCTTAAGTCCAGCTCGTTCAAATCCCAGCACAGGGGTTCGCTCGGACTTGCGTATACATTCAGGATGGGGGACTTCCGCCTGCAGCTGCGCGAGCTTGTGCAGTGCAACTATTCCTGCGACAGCGTAAACGTAAAGGAGAAGGCTAATCCGGCCCTTTACCTGCGTTCGCGCGTGAAGCTGTCTTATAAGGTGCCGATGGTGGCATTGACGCCTTATGTCTCTTTCGAGCTTTACAATTCTCTGAATGCGCCTTACATCGATACAGGGGACGACAATACTACAAAGGACTATCAGAAAGCCTGTGCCGCCGCCAACATCCGCGTGAAACCGTTCCGGAATTACATAAACAGATACAGGGCCAGTGCCGGCGTGAAATATGATCTCAACGCGCATACGGCGCTGCGTGCCTATTATCTGTTCGACGATATGATAGAGTGGGATGTCAATTACGGACGCAATTCGGGCAAGATCAACCGTATAGTCCACGAGACTTCTTTCCGCCACACCCTCGCCCTCGAGCTTGTGCATTATTTCTAAGCATACCATATCCTATAAAAACGTCCCGCTCAAAGTCATTTGAGCGGGACGTTCTACTTATCGGGAAACGGATATCAATATCCGAATATGTCTTTCTGGCTGAGGACCTTCACAGGGCCGAGCGTCCTGAGGTACCCGGTATCCAGATCCTTGATGTCGCCGAGGATCGCATACTTGTAATCAAGTCCCTTGACCCATTCCTGCTGGAATGCGCATACGTCATCGAGAGTCATGTCCTGCACCTGGCTGAACACCTGCTTCGCCATAGGCTCCTCCAGTCCGAGGCGGCGGCACTCCTTGTATGCGCTGAGCACGCCCTGTTTCACGATTCTTTCGGTGCGCAGACGGCTGATGAATCCTTCCTTGGCGATTTTGAAAGCGGATTCCGACTGAGGCATATTGTTGATGATTTCTTCAAACGCCTCGACAGCGGTGCGCATCTTGTCGTTCTGTGTAGCGATGAAAGCGTAATAACAGTATTTTTCATCGGCGAACGAAGGCTTGTCAAGAACCGCCCATGCCGAGTATGCAAGGCCGCGGGCCTCACGCATCTCCTGGAACACGACAGCGTTCATTCCGCCTCCGAAATACTCGTTGTAGAGATTTATCACCGCCTCTTTCTCAGGCTCATACGTTTTTCCGGAACAGTTGTACTGGAAATAATAAATCTGTTTCGCGTCATACTGGGCCATCAGCACTTCGTTTCCTTCCGTCTTATAGTCAGGGGTATGCTGCTCAGGCAGCACCTCGCCGTCAGGATTTATCCTGTGATGTTCGAGAATGGCGGATCTGAGCTCGTGTTCCTTCATCGGACCGTAGTATGTGAGTTCATGGCCGTATGAGAATGCCTCGCGCAGCGCGGCAAGAAGGTCTTCCGGCCTGAGTTCCATTATCTCCTTGTTGCTGAGGGTGGTCTTCGCTATATATTCAGGGCCTGCGAACACATAACGCTGCAATGCGCTGAAGCAGCTGCGCTGGTTCTTCACCGCATCCCCGCGGCTCTTGATGATGTCTTCCTTAAGGCTCTCGAGTATCTCCTCGTCTGCAACGGCATTGTACACAAGATCTTCAGCGATGCCGAGAATCTCGCTCATATTCTCGCTGAGTCCGCTGAACGATATTCCTGATGAGTATCCGCCGGCATATACGTTGAACGAGCCTCCGAGAGCGTACATTTTAGATGCGATCTCCTCCGCGCTCATCTCCGGGGTTCCGAGATAGCTGATGTAGTCCGCGGCGATTCCGAGCATAGGGTTATGTGCGGTGCCCGTGTTGTATGTAAAGCTTGCGTCGAAAATCTCGTTGCTCGTATTCCGTTTGTAGAGAACATCCACATTGTCCGCAAGCTTGAACCGGCTCATCTCCTTGCTGAAATCCACGAACACAGGCTCTATCGGCCTGACCTCGGTAGCGGCGATCTCCGCCAGCAGGGCGCTCTGCAGGTTGCGGTTGCTTTCGATAGGGGTGATCTTCGGAGCGGAAATCTTCTGCACGCTCTTATCCTCGCCCTGACGCTTGTAGACCGCGGCGTACGCTTTGTCTCCGAGAAATTCGTTTGCCCATGCGACCACGTCCTCTTTTGTCACTCCCTTGAGCAGGTCGAGTTCCTTTACGGCCACTTTCCAGTCCACGCCGTTGATGAACGCATCGATGTACAGGCCGGCACGTGCCTTGTTGCTTTCCAGCTGGCGCATCTTTTCAAGGCGTATGTTGTTGATTGTAGCAGGAATAAGCTCGGAATCGAAGTCGCCTTCGCGAAGTTTTGCAACCTCTTCGAGAAGAATGTCGCGCACCTGGTCCAGAGTCTGTCCCTGTTTCGGAAGTCCGATTGCAAGGAACGCGCTGTAGTCGGGCTGCGTCATGTTGCCTGCATACGCCGAGAGGAGCTTCTGCTGCTGGTTCACGTCAAGGTCTATGAGACCAGCCTGGCCGTTGTAGAGAATGTATGCGGCGATTTGCGCTATTGCGGTGTTCTTCACGTCCTTCGCCTCAGGAAGCCTCCAGCCGAGAGCGACCCTCTCCGCCTCGAGGCCGTACACCTCTTTCGTGACAGGCTCGGTGATCGGCTCTTCCTTTACGTACTGAAGTTCCGGAATGTCAGGATTCGGCTCCCAGTCGCCGAAATATTTCTCGATGGTTTTCACCATATAGTCCGGATCGAAATCTCCTGCGACGCATATTGCTATGTTGTTCGGAACATAATATGTGTCGTGGTATTTCTTCACGTTCGTGATGGACGGGTTCTTCAGGTGTTCCTGAGTGCCCAGGACGGTCTGCGTGCCGTAAGGGTGGTGAGGGAACAGGGCGTTGTCAAGAGCCTCCCACAGCTTGCGGTTGTCCTGGGTAAGGCTCATGTTCTTCTCCTCGTAGATGGTCTCGAGCTCTGTATGGAAGCCGCGGATCACCGTGTTGCGGAAGCGGTCGGCCTGAATGCGTGCCCAGTTGTCTATCTGGTTTGAAGGGATGTCCTCCGTATACACCGTTTCATCATGTGATGTCCATGCGTTCGTGCCCTCGGCTCCGATTATGGACATGAGCTTGTCGTATTCGTTCGGAATAGCGATTTTCGAAGCCTCGTAGCTTATCGAGTCGATGCGGTGATAGATTTTCGCACGCTCCGTCACGTCTGAGGTCTTGCGGTAGGTCTCGAACAGCGCCTCGATCTCGTCGAGCATGGGTTTCTCCGCCTCATAGTCGGAAGTTCCGAAATTCGGGGTTCCCTTGAACATAAGGTGTTCGAAATAGTGTGCCAGACCGGTGGTCTCGGAAGGGTCGTTCTTGCCGCCTACCTTGACCGCTATGTAGGTCTGGATTCTCGGTGTCTCCTTGTTCACTGACATGTAGACCTTCAGTCCGTTGTCAAGCGTGTACACCTTTGTGCCCAGCGGATCACCGCCGGTTGTCTCATAGCGGCTGCATGACGCGAGCGCCGTGAGAGCGGCACATAAAATCAATGTCATTTTTTTCATAATGCGGAATTCATTCATATTTGAACGGACAAAGTTATATAAAATCCCTCAAAATGCTTATATTTGCAGGTTATTATATATGAAATTATGGAAGAAAAAAAGGAACTGTCAATCAATATAAAGCCCGAGGTAGCAGCGGGCAGATATTCCAATCTCGCCATCATCACGCATTCGCGCAGCGAGTTCATCCTGGATTTCGCGGCAATGCTTCCCGGCATAAGCCAGCCGGAGGTCGTTTCCCGCGTTATCATGAATCCCGAGCACGCAAAACGTCTTCTTCTCGCGTTGCAGGACAATGTGATGAAGTACGAGTCGCAGAACGGTGCGATTTCGTTGAACGATGTCCAGAGCGCGGGTTTTCCGATCCAGGGCAATGGAACACGCTCGTAAGATGACTGATCTTAAGGACATAAAGGCAATAGTCTTCGATGTCGACGGCATTTTCACCGACGGCGGCATATATGCCGTTGACGGCGACCTGCTGCGCAGATACGATGCGAAGGACTGCATGGCGACGCGCATCGCATCCATGCAGGGGCTCGGTCTCGGCGTCATTACCGGAGGCATCTCAGGTGTCATAGTGCAGAGGCTTGTGCGCTGCGGATTCAGGCCGGAGGACATATATCTGGGCAGCCGCAGGAAAATAGAGGAATTCGACGATTACTGCACACGTCACGGCCTGTCCTATGACCAGGTGATGTACTGCGGCGACGACCTTCCCGATATCCCCGTGCTGAAGGCATGCGGAGCCGGGGTGTGTCCCGCGGATGCCGTGGAGGAGGTGCTGGCCGCCGCCGATTATGTGTCGGACCGCGACGGAGGACGCCGCTTCGTCCGCGATATAGTGGAAAAGGTGCTCAGGTCCCAGGACAAATGGTTCCTGGACGACATGCTTTACAAGAAATCGTTTTAGTGATATGAAACTTATTCTCGCATCCGGATCGCCGCGCAGAAAGGAGCTCATGGAGCAGATGGAGCTGGATTTTACCGTGGACAAGGAGACTCTTTTCGAGGAGATCGTGCCCGAGGGTATGGATGCCCGCGATGTTCCGGCCTATTTCGCCGAAGGAAAGGCGGCCGGCTTTCACCGTCCTCTGGAAGACGACGAGGTGCTGGTGAGCGCCGATACCATAGTGATATGCGACGGCGTGATCATGGGCAAGCCGAAAGGGGAGGAAGGCGCGCGCTCGATGCTCCGCAGGCTCAGCGGCAGGACCCATCAGGTGATAAGCGCCGTATCGGTGCGCTGCAATGCCGGCACACGTACGCTGTCTGATACCGCCGAGGTCGTTTTCCGCACCCTGACAGACGGGGAGATAGAACATTATATCGGAAAATACAACCCTTTGGACAAGGCCGGCGCGTACGGCATCCAGGAATGGATAGGTCTTGTGGGTATAGAGTCGATCAGGGGCTCGTTCTATACCATCATGGGTCTGCCGACCCATCTTCTGTACGCCCTTTTGAAAGAAACCGCAGTAAAATAACGAGATTATACAATTTGTAAAAATGGAACTCGATATCAAATACAATCCCTCCTCGGTAGAGGACAAGTGGTACCGGTACTGGCTGGACCACAAATTCTTTCACAGCGAACCGGACAGCCGTCCGTCTTACACGATAGTGATTCCGCCGCCTAACGTGACGGGTATCCTGCATATGGGCCATGTGCTCAACAATACGATCCAGGATGTGCTGGTGCGTCATGCACGCATGAGCGGAAAGAATGCCTGCTGGGTGCCCGGCACCGACCACGCTTCCATAGCGACCGAGGCCAAGGTGGTGAACAAGCTCGCTTCCATGGGCATAAAGAAAAGGGATCTTACCCGTGAGGAGTTCCTCAAATATGCATGGGAATGGAAAGAGGAGCACGGCGGCATCATCCTGGAGCAGCTCAAGAAACTCGGCTCCTCTTGCGACTGGGACCGCACTGCCTTCACTATGGACGGGACCCGCAGCGAGTCCGTCATGCGCGTGTTCGTGGACCTGTACGACAAAGGGCTCATATACAGGGGTCTCCGCATGGTGAATTGGGATCCCAAGGCCCAGACGGTGCTCAGTACGGAGGAAGTGGTATATGAGGATGAGAAGTCAAAGCTCTTCTATCTCCGCTATTATGTGGCGGACGCGGATACCAATCCTGTGAAGCCTACAGGCGAAGAGGGCGAGGTCCTTCATGTGGATGAGAACGGCAATTACTATGCTGTGGTGGCCACCACGCGTCCCGAGACTATCATGGGCGATACCGCCATGTGCATCAACCCGAAAGATCCGAAGAACCGCTGGCTTCACGGCCACAAGGTCATCGTCCCTCTCGTAAACAGGGTCATTCCGGTAATCGAGGACCGCTATGTCGATATAGAGTTCGGTACGGGCTGTCTCAAGGTAACTCCGGCTCATGACGCGAACGACTACGCGCTGGGCAAGACCCATAATCTGGAGATCATAGATATCTTCAATCCGGACGGCACGCTGTCCGAGGCTGCCGGCCTGTATGTCGGCCAGGACCGCATGGATGTGCGCCGCATTATCGCCGAAGACCTGGAGAAAGCCGGACTTATGGAGAAAGTGGAGGATTATGACAACAAGGTAGGATATTCTGAGCGCAACCGCGATACGGTTGTGGAGCCCCGTCTTTGCAAGCAGTGGTTCCTCAGCATGAAGCATTTCGCCGACATCGCCCTTCCTCCTGTAATGGAAGGCAAG